>DATKMF010000163.1:0-14375 GCA_035542015.1 Candidatus Cybelea sp.
CTCCTCGAGGCCGGCGATGATGCGGAGCGCGGTGCTCTTGCCGCAACCCGAAGGGCCGACGAAGACGACGAACTCGCCGTCCTTCACCTCGAGGTTGATGTCGTGCAGCACCTCGACGCGCCCGAACGACTTCGAGATGCCGCGCAGCGAGACGTCAGCCATGAGGATGGTTCCTTCTCTTTCTCATTTGACGGCGCCCATGGTGAGGCCGCGCACCAGGTGGCGCGAGAACAGCACGTAGAGCACCAGGATGGGCGCGATCGCCAGAGTGAGGGCCGAGAGCACCGCATTCCAATTGGTGACATATTGCCCGATGAACTGCTGGGCGCCCAGGGTGATGGTCTGCTTGCCGTCCCCTGAGGCAAGAATAAGCGGGAACCACAGATCGTTCCAGATCGGCACCATGGTGAAGACGGCGACGGTCGCGACGGCCGGGCGGATTAGCGGCAGGATCACGGCGGTGAAGATCGTGTATTCGCTGACCCCGTCGCAGCGCGCGGCCTCCCTGAGGTCACGCGGGATCTGCGCCATGAACTCGCCGAGGATCAGGATCGCGAGCGGCAGACCCATGGCGGTGTAGACCAGGATGAGGGCGGTCAGCGTGTTGATCAGGTTCATCGCCACGACCATCTTCAGGATGCTGACCGTACCGAGACGGATCGGCACCATGATGCCGATCGCCATGTAGAGCGCGAGCAAGGTGTTGCCCTTGAAACGGTATTCGCCCAGCGCCCAGGCCGCCATGGCGCCGGTCAGCACGACCAGCAGGAGCGAGACCACGGTGACGATGATGCTGTTGGTGAAGTAGAGGACGAAGTCCGCCTTCTCCATGACCTGCTGGAAGCCGATCAGCGTGAAGCTGGAGGGTCCGGGCAGCGAAAGCGGGCTGCCGAAGATCGCCGCCTTATCCTTGAACGAGTTCACCATCACCAGCGCGATCGGAAAAGTCGCGATCAGGGTGTAGAAGGTGAGGGCCGTGTAAACGGCGACGCGGTTGACGGTGCGGTGGCGGGCCATGGCTTCCGGCTCTCCGTCACGCCAAATGATGCTGCAGCCGGCGCTGCACGCCGAAGAGATAGATCAGCACGCCCACCAGGATGATCAGTAGCATCATGGTGGCCACCGCGGCGCCCATGGTCGGGTTGCCAGTCTGCAGCTGGTAGCCGAAGAACGTGCGGTAGAAGAAGGTGCCCAGGATGTCGGTGTGATAGTTCGGGCCGGCCTGCGCGCCTTTCATCGCATAGATCAGGTCGAAGGCATTGAAATTGCCGACGAAGGTCAGGATCGAGACCACTCCGAGCGTGGGATAGATCAGCGGCAGGCGGATGCGCCAGAAGATGTGGAAGGCGGGCGCACCGTCGACCGTCGCCGCGTCGATCAGATCATCGGGGATGTTGATCAGGGCGGCATAGATCAGGATCATCGGGATGCCGACGAACTGCCAGACCGAGATCAGCGAGACGGTGATGAGCGCGGTGCTCTCCTGGCCGAGCCAGGGATGGAACAGGCTGGCGAGGCCGAAGGTCGCGAGAAAGTTGCGGGCGATGCCCCAGAGCGGCGAGAGGATCAGCTGCCAGATGAAGCCGATGATCACCACCGACAGCATGGTCGGCATGAAGAGCAGGGTGCGATAGACGCTGGCGCCCTTGAGGTTCGGCAGGCTGAGCAATGACGCGAGCGCGAGGCCGATCGAAGTCTGCACGGTGATGTGGATCGCGAAGAAGACCAGGTTGTTGCGGAATGCGTTCCAGAACGGCGCCGACCAGACCGGATCGGTCAGAAGGGTGAGGAAGTTGCCAAAGCCCACGAAATGTGCCTGGCCGGTGTCGTCGGTGGCATAGAGGCTGAGCCAGATCGTGTCGAGCAGCGGATAGACCGAAAACATCGTGTAGACCACGAGGGCGGGAGCCAGGAAGACGACGATGTGGGTCGGCCGCTTGCGTCGGCCCACGGTCGTGTCGGCGCCCATCGCCACTGTTTCGATCGCTTCCGCCATCCGTGTCGTTCCCCTGTGGCTGGGGTCTTCGACCCCTCACCCGACTGCGCGTAAGCCCGGTCTTCGCCTCGCTAACGCTCCGTAACCCTCTCCCTCAAGGGGGAGAGGGGATGCTATCTCCGACGCTGGCGTCAAACTCAAACAAAGCGCGGGCCGCGGACGATACCGCGACCCGCGTGTGCTACAATCTAGCTCAGTTCTGGCCGGGCTTGTACCAGCCGTCCAGGCCCTTCTGGATCTGCTGGGCCGCCGCCTCCGGCGTCTGCGTGCCGTTCAGCACATTCGCGCTGACCGCCCAGAGCTCGTTCTCCAGGTTCGGCGTGCCACGGTTGAGGATCTGGTAGGAGTTGCGGATCGTGCTCTCGCAGTCCTTGCGCCAGCCGACGAAGGTCTGCGCCACCGGATCCTTGATGTCCACGTGCTCCTGGGTCAGCGGGAAGAAGCCGGGCAGCGCGTTGGCGTAGAGGCCGGCAAACTCCGCCGATCCGACCCAGTCGATAAAGGTCTTGGCGGCGTCGACATTCTTCGACTTTGCATTGATGCCCATCCCGATATCGACGTGATCGCTGATGTAGCACTTGCTCGTGCCTTCCGGCTGCGGCGGCGGGAAGGCGTCGAAGGTGAACTCATGCTGCTGCTCGAAGAGAGGAATGTCCCACGAGCCCGCGGGATAGATCGCGGCCCGGCCGAGCTGGAACAGGTTCTGGGTATCGGCGTATTTCTGCGCCTGATAGCCGTCGCCCATGTAGGGCGCCCAGCTCGCGAGCTCCTTCCAGACCGCGACGTATTGCGGGTCGGTGAACTTCTCCTTGCCGGCGATCAGCCCCTTGCGGCCTTCTTCGCCTTTCCAGTAGTCGGGGCCGATGTTCTGGAAGCCCATGGTCGCGGCTTCCCACTGGTCGGCGGTGCCGAGGGCGATCGGCGTGTACTTGCCGTTCTGCTTGATCTTGTCGAGCATGGCGTGGAACTCCGCCACGGTCTTCGGCGGGGTCAGGCCCAGCTCGTCGAAGATCTTCTTGTTGTAGATGAAGCCGTGGATGACCGACGCCATCGGCATGCAGAACGTGTCCTTGCCGTCGTCGGTCGTCCACGCGGCTTTCGCCACGTCGGAGAAGTTCTTCAGCGACGGGGTGTCGTTGAGTTTCAGCAGATTGCCCTTCTTGTAGAGGTCGAGCGACGCATCGAACGGCCGGCAGGTGATGATGTCGGCCGCGGTGCCGCCGGCCAATTCGGTGTTCAGCGCCGCATTGTATTCGGTCGGCGGATAGCCCTTGAAGGTGACCTTGATGTCCGGGTGCTTCGCCATGAAGGCGGGCAGGATCTGCTTGTTCCAGATGTCGGAGTCGTCGTTGCGCCAGCTCTCGATCGTCAAGGTCGTGTCGGCGCGCGCAATGCCGCCCGCAAGGGTGACTAGTGCGATGGCCGTCGCGGCCAACGCGGCCGAGCGGGTCAGTCGCCGTGATCCGTCGTCTCTCGTCGTCATCTTCAGCTCCCTTGTTTTCGTTGCAGGTTGATGGTCTTCGGCTCTTCGAGTGCTGCGCGGAGATTGCCGTGATGCGCCTCGAGGATTCGTTCGGCCTCCGCCGTGGTGCGGCCGGCGAGGACCAGGGCGGCCGGCTTGATGCGGTCCTGGCAGGCGTCGAGGGCGCGCGCCGCCGCGTCCCTGCCCGCGCCGGTGATGTGCATGAGAATGCCGATCGCCCGCTCGCGCAACTTCGCGTTCTGCACCCGGAGATCGACCATCAGCCCGTCATGAATCCGGTTGAGGCGGATCATGGTGAGGCTGGAGAGCAGGTTGAGCGCCGCCTTCTGCGCCGTGCCGGCATTCATGCGCGTCGAGCCCGCGATCACCTCGGGGCCGGTGTCGAGCAGGATCGCATGGTCCGCCGCTTTGAGCATCGGCGCGCCGGGGTTGTTGGCGATGGCGATGGTCAGTGCCTTCGCGGCACGCGCCGTCTCCAGCGCCGCCAGCGTGAAGCGCGTGGAGCCGCTGGCGGCGACTGCGATCATCGCATCCTTGGGCCCGAGCCCGAGCGCCTCGGTCTCGGCACGGGCACGGCCGTCATGATCCTCGACATCGCCGCGCATGCCGGGGCCGATCTCGGTGCCGCTCGCCAGCAGGCAATGCACGCGCTCATCGGGGAAATTGAAGGTGGGGCCGATCTCCATCGCATCGCCCGCGGCGAGCAGGCCGGAGGCGCCGGCCCCGGCATAGACCAGGCGCCCTTCGGTCGCGAGGCGCTGGGCCAGAGCCCGGGCGGCGGCGGCGATCGAGGGCAAAGCGGGTTTGACGGCGGCGATGGCGCGTGCCTGGCCTTCCCAGAACGCATCCAGGATGTCCGGATCGTCCCAGCTGTCGAGGCCGCGATAGCGCGGCGACCAGGTTTCGGTTCCTGCCGTCATTGGCTGTCGTTCCAGCCTTGCCTTCCCTAACTGATATTATGCTGGTATTATCCAGCCTGTCAATTTCGATCAGTACTTCCCGTGCTGGCTCTAAACTGGCATTATCGACTCGGCGATGTTTCTGGGAGCGCCGCCAGTCCATGGCAGACCACCTTCTGATCGGCATCGATGCCGGCGGTACCCATTGCCGGGCCAGGATCCGCAACCATGCGGGCCGCCTGATCGGCGAGGGGAAGGGCGGTCCGGCCAACGCCCGGCTGGGCGCCAAGACCGCCATGGCCTCGGTCGTCGAGGCGGCGCGGGCGGCGGCCGCGGCCGCGGGTCTGCCGGATTTGGCGCTCGACGGCAGCGCCGCTGGCCTCGGTATGGCCGGCGCGATCGATGCCGCGCGCCGCCAGCAGCTCTTGGCGGAGCCGCATCCCTTCGCGCGGGTCGCGATCGACACCGATGCCTATATCGCCTGGCTCGGCGCCTTCGCCGGGCGCGACGGCGCGATCCTGATCGTCGGCACCGGGTCGGCGGGTCTCGCCGTGGTCGGGGGCAAACGCTGGAACGTCGGCGGCTGGGGCAACGTCATCTCCGACGAGGGCAGCGGCCACGAGATCGGCGTCCATGCGATCCGCCGCGCGATCTGGGCTCATGACGGAATCGTGCCGATGACGCCACTCGCTGCGGCGCTGCTGGCGCGGTTCGACAACGATCCCTCCAAGATCGTCACTTGGGCCGATGCGGCGCGGCCGACCGATTTCGCCAAGCTTGCGCCGCAGGTGCTCGAGCATGCCAGGCGCGGTGACGCGCTCGGCGTCGCGGTGATCGAGGCCGCCGCCGCCGGCCTCGCGCGCATGGCAAAACGGCTGCTGGACGTGGGCGCGCCGAACCTCTGCCTGTTGGGCGGCCTCGCCGAGCCGATGCGGCCCTTTCTGCCCCAGGAGATCCAGGCGAAGCTCGCCGCACCGGAAGGCGATGCGGTCGAAGGCGCGCTGCGGCTCGCACGCGAGACCGTAGGCGCGGGAGTGCCGGCGTGAGCGAGACCGCGGAGCACGATTTCCGCGATGCCGGCAGCCTCGACGAGAGCAGCCCGACGCCGCTCTACCTGCAGCTCCAGCGCCTGATCCAGCAGGCGGTGCGCTCGGGCCGGCTGCGGGCCGACGAGGCGCTGCCGAGCGAGCGCGATCTCTCCCGCCAGCTCGGCATCTCGCGCGTCACGGTCCGGAAGGCGCTCGCCGGCCTGGTCGAGAAGGGCATGCTGGTGCAGCGCTGGGGTTCCGGCACCTTCATCGCGCCGGCGGTCCAGGTCGAGCAGCCGCTGTCGCGGCTTTCCAGCTTCACCGACGACATGCTCTCGCGCGGGATGAAGCCCGGTGCGGTCTTCCTCGGGCGCGCGGTGGGCCCGGCGACGCCGAAGGAATCGATGGCGCTGGGGCTCTCGCCGGGCGAGCTGGTGAGCCGGGTCGATCGCCTGCGCACCGCCGACGAGGTGCCGATGGCGATCGAGCATGCGGTCGTGCCGAACCGGCTGCTGCCCGATCCGGAAGCTGTGCAAGGCTCGCTTTATGCGGTCTTGATTGCCGGGGGCGCGGCGCCCCGGCGTGCGCTGCAGCGCCTGCATGCGGTGCTGTTGAACGCCGAGCAGGCGAACCTGCTGCAGGTTGCTCCCGGGACCGCCGCGCTCTACATCGAGCGTCGGTCCTTCGACGAGAACGGCTTCGCCGTCGAGTTCACCTCCTCCTACTATCGTGGCGATGCCTACGACTTCGTGGCCGAGCTCAGCCTCGGCCCGCCCAATCCGGAATAGGAGAGCGCCATGCCCGAGAGCCAGATGCGTGCGGAGGCGCTGGAATCAGCGAGTGTCGTCGCGCGCATGCTCGCCGCCAATCGTGCGCGCTGCGTCGAATTGGCGGCGCGGCTCAAGAAATCGCCGCCGCCTTTTGCCGTCACCTGCGCGCGCGGCAGTTCCGACAATGCCGGCACCTATGCGAAGTATCTGCTGGAAATCCGCCAGGGCCTGGTGACCTCGTCCGTCGGGCCATCGGTGAGCTCGGTCTTCGGCGTTGCGCCGCGCATGGCGGGTGCGCTGTTTCTCGCGATCTCGCAGTCCGGCCGCAGCCCCGATCTGCTCTCGCTCACGGAGACCGCGCGCAAGGCCGGAGCCTTGACCGTGGCGCTGGTGAACGACGCCGATTCGCCGCTGGCCAAGAACGCCGAGATCATGCTGCCGTTGCTGGCGGGACCCGAGCGCAGCGTCGCGGCCACCAAATCCTATGTCGCCTCTCTCGCCGCGATCCTGCAGATCATCGCCCACTGGTCCGACGATGCGAATCTGCATCTTGCGCTGGAGCGCCTGCCGGAGGACCTGGAACGCGCCGCCGATCTCGACTGGTCGGCGGCGGAGCCGGTGCTGCGGGATGCGCGCAACCTCTTCGTGATCGGACGCGGTCCCGGCTTCGGCATCGCGCAGGAGGGCGCCTTGAAGCTCAAGGAGATTTGCGGCCTGCATGCCGAGGCGATGAGCTCCGCGGAGCTGATGCACGGGCCACTCGCACTGCCTGGCCCTGATTTTCCAGTGATGGCCTTCCTGCAGCCCGACCGGTCCGAGAGCGGGATCCTGAAGATCCTGCGCGGCCTCGCGAGTCGTGGCGTGCCGGTGGTCGCGGCGGGCGCGGGCGACAAGGCGCCGGGTGCCATCTCGCTGCCGCATGTGGCCGATGCCGATCCCTTCGCGGCGCCGATCCTGCTGATCCAGAGCTTCTATCTCCTGGTCGAGCGCCTCGCCTGGGCGCGCGGCCGCGATCCCGACCGGCCGCCCTATCTCCGCAAGGTCACGGAGACCGTGTGATGGCAGTGGCGTTGACCGGTGCCACCGTCTTCGACGGCGAACGCATCAGGGATGCAAGCGCAGTCGTGATTGCGGATGGCCGTATCGAGAAGGTCGTTCCCGATAATGCCCTTCCTGCCGGCGCCGAGGTGCAACGCATCGAGGGGTTGCTAGCGCCGGGCTTCATCGACATCCAGGTCAACGGCGGCGGCGGCGTGCTCTTCAACGAGGCACGCACGATCGAGGGCATTCGCGCGATCGGCGCGGCGCATCGCCGGTTCGGCACGACCGGCTTCCTGCCGACCCTGATCACCGACACGCGCGAGCACATGGCCGAGGCGATCGCCGCCGCCGGTGCCGCCCTCCAGCAGCGCGTGCCCGGCCTGCTCGGCATCCATCTCGAGGGACCGTTCCTCAATCCCGAGCGCAAGGGCATCCATCGCGCCCAGCTGATGCGCCCGATCGGCGAGGACGACATCGCGCTGATCGACCTGCCGATGGGCGGGCGGATCCTGATGACGGTCGCACCGGAGAAGGTCGAGCCGGAAGCGATCGTGCGCCTGACCAAGTCCGGTATCGTGGTCGCCGCCGGTCATACCAAGGCCGACGTCGCCACCATCCGCCGCGCGCAGCAAGCGGGCTTGACCGGCGTCACCCATCTCTTCAACGCCATGCCGCCGCTGATGGGCCGCGAGCCCGGCCCGGTCGGTGCCGCGCTCGACGACCGGGCGCTGTGGTGCGGCCTGATCGTCGATCTGCACCATGTCTCGGTCACGTCGCTGCGCGTCGCGCTGGCGGCGCGCGGGTCCGAGCGCATGATCCTGGTGACCGACGCGATGCCGTCGGTCGGCAGCGACGCCCAAAGCTTCGAGCTCCTCGGCGAGCACATCGTGCTCAGGGACGGGGCCCTGCTCGGGGAGACCGGTACGCTCGCCGGCTCGAATCTCGACATGGCGAGCGCCGTGCGCAACACGGTCCGCGAGCTCGGCGTCGGCATCGAGGAAGCGCTGCGCATGGCGGCGTTCCACCCGGCCCAATTTCTTCGGCTCGATCGGGAGCTCGGAAGGATCGCCGCCGGCTATCGCGCCGATCTGGTGCTGCTCGATGCGGACTATCGGGTCAAGGCGAGCTGGATTTCCGGCGCGCGTCAGGATGAGGAGACGAAATGAGCAAGGCGCTGCGCGTTCTCGTGGTCGGCCTCGGCAATATGGGCATGTCGCACGCCAAGGCCTATGCGCGGATCGACGGGTTCGAAGTCGCGGGCCTCTGCGAGCGCCGCATCGCCGATCGCACGCTGCCGACGGAGCTCGCGCGAGCGCCGCGCTACGCCGACTATCGGGAAGCGCTGAACGCCGTCCGGCCGGATGTCGTCTCCATCAACACCTGGTCCGACAGCCATGCCGAGTTCGCGATCGTGGCGATGGAAGCGGGTGCCCATGTCTTCGTCGAGAAGCCGCTCGCCGACACCGTCGCCGATGCCGAGCGCGTGGTCGCGGTCGCAAAGCGCACCGGCCGCAAGCTGGTGATCGGCTACATCCTGCGCCACCACCCCTCCTGGATTCGTTTCATCGAGCTCGCAAAGACGCTGGGGAGCCCGCTGGTCTTCCGCATGAACCTCAATCAGCAGAGCAGCGGCAAGCAGTGGGAGGACCATAAGAAGCTGTTGCAGAGCCTCTCGCCGATCGTCGATTGCGGGGTGCACTATCTCGACGTCATGTGCCAGATCACGCGGGCTAAGGCACAGCGCGTCCATGGCATCGGCGCACGTTTGACTGACGGGCTGCCGAACGCCGGTATCCCGGAGGGTATGTACAACTACGGCCAACTCCAGGTCGTGTTCGCGGACGGCTCTGTCGGCTGGTACGAGGCCGGGTGGGGACCGATGATGAGCGAGACCGCCTATTTCGTGAAGGACGTGATCGGGCCTAAAGGCAGCGTCTCCATCGTCATGGCGGAGACCGGCGGCACCGACACGAAATCCGCCGACATCAACACCCACACCAAGACCAACCGCATCCTGCTGCACCACGCGGAGCTTGCAGCCGACGGATCGCTGGCGCGGCGCGACGAGATGTTCGACACCCAGGACGAGCCCAGCCACGACGACCTCTGCGAGCGCGAGCAGCTTTATCTCTTGAAGGCGATCCGCGAGGATGCCGACCTAGGCGACCACATGGCGGACGCGGTCCGCAGCTTGCGCATTGCACTGGCCGCGGATCAGTCGGTGCGGATGGGCAAGGTGGTGGAGCTGTAGTCTCCGCCATTTGCCGTCATCCCGCGACTTGGTCGCGGGATCCACGCCTGACCGACCGAAGAGAGGCATGGATGCCGGCACCAAGTACCGGCATGACGGTTGAACTAGAATCTTTCCCTTTAAGCCCGCTGCGGCTCCAGATCCACCGACCATAGCGCGTTGTCATCCGTGTCGCGGAGCGTCACCGTCATCACGCCGGTGGCACCCGCGATCTTCACATGGCCGAAGAACTGCATGCCGGCGGCCGGGCTCAGGTTCTGGTGATCGGCGCCCGGCGCCTTCACGAACTTCACCTCGGGCCCGAAGGTCTGGTCGAGGTCGTTGGGGCCGAAGGTGCCGGCATGGATCGGGCCGGAGACGAACTCCCAGAACGGGTCGAAGTCCTGGAACTGCGCCTTGTCCGGGTTGTAATAGTGCGCCGCCGTATAGTGCACGTCCGCCGTGAGCCAGATCGTGTTCTTGATGCCGGCCGCTTTCATGAAGCGGAAGAGATCGGCGAACTCCAATTCGCGGCCGAGCGGCTTGCCGTCGTCGTGATTGGCGACCGCCTCGAAGCCCTTCATGTTGGTGGCGTCGTTCCAGACGATGAGCGAGAGCGGCATGTCGGCCGCGATCACCTTCCAGGTCGCCTTCGAGGTCAACAGGCCGCGCTTCAGCCAGGCGAGCTGCGTCGCGCCGAGGAAGGCCGCCTCGCCGCCTTCGGTGGTCTGCAGGTTGTCCCCATTCGGGCCGCGATAGCGGCGCATGTCGAGCATGAAGACATCGAGCAGCGGCCCGTAGGCGATCTTCCGGTAGACGCGCTGCGGCTCCTCGGGCAGGTCCGGGATCGGCATGTACTCATGAAACGCCTGGGCGGCACGCGCCGAGAGCACGGCGATCGACTTCTCGGTATAGGCGTCGGGCACGGCCTTCGAGTCCGACCAGTTGTTCATCACCTCATGGTCGTCCCATTGCGCGAAGACCGGCACCTGCTGATAGAGCGCGAGCACGTTCTTGTCCGTGAAGTTGTATTTGTACTGGCCGCGGAACTCGTCGAGCGTCTCCGCGACCTTGGACTTTTCCGGCGTCACCAGGTTCTTCCAGGTGGTGCCGTCGGGCAGCTTCACCTCCGGCTTCAGCACGCCGTCGGCGTAGACGTTGTCGCCGGAATGGATGAAGAAGTCGGGATCGTGCTTCAGCACGGTCGAATAGCACTTCATGCCGCCGCGATCGACGTCGATGCCCCAGCCCTGACCCGCGGTGTCGCCGGACCAGGCGAAGGAGACGTCGCGCAGTCCGGCCGGCGCGGTGCGGAAATGGCCCTGCAGCGGGTCGCTCTCGACCGTCGTGTCGGAGAGGTCCTGGAACTTCACGCGATAGAAGATCTCCTGGTCGCCGGGAAGGTCGGTCGCCAGGATCTTGGCGGTGAAGTCAGCCTCCGGTAGCGCCGCCACCTTCGGCAGCACGGTCGAGTCCTTGAAGCTGTCGGTGGTCGCCCATTCGAAGATCGCGTTCGCCGGCCGGTCGGTGCGCGACCACAACATTGCGCTGTTCGGTCCCGCATCGCCGGATTGGATGCCATGGGTGATCATTGGCCGCGCTGCGGCACGGCTGATGCGCGGCGCTGCGAGAGTCACGAGGCCGGTGGCGGCGCTGGCACGCAGGAAGCGGCGGCGCGAGACGCGGTTTTCGGCGAAGCGAATCTTCATGAGAGGAGCCTCCGGGAGGGGTTCAGGCGCCGCCAAAGATTGTCCCGGACGATGACAGATGCATCACAGCTTCGAGGACAAGCTGTGACGTGTCGCCACGCTCAATTGGGAGGGCTGAATTGGGCTCAATCGAAGCGCGCCGTGACGGTGCCGAGCTGGCCGAAATCCGCGATCACGGTGTCGCCGGGCGCGATCTCGATCGGCTTCACCCAGGTGCCGGTGGTGACGATGTCGGCTTCTTTGAGGCCGATGCCGCGCCGGGCGAGGTGATTGGCGATCCAGGTGAGCGCGACTCTCGGATCGCCGAGCACCGCGGCCCCGGTCCCTTCCGCCACCACAGCGCCGTTCTTGACGCCGCGCACGGTGAGATTCGGCGGATCGTAGCGGCGCCATCCTGGCACCTCCGGCCCCAGCACGAACCAGGAGGCGAAGGCGTCGTCGGCGGCGATCGAGGGCGCGCCGATCGTGTCGAACACCTCATAGCGCGCATCGGGAATTTCGATCGCGAGATGGAGCGCGCCGACCGCATCGCAGACCTCGCCCATGTCGTAGTCGCGGCCGCGTGGCGGGAGGGCGCGTCCCATCTTGAACGCGAACTCGGTCTCGGCGACCCGCATGTGCAACGGCGCCGCCGGGCGATGCGCACCGTCGGTGAGAACGAAGTCGCGGAAGAGACGGCCTGAAAGCGGCTCGGTGACGCCGATATGCTTCTGGCCGGCGGCGCTGGTGGCGGCGATCTTCCAGCCGACCACGGGCTGCCTGGCGATCTCCACCATGGCGTCCTGGATCGCATAGCCTTCGTTGAGCGTCGCCGGCCGGAGCTCGGGCGGGAGGGCGTCGATCCGTCGCTGCTCCAGCCGGATCCGCCACAGCAGCGCCGCGGCGCGCGCCGCATCTTCGTGATTCATGACATCCGTCCCCTTGGGCTCACCCGGTCTTCTTTAGCAGGAGATTGAGCTGCGGGTTGAGCTCGTCGAAGATCGGCAGGGCGGCAGCGCCGAGCGCCGGCGTATCGGGACCGGCGGCGCCGACCACGAGACGCGGCGTCGCGCGGTCGTTCTGATCCGCGGCCGAGACGGCGAGCGGGGGTAGCGCGTCGGCGATCCGCTGCAGGAGCGGCTGCGGCATCACGCCGCCGAGCACGATGGTCTCGGGATCGAGCAGGCTTTCGAGCATGTTGATCGCGCGCCGGAGCGGCGCAGCAGTCGATGCGAGCCAGGCCATGATCCTGGGCTCGCCGGCGTCCAGGCGCCGCACCAGCTCCTCCGGCGTGCCCCGGTCATAGCGGGCGATGCCGAGCGCCTGATAGGCGGCGCGCAACGAGACATATTGCTCCAGGCAGCCGCGATTGCCGCAATGGCATGGCCGCCCGTCGGTCTCGACGATCATATGCCCGATCTCGCCGGCGTTGCGGCCGGCGCCCTTGTAGACGTGGCCGTCGAGGAAGAGGCCGGCGCCGAGCCCCATACCCAGGTAAATGAAGGCGAAGCTGCTCAGATGCTTGGCAGCACCGTGCAGGTGCTCGCCGATCGCCGCCGCCTTCGCGTCGTTTTCCAGGATCACCGGCAGGCCGATGCGCCGCGCGATCGCTGCGCCGTCGGGATCGTCCCAGCCGGGAAGGCTGGTCGGGCCCATCAGGCTGCGGCCGGCGGCGTTGAAGGGGCCGGGCATGGCAAGCCCGACGCCGAGGATGCGCGACCAGTCAACGGCGGACCGGGTCCGCAAGTCGCGGATCGCGCGCACCATCTGCGGAATGGCGCTCTGCGGACGCGGATCGCGCACTTCGGCGCCCACGCGCCCGCGGATCTGGCCGGCGAGATCGACCAGCACCGCGGTCAAGCCGTGATGGTCCAGCTCGATGCCGATCGAATAGGCGCCATCGGGATCGATCGAGAGCGGCGTCGCCGGCTGCCCGCGTCCGCCGCTGCGCGGGGCCGCCGCCTGCAACAGCCCGCCGTCTTCCAATTCCTGCACGATGTTGGAGACGGTTTGCGAGGTGAGGGCGGTCAGCCGCGCGATATCGGCACGCGACAGCGGTCCATGCAGACGCACCGCCTCCAGCACGACCCGACGGTTGTGCGAGCGCGCATGCTCGAGATTGGTTCCGGCGATGCCGCGCGACGGCTCCATGCTGGACCGGTTCCCCTGCACCGCGACCACAGGGCCGCGAACCCATCGGATTCACCCGACTATGGGCCGACTATGGGCCGAGCACTTAAGCCAATCAATTTGATTTAATTAATCGGCTGTGATTTGATGCCCGACGACGCGACGCCTTTGGGGAGGGTCATGTCGGCGGCAGCGACGTCGGAATTTCCACGCTTCGATCTCGGCGGCCAGGTGGTCCTGGTGACCGGCGCCGCGCGCGGCCTTGGCCACGCCTGTGCGCTGGCCTGCGCCCATGCCGGCGCCGACGTGGCACTCGGCCTGCGCGACAAGGCTTCCGGCGATGCGCTGGTGACGGCGATAGAGCGGCTCGGCCGGCGTGCGCTCCCGCTGCAGATGGATATCGCCGAGATGGGCGAGATCGCGGCGGCGGTGGCCGAAGCGAACCGGCATTTCGGCCGCATCGATGTACTGGTCAACAACGCCGGCATCGGCCCGGAGAATCTCGCCGAGAACGTCACCGAGCCGGATTTCGATGTGACACTCCGGGTGAACCTGAAGGGGACCTTCTTCACCTCCCAGGCGGTGGGCCGGCTGATGATCGCGCGGCGCTCGGGGAAGATCATCAACATGAGCTCGCAGGCGGGGTCGGTGGCCTTGAAGGGCGAGCCGATCTACTGCATGACCAAGGCCGCGATCGACCACCTGACGCGCTGCCTCGCCAACGAATGGGGACCCTACGGCATCACCGTCAATGCCGTGGCACCGACCTTCATCTGGACGGACGGCACGCGGCCGGCGCTCTCCGATCCCGAATTTCTGAAGCGGACGGTGGCCCGAATCCCTTTGGGGCGGATCGGCGAGCCGAGGGAGGTCGCCGGGGCCGTCGTCTACCTCGCGTCGCCGGCGGCCTCGCTGGTCAACGGCACCATACTTCATGTCGATGGCGGATGGTGCACCACATGAGGCGAGCGGAGCTCGATCCAAGGTCGTAATATCACCCCACAACAGACGACATCACAACAGACCACATAGGGAGGTCGCGATGAATATGAAGACGAGTCTTGCGGTTGCACTTGCGGCATCGGTGGCGATGAGCATGGCCGCGAAAGC
>DATKMF010000164.1:0-2023 GCA_035542015.1 Candidatus Cybelea sp.
TCGGCCCCAGCGAATCCCGCCGATTGAGGACGCCGGCGACCACGCCGAGATCGTTGATGCCGAGCCAGGTGCCGCCGGCGAGCTCGTCCCGGCCCGCAACCACCTCCGGCCGATCCGCCCAAGGGCGCGCCGGCGGCGACCACGGGCGGTCGAGCATTTCGTCGCGATTGCTGGCCCAGAGAATGGGCCAATCATGACCGGGCCTGAACAGAACGATGACGCTGCACATGGATCCGGTGCATGTCCTTCAAATGACGGTGCGATCCGCGGCGGCAGATCGCTCTTGGAAGTGGATTCTTATAGACTTGACGCAGGGATAGCGTCCAACCATTTTACCCGCAGGTTTATGGAACAAGCGCCAAAATGGCGCGTCTTGGGAGACGTATCTGATGACTGGTTTCGACGATCGCGAAGCTTCCTTCGAGAACAAATTCAAGCACGACAAGGAGCTGGAATTCAAAGCGACTTCGCGGCGGAACAAGATGCTGGGCCTCTGGGCCGCGAATCTGCTGGGCATCCACGGCGCCGAGGCCGAAACCTACGCCAGGGCCGTGCTGAAGGCCGATATCGACGCCCCCGGCGACAAGGCGATGGTGGATAAGCTGCTCGCCGACCTTAAGCAGCACGGCGTCGATATGTCCGAGCACCGGCTCCGCAAGCACATGGTGGAGCTGATGCACGACGCCGTCGCGCAGGTGAAGGCGGAGGCCTGATCGCCTCTTAGGCGGCGCCGAGGGTTTTCGTCAGCACGTCCTGCTCGCGCACGATTTCGAAGCCGTGCCGGCGATAGAGATCGAGCGCCGGCCTGTTGCTGCTGACCACGTCGAGCGTGAGCGCGCGGCCGGGGAGCCGACGCCGGGCTTCGTCCAGCATCAGTCTGCCGAATCCCCTGCCCTTCGCGGCGGGATCGCGGACCAGCGAATATAGGAACGCGTCCTCCGCACGGTAGCGGAGCGCCGCCAGGATCCGTGTGCCGTCGCTGAGGATGCGGACCGCCACCTTGCCGGCCTCGAGCACACGACGCTGTTCCGCCGGCTCGGGCGCGTAGATGCCGTCAATCCCGGCGAAGGCGGCCTTTTGCAGTCGCAGATAGTCGTCGATGCGATCGGGCGTGAGATCGTGCCAGGCGCATCGTTCCGGCAACTCGGCGTCCGGACCCCAGGCGCCGTCGCTGGAGCGCATGCTGAGATCGCAATAGGCGAGGCGCATGCCCATCGCCTCCTGCAGCGGCCTATGCTGCGCCCAGAACGCATCGATGGCGAGGTCGAGCGCCGCAAGGCCGAGCTTTCGTCCGGCGGCGAGGGCCTGGTAGAGCACGGCCTCGGCGGTCGCGGCATCGATCGCCGAGGCAGCAGACCCCACGACATGGAACTGTGCCGCGCCACTCGGCGACCGGGCGCGGTCGAGGATCACGCCCACGACACCGGCATCGCGCCGATCGACGATCGCGGAAAGGCCGCTGCTCAGGTGGCGGAGGAAGCGCTCGAGGTCGACATCCGGCGCGGGGTGCTGCCGGCAATAGGCAATCAGCGGCTCAAGCGCCGAAGACCCGGCGGAAGATTTCATCGACATGCTTGAAGTGGTAGCCGAGGTCGAAGCTCTCGGCGAGCTTCGCTGCGGCGATCTTGCCGGCGACGGCGGGATCCTGCTGCAGCTCCGCGAGGAAGTCCTTGCCCTCGAGCCAGACCTTCATGGCGTTGCGCTGCACCGCTTGATAGGCGTCCTCGCGGGAGAGGCCGGCCTGGGTCAGCGCCAGCAGAACGCGCTGCGAATGCACGAGACCCGAGAACCGGTCGAGATTGGCCTGCATCGCCTCCGGATAGACCAGCAGCTTGTCGACGAGGCCGGTCAGACGCACCAGGGCGAAATCGAGGGCAATGGTGGCATCCGGCCCGAACACGCGCTCCACCGAGGAATGCGCGATGTCGCGCTCGTGCCAGAGCGTCACGTTCTCCAGCGCCGGATTGACCGCGGCGCGGACGATCCGCGCAAGACCGGTGAGATTCTCCGAGAGCACCGGGTT
>DATKMF010000165.1:0-36257 GCA_035542015.1 Candidatus Cybelea sp.
CCAAGATGCCGACGCTCGCCGCCATGGCCTACAAGTACTCGATCGGCCAGCCGTTCATCTATCCGCGCAACGATCTGAGCTATTCGGCGAACTTCCTGCGCATGTGCTTCGCGGTCCCGTGCGAGGAGTACAAGGTCAATCCGATCCTGGCCAAGGCGTTGGATACCATCTTCATCCTGCACGCTGACCACGAGCAGAACGCCTCCACCTCCACGGTGCGTCTGGCCGGCTCGTCGGGCGCCAATCCGTTTGCCTGCATCGCGGCCGGCATCGCCTGCCTGTGGGGGCCCGCGCATGGCGGCGCAAACGAGGCCGTGCTGAAGATGTTGGCGGAGATCGGCAGCAAGGATGCCGTCCCCGCCTATATCAAACGCGTCAAGAACAAGGAGGACAACACGCGGCTGATGGGCTTCGGGCATCGGGTCTACAAGAACTACGATCCGCGCGCCGCGGTGATCCGCCAGGCCTGTCACGACGTGCTGGACGCGCTCGGCAAGCGCGACGAGCCGCTGCTCGATCTTGCCATGGAGCTGGAGCGCGTCGCCCTGAGCGACGACTACTTCATCTCGCACAAGCTGTTCCCGAACGTCGACTTCTATTCCGGGATCATCCTCCAGGCCATCGGCTTCCCGACCTCGATGTTCACCGTGCTCTTTGCGGTGGCACGCACGGTGGGCTGGGTGGCGCAGTGGAGGGAGATGATCGAAGATCCGACGCAGCGTATCGGCCGCCCGCGTCAGCTCTATACCGGTTACGGCGAGCGGCCTTACGTGCCGATTGAGAAGCGGAAGTAATCTGTCAGTCCTGCTGCCGGGCTTTCTGGCGCGATTTCAAGGATCTCGGCAGGGTCTTGATTGGTCGCACACTATAGTGTAAGATCTTGTGTGATCTTACGATGTGGCACGAGCCTCGAAACAGCTCCCGCATTGTAGCACAACACCCTCGGTTGCGGCCGGTTTACGAAGCACAAGGGCGACCGTCTGGGGCGACCGTCTGGTCGCCCTTTCCGTTTGCATGCAGGATGAAGCCGACGCCCATCCGACGACGCTCAATTCTGGACCAGCTCGATCTTGTAACCGTCGGGGTCCTCGATGAAGGCGATCACCGAACCGCCATGCTTCATCGGTCCCGGCGGCCGGGGAATGGAAACGCCTTCCTTCGCCAGCTGCTCGCACGTGCCGTAGATATCATCGACGCCGACCGCCAGGTGGCCGAAAGCGTTGCCCCGGTCATAGGGTGTTTTCTGGCCCCAATTGTGGGTGAGCTCGATCACCGTATTGTCGTCCTCGTCGCCATAGCCGACAAAGGCCAAGGTGAATTCCCCTGACGGGTAGTCCTTGCGCCGCAGCAGCTTCATCCCGAGATGGCGGGTGTAGAAGTCTATGGACTTCTCGAGATCGAAGACCCGGATCATGGTGTGGAGGAGCTGGTTCGCCATCGTCCTTGTCTCCGATCAGGTGTCTCGAATCATGGCCGCGAAGGTCGCTTCGGCCACCTTCTGGTCACCCACCATGGCGACCCCGATAAACTTCCAGATCATGCCGCGGTTGCGGTCCTTCTTGACGATCAGGCGGAGCTCGTCCCCCGGCACCACGGGTTTGCGGAACCGGCAATCGTCCACACTCATGAAATAGACCAGCTTGCCTTCGAATGCGGCGCCCAGCGTGTGCACCACGAGAACCGCGGCGGTCTGCGCCATGGCTTCGATGATCAGCACGCCCGGCATTACGGGATCGGTGGCGAAATGGCCCTGAAAATAGGGCTCGCCGATCGAGACCAGCTTGACGCCGGTCGCCTCGATGTCGGCTCGCATCTGTTCCACCCGCTCGATCATCAGGAAAGGCGGCCGGTGCGGGATCATGCGCATGATCCCCTTCACATCGACCGCCACCGCCTCGACGGAGGTTGTCGCGCTGACTCTAGGCACTGCCTGGTGTTCCATGGCCGAAGTCTCTAATCCGGCACCGTTGCGCCGGCATCTCGCCTAGAGTTTGATATTCGGCAAGATCTTATTCAAGCGCTGCATCACTTCCTCGGTGATGTTCCAAGGCTGCGGTGAGTACGGCGCCGCGCTGCGGTCGATGATTAGCGTCAGACCGTGCGCCTTCGCTGCGTCCTGCATTGCCTTGCGGGCGGCGTTGGCGACGGTTTCGGTGGCCTTTTGGCGCTGGGCCTCCAGCGCTTGGCGGCCGCTGTTGTAGGCCTGCTGATACTGCGCGTCCTGGGCCTCGATCGCTTTGCGCTTTGCATCATAATCGGCCGGGGCCATGGGCGGATTGCCACTGCGCTGCATCTCGAGCTGTTGGGCCTGGGCGCGCAATGCACCCTCTTTCTTGTCCATATCCGCGTTCAACGCCTTCACCGCGGCGTCCCACTGAGCGTTCAAAGACTTGCCTGCGCTGGACTGGTTCAGGACTGTCGCGGTGTCCAGAATGCCGACCACCACTGGGATCGCCGCCCCAGATGGAGACCCAGAGGGCTGGGGCTGAGTGGGTTGAGCCGGTGCCACCGGTTGGGTTTGGAAAGTCGGCACGGCCGGTTGGGTCTGCTGTGCGAGGGCAGGCGAAACGGCGCAGCCGATACCGGCCAGCGCAACCGCGACCTGGACAAACCGGGCAAAGCGGCAATTCGAGACGATGGGACGATTCACGTAGATTCTCCGAAAGTGGGGATTTGACCGGAACTGGTTCCTGAAACCGGGGCGGTCAGAAATTGGTTCCGAAACTGAAACTGAAATACTGGGTCTTGTCTTCCTGCTTCCTGATCACCGGATAGGCTAGGTCGATGGCCAGTGGTCCGAAGGGCGAGACCCAGGTGATACCGAAGCCGGCTGAGGCGCGGATCGCCCCGTCGTCCATGATATCGCGCTTACCGTTCTTCGCGTCATATCCCGTCAGCAGACCGTAGTCGCCGAAGACTCGGCCCCGGATTTGATACTCCTCCGGCAAGCCCAGGGGGAAGGCCGCCTGAACCGTTCCGTCAAAGATGAACTGCCCGCCGATGGATCCGTACTTCGTCCGGGAATGCTCATCGCGAGGGCCGACCCCGTGCGCGGCAAAGCCGCGCAGGCTGCCGGGGCCGCCGAGGAAGAATCCGTCCGGATAGTGCAGGTAGTCGCCGAACAGCGGTTGGATATAGCCGACGTCGTTGGTGGTGGACAGCGTGACGTTCTTGGTGAGCGGAAAGTAGTAGCCGCTTTGCAGCTCGCCGCTTGCGTATTTGATGTTTCCGCCCAGGCCCGCGACGTGGGTGTCCATGGTCACGAAGTAACCGTCGCGCGGGTCTATGATGCTGTCTCGTCGGTCGTAGGTGAGCGTGCTTCCGATGATCGAATAGTAGTTCCAGCCGATCTCGTCGGAGATCACATCGCCGGCATGCTTGCTCACATGGTAAATACGGTCGCCGCGGAACTGATACGAGAGAGTATTCCGCAGGTACTCGCTGATGTCGTAGCCCATCCGCAACGCGAAGCCGGCCTGGTCCTCGAGGTTAGGTCCCGGGTCGAGGCGCCGGAAGAAAAGGTCGAATCCGGCGCTGATGTCCTTATCCATGAAATAGGGATCGGTGAAGCTGATCGAACCCGCGGAGCGTTTGCCCGAGATTGTGATGTCGGCTCTAATATCCTGGCCTTTGCCGAGAAGATTGCGCTCGCGCAGGCCGACGTTGCCGAGCGGACCGACATCGGTGGAGTAACCGGCGCCGAAGGTCAGCTCGCCGGTCGATTGCTCCTTCACCTTGACCTTGATGATGGTCTTGTCCGGACTGGTGCTCGGAACCGTTGTGATATCGACCGTCTCGAAGAAGCCGAGATTCTTCAGGCGCTGCTCGGTGCGCTGCAGCTTCGCCGTGCTGAAGGCGTCGCCTTCCGCCAAGCGGAACTCGCGACGGATGACCTTGTCCTCGGTGCGTACGTTCCCGGAGATGTCGATACGCTCGACGTAGACCTTTGGTCCTTCCTGGACGTCGTAGGTAAGATTGAGGATGTGTTTCTTGGGGTCGCGGTCGATCCGCGGCCGCACATCCACGAAGGCATAACCGAGGCTGCCCACATGATCGCTGATGGCTTGGACGCTGTCGTCGACCTTGCTGGCGTCGTACCAGTCACCCTCCCTGGTCGTGATGTCGTTCCTGAGCGCCTGCGGATCGAGGTCCTTTAGCGTCGTCTTGATATCGACCTTTCCGAGCTTGTAGCGCTCGCCTTCCTCCACGGTGAAGGTGATGAAGAACGCCTCCTGGTCCGGCGAGAGCTCGGCTACTGCAGAAAGCACACGGAAGTCGGCATAGCCCTGCGAGAGGTAGAACTTGCGCAGGTCCTCCTTGTCCACGGTCAGCCGGTCGGGATCGTAGTTGTCGGTCGTGCTCAAGAATCGCCACCAAGCGCTTTCCTTGGTCGCGATCTGATCTCGGAGACTGCCGTCGGAGAAGACCTTGTTACCCACAAAATCGATGCGCTCAACCGCGGTGACGCTTCCCTCCTTGATCTCGAAGACGAGATTGACGCGGTTCTGGTCGAGCTTGATGACCTTGGGATCGACGGTTGCCGCGAAACGCCCGCTCCGTCGGTAGAGATCGAGGATCCGCTTCACGTCGGCCTGCACCTTGGTCTGGGTATAGACCTGCCGCGGCTTCAACTGGACCTCGTTGTTGAGCTGGTCGTCGGTGATGCGGTCGTTCCCTTCGAAGGCGAGCTTGTTGATGATCGGGTTCTCCACCACCGAGACGACAAGGTTGTTGCCATCGCGCCGGAGATTCACGTCGGCGAACAGGCCCGTGGCGAACAGGTTCTTCAGAGCGGTGTCGATCTTCGTAGCCTCGAACAGATCGCCCGGGTTTATCTCCATGTAGGATCGAATGGTATCGGCCTCAATGCGCTGGTTGCCTTGGACGACGACCTGCTGAATCGGATCGCCGCTGGTGATGGTCTGCGCCGCGGCGGAATTCACCCCCCCCTGCACGACCCCCAGGCACAGAACGAACAATAGGCAAAAGCCGGCTAGACGCAGAAACCCCATCTCCCCCAGAACCCAATCACATGAACAGGGATTTCAAATGTTCGACGACTTTCAGATAGACCAAGTCATTCCAAGTGGCAAACAGCATCAGGCTGAGGACCAGAGCCAGCCCGATCTTCAGCCCCAGCTCTTGGACACGCTCACCGAGCGGCTTTCCCCGAATGCCTTCGATGGCGTAGTAGACGAGATGACCGCCGTCCAGCAGCGGCACGGGAAAGAGATTGATCAGCCCGAGGTTGATCGACAGCGTCACCGCGAACAAGGTGAAGGGAAGGAAACCGAGCGCCGCCACGTCGCCCGCCATGGTCGCGATGCCGGCGGGGCCGCGGATCTCATCGCTAGAGCGCTGGCCCGAGAGCATCTGCCAGATCCCGGTCAGGATCATTGTCGTCTGCGTGTAGGCTTCCTTGCCAGCTGAAGCAATCGCCTCAACGGGACCAACCTTGATCAGCGGTCGCGCACCGCCCGCGGTAATACCGAGCCGCGGCGTCTGTACGGTCTTGCCGGACGCGTCCTTGTCTTCGACGATCTTGGGATAAGCCGTCACCACCAGCTGCTGGCCGGCGCGAACAATGGTGATTACGAGCGGTTTGCCGATGTTCCCCCGCACGGCCGTGACGATCTGGGCGAACTCGCTGACCGGAACTCCGTTGACAGCGACGAACCGATCGCCCGGCCGAATTCCCGCGGCCTCGGCGGCGGAATTGGGCTGCACCTCGTCCACGACCGGATCCATGTGTGGATCAAAGCCGAGCCGCGGAGTCCGCACGGGATTGCCGAACAAATCCTTGTCGAGGACGATCTGCGGATGCGCCGTCACTTCGAATTGCTTGCCGGCGCGGTCGAACGCGATGCTCAGCGGTTGGTCGAGGTTCCGCTGGAGGATGGCATCGATGTCGCTGAACTCGTCGACCCGCGACCCATTGAGGCTGAGGATGCGGTCGCCGGACTGGAGACCCGCCTCGGCCGCTGCGGAATTGGGCGACACGACGCCGACGACGGGGTCCGTATGCGGCTTGCCCACCGCGACATAGACGATCGCCAGAATGACCACCGCGAAGAGATAGTTGGCCGCCGGCCCGGCCGCGACGATCGCCATCCGCCGGGCGACGCTCTTGTCCTTAAACGAGACCGCGCGTTCGGCCGGCGTAAGCGGGCGCTCCGCCTCGCCTTCGAGAGCGTTGCCTTCTTGGCCGAACATGCGCACGTAGCCGCCGAGCGGGAGC
This sequence comes from Candidatus Cybelea sp., assembly GCA_035542015.1. GTDB lineage: Bacteria > Pseudomonadota > Alphaproteobacteria > Dongiales > Dongiaceae > Dongia. The sequence continues at coordinate 6,239 of DATKMF010000165.1, forward strand.
CAGCTGAATTTCCATCGCGTCCCGGTGCGATCGGTCCAACCGAACAGCTCGGGGCCAAATCCGATGGAGAACACCTCGACCCGGACGCCGCAAAGGCGCGCGACCAGGAAATGCCCAAGCTCGTGGATGAAGACGAGAACGGTAAGGACGACGAGAAACCAGAAGCCGTAGTGCTGGATTTGGTTCAGGATTGCCATTTCATTGTCCGGGCAGCCTCGCCGGCCTCGCGCCCCCACGCCAGCCAGCCGGCCCTCAATAGCACAACATCGGGCCGGTCGATAGCCCAGAAAACGATTTCACGTCAATGTGTTAGGCACCTGTCTCAATTATGGCGAAGGGTTGCGATGCGGGTTTCCGCCAACCTGCGCGCTTCCGCATCGGCCGCCAGCACGTCGTCGATTGAGCCGAGCTCGGCGTTGGGCAAGCGCTCCAGCACCGCCTCTACCGCCCTTGCGATCTCCATGAAGCCGATTCGCCCCGCGAGGAAGGCGGCCACGGCCACCTCGTTGGCGGCATTCAGCACGGTCGGTGCCCGTCCGCCAGCCTTCAGCGCCTCGCGCGCCAGGCGCAGAGCGGGGAACCGGACCGGGTCCGGCGCCTCGAAGGTCAGCTGCGCCACCTTGGCGAAATCGAGACGCGCCGAGGGTGCGGCGATCCGCTTTGGCCAGCCGAGTGCATAGGCGATCGGCGTGCGCATGTCCGGGGTACCCAGCTGTGCCAGCACCGAGCCGTCCTGGTAGGCAACCATGCTGTGGATCACCGATTGCGGGTGGACGAGGATCTCGATGCGCTCCTCGGGCATGCGGAAGAGATGATGCGCCTCGATGAGCTCCAGCCCCTTGTTCATCATGGTGGCCGAGTCGACCGAAATCTTCGCACCCATGGACCAGTTTGGATGCGCCACCGCTTGAGCCGGCGTCGCCGCCGTCATCTCGGCCATCGACTTGGTGCGGAACGGCCCGCCGGATGCGGTGAGAATGATCTTCTCGATCGCATCATGCTTGTCGAATTCGAACACCTGGAATATCGCGCTGTGCTCGGAATCGACCGGCAGCATCACCGCGCCGTGCTTCGTCAGCTCCTTCATCATGAAGCTGCCTGCGCAGACCAGCGTCTCCTTGTTCGCGAGGCCCACCATCGCGCCGCGGCGCACTGCCGCCAATGTCGGCTCCAATCCGGCGGCGCCGACGATCGCCGCCATGACCCAGTCCGCGGGGCGGGTCGCGGCCTCGATCACGGCGGCGCGGCCTGCGCCGACCGCGATACCGCTGCCGGCGAGGCCGTCCTTGAGCTTGCCGTAGAGCTTTTCATCACCGATGGCGACAAAGCGAGGCTTCAGCCGAAGCGCCTGCTCGATCAGACGGTCAACGTTGCTGTTCGCAGTGAGCGCATCGACCCGGTAGTCGTTGGGATAGCGCTCGACGACGTCGATCGTGCTGCAACCGATCGATCCCGTGGAGCCGAGGATGGCGATTGAGCGCGGGCCGCTGCTCCGGCTCTGCGGCTCCAGTCGCCTTGCTTCGGTCACAGCCATGTCAGCACACTCATTCCGATCCAGTGATTGATGCCGGCGACCGCTACCGCGACGGCGATCAGGCCATCGACACGGTCTATGGCACCGCCATGCCCAGGAATTATATTGCCGGCGTCCTTGACCCCAAAGTGCCGTTTGAGGGCTGATTTTGCGAGGTCACCGGCCTGTTCCACCACGGCCAGGCTGGCGCTGACGGCGGTCAGCGGCCAGATTCCGGTTGGGCCCAGCAAGGCCCCCGTTACGGCGCCGACGAGAGCGGCGGAGACGACCGCTCCGCCGAGCCCGGCCCAGGTCTTGTTCGGACTGATGCGGGGAGCAAGCTTTGGCCCGCCAATGGTTCGGCCGGCGGCATAGGCGCCGGTGTCGGCGGCAATCACCAGCGCGACGATCCAGAGGATCTGCTGCAGGCCGTGGGCCTCATCGCGGAGCATCATGATCGCCGCGCAGGGCACGGCCACGTAGATCGGGCCGAGCGAGAACCAAAGTGCTCGTTTTCCGTAGCGCGGCACCGCGACAATCGCCGCCGCGACGGCGCAGATCGCGAGGTACGACCAAGCGATACCCGAACCGATCTGGGGGTATCGCGCAAAGAGGATAAGGCCTCCGGCGACCAGCACCGGCGTGACCACGGTCTCAACCGAGGCCCGCGTGCTTGGGAACGGTGCAACCTCCTGACCCACGCGACGATGCGCGACGATGCGACACCATTCCAGGATCATTTCCGTGCCGAATATGACGACGAGGCCGTTCCAGGCCCAATCGCCCAACCAAGCGGCCAAGGCGGCAATCGGAATCAGAACGGCGGCGGAGAGGAGGCGCAGCTCGAGCGAGGACGCGCGCCGCTGCGCGGGCTCAGCCGGCGCCGCCATAGCGCCGGGTCCGGCCGAGATATTCCTGGATCGCGGCGTTGAAATCGTCCTGATCGAAGTCCGGCCATTTCCGATCGAGGAAGACGAACTCGGCATAGGCGCATTGCCACAGCAGGAAATTGCTGATCCGCTTTTCTCCGCTGGTGCGGATCAGGAGGTCGGGGTCGGGCATGTTCGCGGTCAGCAGGAACCGCGAGAAGGTTCGCTCGTCGAGCTCTTCCGGCCGAAGCCTGCCGTCGAGCGCGGCTTCGATCGCGCGCTTCGCCGCCGCGACGATCTCCCCGCGACTGCCATAGCTGAGGGCGATGGTGAGATTGAGGCGCTCGTTGCGGGAGGTGCGCCGCTCGGCGCTTTCGATCAACGCGACGATATCGGCGCCGAGCCGGTCGCGCTCGCCGATCACGTTGAGGCGCACGCCATTCTTGTCGAGCTCGTCGATCTCGCGCTTCAAGTAGTGGCGCAGCAGCCCCATCAGATCGTCGATTTCGGAAGCCGGACGTTTCCAGTTCTCCGAGGAGAAGCCGAACAGCGTGAGGTATCGGACACCGGCCTCCGCCGCCGCCTTCACCGTCCGGCGCACCGCCTCCGCGCCGCGGCTGTGGCCTGCCGTGCGCGGCAGGCCCCTGGCTCGTGCCCAACGCCCGTTCCCGTCCATGATGATGGCGACATGAACGGGCGCGCCAGGGATGCCGGAGCGTTGCGATACCGCTTCGGCGGCGGTCTCGTTGCTGATGTCAGAGAGCGGCTTGGCGGTACCGGACTGGTTCACGTCAGACCTGCAAAATCTCTTTTTCCTTGGCGGCCAGAGCGTCGTCGACCTTCTTCACATGCTCGTCGGTCAACTTCTGGACCTGATCGTTCAGATGATGATGCTCATCCTGGGTGATCTTGCCGTCCTTCTCCTGCTTCTTCAGGAAATCCATGGCATCCCGCCGGACGTTGCGCACCGCGACGCGTGCCTGTTCCGCATATTTGTGCGCGATTTTGGTCAGCTCCTGCCGGCGTTCCTGTGACAGTTCTGGAATCGGCACGCGCACCGTATTGCCGTCGCTCGCCGGGTTGAGGCCGAGGCCCGCATCGCGGATCGCCTTCTCGACCGACGAGACAAGGCCGCGGTCCCAGACCTGGACCGTGATCATACGCGGCTCCGGAACGTTGACCGTGCTGACCTGGTTAAGCGGCATGTCGCTGCCATAGGCGCTGACATGAACCGGCTCCAGGAGATGCGCCGAGGCGCGGCCGGTCCGCAATCCGGCGAACTCCTTGCGCAACGCCTCCAAGGCGCCGTCCATGCGGCGCCCGAACTCACCCAGCCTTGAATCGATCATCACTCTTCCCCCAACTCCGCGCGGCCGAGGTCAGACCGCGACGCGTTGCATCTGCTCGCCAATCACGGTGCAGCGTCCCCTGCCCTGCAGGACCTCGGCGAACATGCCATGCGTGTGAATCGAGAAAACGATGATCGGGATCCGGTTTTCGCGCGCGAGCGAGATCGCCGAGGCATCCATCACCTTCAGGTCCCGCGAGAGTACCTCGTGGTGGGTCAAGGTCTCGTAGCGTTCCGCCTTGGGATCGAGCTTCGGATCGGCCGTGTAGACACCGTCGACCTTGGTTCCCTTCAGGAGCGCCTGGCAGCCCATCTCGGAGGCGCGCAGGGCTGCAGCGGTATCTGTGGTGAAGAACGGGTTGCCGGTGCCGGCGGCGAAGATCACCACCCGGCCTTTCTCGAGATGGCGCATGGCGCGGCGGCGGATATAGGGTTCGCAGATCGATTGCATCGAAATGGCAGATTGCACCCTTGTGCTTACATCAATCTGTTCGAGTGCATTCTGCATGGCGAGGGCGTTCATCACCGTCGCCAGCATACCCATGTAGTCCGCGGAGGCCCGCTGCATGCCCTGGCTGGCGCCGGCGATGCCGCGGAAGATATTGCCGCCGCCGATCACGAGGCAGCATTCGACGCCCATTTCGGCGACCTGCTTCACCTCCTCGGCGACCCTGGTGACGGTTTGGGGATCGAGGCCGAACTCCCGGCTTCCCATCAGGGCCTCCCCGGAAATCTTAAGGAGCACCCGTTTGTAGAGAAGTCCCGGTCGAGCGGACCCTGCCATTGCTACCCTCTTCCCGTCTCGTGGCCGGCGCCGGAGCACTTCTTCCAGCGCCGACTCGCAATGCGTCTATTCGCGACTCGTCTATATACCACGCGCTGCCTTACTCGGCGGCAGCCTGTTCTTCCCTCTGGATGCCCTCCCCCAGGGCGAAACGAACGAAACCAGTCACCTTGACCGGCGCCCCCAGCTCCTTGGACGCCTTCTCGATCACCTGCTTCACGCGGCTCTCGCCGTCGATGACATAGAGCTGCTCCAGCAGCACAACGTCTTCGTAGTACTTGCGCAGCCGGCCTTCGACCATCTTGGCGATGATCTCTTCCGGCTTGCCGCTGGCGCGGGCCTGCTCCGAGAGCACGGCGCGCTCGCGGTCGAGATCGGCGGCCGAGACCGACTGGATGTCGAGCGCGGAGGGATTTGCGGCGGCCACGTGCATGGCGATCTGCTTGCCGAGCGCGGCCAGCTTCTCCTTGTCCCCGGCCGATTCCAGCGCCACCAGCACCCCGATCTTGCCCATGTTCGGCACGGTCGCGTTGTGCATGTAGGTCGCGACCACGCCGTCCTTCACCGAAACCGACGCCATCCGCCGGAGATTCATGTTCTCGCCGATGGTTGCGACTAATTGCGTCAATTTTTCGGCCACGGTCGGGCCTTCCGGCGTCTTCGTGCTCTTCAGCGCCTCGATATCGGCGGCATTCAGCGCCAGCTTGGCGACGGACGAGACGAAATCCTGGAACTTGTCGTTGCGCGCGACGAAGTCGGTCTCCGAATTGACCTCGACCAGCACGGCCTTCTTGCCTTCGCCCACCACTGCGACCAGGCCCTCGGCGGCGACGCGGCCCGCCTTCTTGGCCGCGCCCGCGATCCCCTTCTTGCGCAGCCAATCGACCGCGGCTTCGAGGTCTCCGTTGTTCTCCGTCAAGGCCTTCTTGCAGTCCATCATGCCCGCGCCGGAAACTTCACGCAGTTCCTTCACCAGCGCGGCGGTGATCTCGGCCATGGTATCTCCTCTCAAACGATCATCCGGTCGCCGGCCAGCGCCGCATTCGGAGAATGCGCAGGCCCGCCGGCAGGACCGGCACTATGGGGTTCAGGCGTTGGCGGCGGCCTGAGCCTCGCCACCCTCGACCGGCGGCAGCTGCTCGGCCGGCAACTCCTCGGCCTCGCCGATGTCGCGGCCGCTGGAGATCGCCTCCTGCTGCAAGCCGTCGAGCACGGCGCCCGAGAACAGGTCGCAGTAGAGCTGGATGGCGCGGATCGCATCGTCGTTGCCCGGCACCGGGTAGGTGATGCCGTCGGGCGAGGAATTGCTGTCCAGCACGGCGACCACCGGGATGCCGAGCTTGTTCGCCTCCTTGACCGCGATCGCCTCCTTGTTGGTGTCGATCACGACCAGGATGTCGGGCTGGCCGCCCATGTCCTTGATGCCGCCGAGAGCCCGCTCCAGCTTGTCGCGGTCGCGGGTCATCATCAGCATTTCCTTCTTGGTGAGGCCGACCGCGTCGCCCTGGAGCTTCTCGTCGATGTCGCGCAGGCGCTTGATCGAGTTGGAGATGGTCTTCCAGTTCGACAGCATGCCGCCGAGCCAGCGGTGGTTGACGTAGTACTGGCCGCAGCGCTTGGCCGCGTCGGCGATCTTGTCGGAGGCCGCCCGCTTGGTGCCGACGAAGAGCACGCGGCCGCCGGCGGCGGCGACGTCACGGACCGCCTTCACGGCCCCGTCCAGCATCGGAACGGTCTGCTCCAGGTCGATGATGTGAATCCCATTCCGCACGCCGAACAAGAACGGCGCCATCTTGGGGTTCCAACGGCGGGTGTGGTGGCCGAAATGCACGCCAGCTTCCAGCAGCTGGCGCATCGTGAAGGATGGCAACGCCATGTTTAAACGTCCTTTTCCGGTTGTGCCTCTGCGGATGGAGTGACCTGGCCAGCTGGGTGATCCAGAGGGTCAGGCACCGGAGCGTGGTCCTTGCGGGATTTCTCCCCGAAGGCGCGCGCATCCGCATGCGTTTTCAAGCGCCGTCTAGGTAGTCGATAAGCGCCGGTAAGTCCAGTGAAAATCACCCGCGGCGCGTTGCTGCATACAGCTCATACGTTTCTGCCGTAATATTTTAAATTCAATCAGTTATGAATCGAAATCACTCAGACGTCTTGGATGTCCATGATGCCCGGGACCGCCTTGATCGCACTGCGGACGGCAGGCGAGATGGCAAAGCCCCCGTTGAGAGTAAGGTCGGTTTCCCAGCCGAGGTCGGGAAGATCGACGGAGAGCGTGACCCTGCCCTTCCCCCGGCCGGCCCGGTCTAGGATCTGCTTGATGCCGGAGATCGGCGTCGGATCGCGAAGATAGACCTTGAGGCCGGCTGCCGTCGTCTCGACCGCGCGGTCGAGGCTGGCGGCCTCGCTCACCATCAGCCGAAGATTATCCTCCTCGCTGCGCACGTCCACGGTCAGCAGGACGGCCCTCCCGGGCTCCAAGAGCTCGCGATGCTCGGTCAGGCGTTCGGAGAACACGGTCGCTTCGTACATGCCGGAGGCGTCCGTCAGCTGCACGAAGGCGTAGCGGTTGCCCTTCTGCGAAGTGCGCTCCTGCTTCCCGACCACGATTCCGGCGACCTTGGCCCGGCTGGTGCCGCGCGCCCTGAGCCATCCCGGGAGATCGGCGAAAGCGACGACATCCAGCCGTTTCAGGCCCGAGCCGTAGGCGTCGAGCGGATGGGCGGAGAGGTAGAAGCCGATCGCGGAGAACTCCTGCTGCAGGCGCTCCATGGGCGGCCAGTCAAGCACGGCGGGCAAGGTCAGCCGCACCGAAGCGGCATCGCCGAACAGATTGTTCTGCGCCGACCCCTTCGCCTCATGGGCGGCGTTGGCCTGGCGCAGCATCTGCTCGACCGAATCGTAGACCTGACGACGGTTGCGGTTGAGGCTGTCGAAGGCACCGGCCAGGACCAGGTTCTCCAGCTGTCGCTTGTTAAGCCCCTTGGGATCGATGCGCTCGCAGAAATCCTCCAGCGAGCGGAACGCCCCGCTCACTTCTCGGGCCCTCACCATGCCCTCGACCGGGCCGGCGCCGACATTCTTGATCGCGGCCAGGGCATAGCGGACGGCGAGGCTGCCATCGGCTTGGGCTTCCACGGTGAAGGTGGGCTCGGAACGGTTGACGTCCGGCGGCAGCAGCTTGATGCCGAGCCGGTTCAACTCCTGGCGGAAGACGTTGAGCTTGTCGGTGTTCCCCATGTCGTAGGTCATGGAGGCCGCGAAGAACTCGACCGGGTAGTTGGTCTTGAGCCAAGCCGTCTGGTAGGCGACCAGGGCGTAAGCGGCCGCGTGGCTCTTGTTGAAGCCATAGCCGGCGAACTTGTTCACGAGATCGAAGATCTCGCCGGCCTTGTCCGATTTCACGCCGTTCGCCACCGCGCCGTCGATGAAGGTCTTGCGCTGCGCCTCCATCTCCTCGCGGATCTTCTTGCCCATGGCGCGGCGCAAGAGATCCGCGCCGCCGAGCGAGTAGCCGGCCAGGACCTGGGCGATCTGCATCACCTGCTCCTGGTAGATCATGATGCCGAAGGTCTCTTTGAGGATCGGCTCCAGCGTCGGATAGAGGTAGTCGGGCTCCTCCTTGCCATGCTTCCGGTTGATGAAGCTCGGGATGTTGTCCATTGGGCCGGGGCGGTAGAGCGCCACCATGGCGATGATGTCCTCGAACCGGTCCGGCTTCAGCTTGCGGATGGCGTCCCGCATGCCCGAGCTTTCCAGCTGGAAGATGCCGGTCGCTTCGCCGCTAGCCAGGAGCTGGTAGGTTTTCGCGTCATCCAGCGGGATGTGGTCAATGTCGAGCTCGAGGCCACGGCGCTTGAGCAGCTTCACCGCCGTCGCGATCACGGTCAGCGTCTTCAGGCCAAGGAAGTCGAACTTGACCAGCCCGGCCTTCTCCACGTCCTTCATGTTGAACTGGGTGACCGGCATCGAGGAGCGCGGATCGCGGTAGAGCGGCACCAGCTCGTCCAACGGCCGGTCACCGATGACGACGCCGGCGGCATGGGTGGAGGCGTGGCGATAGAGGCCCTCGAGCTTGATCGCCGTCTGCATCAGATTGGCGACCGCCGGATCCTCCTCCATGGCACGCTCGAGCACGGGCTCGCCGGCGATCGCGTCCTTGAGCTTGACCGGGCTGGCGGGATTGTTCGGGATCAGCTTGCACAGCTTGTCCACCTGGCCATACGGCATTTGCAGCACGCGCCCGACGTCGCGCACCGCAGCCCGAGCCTGCAGCTTGCCGAAGGTGATGATCTGCGCGACCCGATCGACGCCGTACTTCTCCTGGACGTAGTGGATCACCTCGTCGCGTCGGTCCTGGCAGAAATCGACGTCGAAATCCGGCATCGAGATGCGTTCGGGGTTGAGGAACCGCTCGAACAGCAGGCCCCATTGCAGCGGGTTCAGGTCCGTGATGGTGAGGGACCAGGCGACCACGGAACCGGCACCGGAGCCGCGGCCCGGGCCAACCGGAATACCCTGCGCCTTGGCCCATTGGATGAAGTCGGCAACGATCAGGAAGTAGCCGGCAAAGCCCATCTGGATTATGACACCGAGCTCGAACTCCAACCGCTCGCGATAGGGTTTCTCCGCCGCCTCATCCACTTTGAGGACGCGCAGACGCGCCTCCAAACCCTCCCGCGCTTTCTGACGCAGGATCTCGGTCTCGTCCCCTTTGTCCGAGAAGGGTGGCAGGATCGGCTTGCGCGCAGGCGGCATGAAGGCGCAACGCTGCGCGATCACCAGCGTGTTGTCGCAGGCCTCCGGCAGGTCGGCGAACAGGCGCCGCATCTCCCCAGCGGATTTGAAGCGGTGCTCGCGGGTGACACGCCGGCGGTTCCCTTCGCCCACATAGGTGCCCTCGGCGATACAGAGCAGGGCGTCATGGGCGGCATACATCCCTTCGTCGGAGAAGTAGACATCGTTGGTGGCGACCAGCGGCAGGTCGTAGTGGTAGGCAAAGTCGATCAGGCCCGGCTCGATCCGTTCTTCGACCTCGGTGCCGTGCCGCGTCAGCTCGACATAGAGCCGGCCAGGAAAGAGCTCCATCAGCCGGCGCAGCGCTTCGTCCGCCGCGCCTTGCTGGCCTTCCGAGAGGAGGCGGCCGATCAGGCCGGACGGACCGCCGGTCAGCGCGATCAGGCCGTCGCTCTGATTCTCGAGGTCATCCATCGAGACATGGGCGATCGTGCCCGGCTCGCTGGCCAGGAACGCCTTGGACGAAAGCTTCATCAGGTTGCGATAACCGGTCTCGTTCTGCACGAGCAGCAGCAAACGATCCGGCGGCAACTGCTTGATTGCATGCGGATCCTGGTCCGGCCGCGCCATGCCGAGGAGACTGCCGGTGATGGGCTGGACCCCCGCCTCCTTCGCGTAGTTCGCGAACTCCATCGCACCGAAGAGATTGCCGGTATCGGTGACGGCGACCGCGGGCATCTCGTTGCGTTTCGCAAGCTCCGCCAGCGCCTTGGGTGTGATGGCGCCTTCGGACAACGAATAAGCGGAATGGACCCGGAGGTGAACGAAATCGGCGTAGGACATGCGGTTTTTTCTTGGTTGGCGACTCGCGGCGACAGTGTATCGGAAATCGGGGCGCGATACCGCTCCGGCAGCGCGCGGTGCAGGTGGCGACGTGAGCGACTATCTCAGCGGACCGGTGCTGCTGGTGGCAGGTCTTGCCCTGATCGCCGGCGCGGTCCGCGGCTTCGTCGGCTTCGGCGCCGGGATGATCATGATCCCGTTCGTCAGCGCGCTCTATGGGCCGAGGATCGGCGCCAGCTCGATCCTGGTCGCCGACACCATCCTCACCATTCCCTATCTGGTGAAATCGGTTCGCCTCTGCGAGCCGCGGACGGTATTTCCGGTTGCCGTCGGCGCTATCGTCGCGATCCCGATCGGCGCCTATTTCCTCACCACCATCGACCCGACGCCGGTGCGTTGGGCGCTGGTGCCGATCATCGTCGTTCTGCTCGGGATCATCCTCTCGGGCTGGCGCTATCACGGAACGCCGAGGGCCATTATCTCCGTGTTGGTCGGCGCGGCCTCGGGCTTCCTCTCCGGCCTGATCCAGCTCTCCGGCCCACCGGTGATCGTGCTCTGGATCTCCGGCCCTGCGGCACCGGAGACGATTCGCTCAAACATCTTCGTCTTCTTCGGGGCCACCAGCCTGGTCGCGATCATCAGCTACCTGGTCGCCGGCGTTTTCAGCCGCGAGCTCATTCCGGTCCTGGTGCCGATGATCCCCTGCTATGCCGTGGGTCTCTTCTTCGGCGGCCGATTCTTCGGGAAGGCGGATCCCAAGCTGTTCCGCCGCGTCGCGGTGGCGCTCATCGCGCTTTCCGTGATCGTGAGCCTGCCGGTGCTCGATCCTTACCTGCGCTAAGACGCCGAACCTTCGCCTCGTAAGGCGGCCGCGGTATGCCGAGATGCGCGGCGCGCAGGGCCTCGGACCAACGGTGGCGCAGGTCGGAAAAATAGGCGTCCTCCGCGGTGATCCGGTGGTTGAGCTCCGGCGCGAGCGCGTCGCGGCGGAGCACCAGCACGTCGATCGGCAGGCCGACGCCGAGGTTGGAGCGCATCGTCGAATCCATGGAAATGAGGCCGATCTTCAGCGCATCGTAGAGGTCGGTGTCGTGGGTGACCGCGCGGTCGAGCACGGGCTTGCCGTATTTGTGCTCCCCGATCTGCAGATAGGGCGTGTCGGCGGTCGCCTCGATGAAATTGCCTGCGGCATAGATCATGAACAGCCGCAGCCGCCTGCCCTTGATCTGGCCGCCGAGCAACAGGGCGATGTCGAAGCTCGAATTGTGCTGCTCCAGGCTCGGCCCGTCGATGCGATAGACCTCGCGCACCGCCTGTCCCACCATCTGCGCCGCATGGAACATGCTGGTCGCCTTTGAGAGAGTCTCGGTCTCGCCGGTCTCCGGATTGGCGAAGCCTTCGCTGAGGAGACCCAGCACCGCCTGGGAGATGGAGAGGTTGCCCGAGGTCGCAATGGCGAGCGTGCGGTCGCCGGGTGTCTCGAACAAGTGCAGCTTGCGGAAGCAGGCGATGTTGTCGATCCCCGCATTGGTGCGGGTGTCCGAGATCAGGACCAGACCTTCCTTAACCAGGAGGCCGACGCAGTAGGTCATCGCAAAACTCTTAGCCTTGTTGCTGCTGCTGGGCGGTCCGGTCCACGGTGACCGCGACCGCCAGCCGCTCCTCCGAACCGCCGATCTGAGCGCCCCGGACCGGCGCCGCCCCCAGATAATCGAGTCCGATCGCGATCCTAACATAGGCATCGGTCGGCGAAATGCCGTTCGCCGGATCGAAGCCGACCCAGCCGAGGTCGCCGACATGGGCTTCGGCCCAGGCATGGCCCGCCTCCTGGGCGGTCACCGTGTCGGAACGCAGCAAATGCCCGGCGACGTAGCGGCAGGGAATGCCGAGGCTGCGTGCTCCGGCGATGAAGACATGGGTCAAGTCCTGGCAGACGCCGCTTCCACGGGCCAGCGCCTCCGCAGCCGAAGTCGTCGTCTGGGTCACGCCGATCTCGAAGGCGATGCGGTCGTGCAGCTCGGTGAGCAGCTTGTGCAGCTTGTCGAGCGTGCTGTTCTTGGCCTTACCGGCCGCCGTACGGGCGAAGTCCGCGATGGCGGCGTCGGGTCGGGTCAGCGCCGTCTCGCGGAGGTAGAGCGCGGGTGGGAAGCGCTCGACGGCGCCGCGAACGATGCCCGCCGTGTCCTGGGTCTCGACCTCGCCATCGACCGCGAGGCTGAAGGCGGCGAATTGCCCCGTCGCCGAGAGAACGTGGATCACATTGCCGAATGCATCCTCGCGTGCGCGGAGCACGCCGCCATGGTCGAGGTCGATGCGCCAGCGTCGCACATACTGGCCGTCGTGATCACGAGGCGTCAGGCGCAGGATCTGGATCACGGACTGGGCCGGTCGATCGTAGTTGTAGGAGGTCTGGTGGTGGATGCTGATGCGCATGGTTGGTCTAGACGAGGTATTGCGCGCTGATGGCGGAGCCGACGCGGTTGTTGTCGCCGATGAACGTGGTGATGAACTCGTGCAGGCCGCTCTGGAAGACCTGCTCGATCTTCGTGCCGCCCAGCCGCCGGTCGATGCCCCGCGCGGCGCGTTGCGCCAGTCCGGCGGTGTTGTAGGCGCCGGCGATCTCGTCGAGATTGCCGACGATGTTCTGATAGCAGGAGGCGAGCGAGCGCGGCATCTGCCGGTTGAGGATCAGGAGATCGGCGATCAGCCAGGGCTTGAGGCTCTCGCGATAGACCCAATGATAGCTGGTCAGCGCCGACACGGCGCGCAGGATCGCGGCCCATTGCGAATAGTCGATGCCGCCGCCGACCGTCGCGTTCTCCGGAAGGAGGATATGATACTTCACGTCGAGAATGCGTGCGGTGTTGTCGGCGCGCTCGACGAAGATGCCGAGCCGCGAGAACCAGTAAGCGTCGTTCCGCAGCATGGTGCGGTAGCCGGAACCGTCGACCCGAAGTGAAGTCTCCTTCACCCAGGCCAGGAACTTCGGCAGCGCGCTGGGCCCGAGCTTCGCGGCATTGAGACCTTGCAGCTCCAGCCAGGCGCCGTTGATGGCATCCCACATTTCGCTGGTGAGCGCGGTACGCACCGCGCGCGCATTGGTCCGCGCGATCTCGACGCACTTCACGATAGAAGAGGGATTCTCCGGTGCGCAGATCAGGAACTGGTTCACCGTCTCCGCCGTCGCCGTTTCGTGCTTGTCATGGAAAATCGTACCGCAACCGGCGGTCTGGACGGCGCTCTCCCACTCGTTGACCTCGCCTGCATAGGCGGTCGGAAGCGACGACAGGCGTTGCGCCGCCTCCAGCGTGCGGGCGAGATAGTCGGCGCGCTCGATGTAGCGGGAAAGCCAGAACAAGCTGTCGGCAGTGCGGCTCAGCACGAGGAGACATTCATTCGATGACCCACGTGTCTTTCAGTCCGCCACCCTGGCTGGAATTCACGACCAGGGATCCGTCGCGCAGGGCCACCCGCGTGAGGCCGCCGGGCACGATGCGGATGCCGTCAGCGCGGCTCAATACGAAGGGCCGCAGATCGACATGGCGCGGCGCGACGCCGCTCTCGACGAAGGTCGGGCAAGTCGAGAGCGCGAGCGTGGGCTGCGCAATGTAGGCTTCTGGCGTGGCCTTCAGCCGGGCGCGAAAGGATTCGATCTCGGCTTGGCTCGCATGGGGCCCGACCAGCATGCCGTAGCCGCCGGACCCGTGCGTCTCCTTGACCACCAGCTCGTCCAGGTGCCCGAGCACGTATTTCAGCGCATCGGGCTCGCGGCAACGCCAGGTCGATACGTTCTTCAGGATGGGCTCCTCGCCGAGAAAGAAGCGGATGAGGTCCGGCACATAGCTGTAGATCACTTTGTCGTCGGCGGCGCCGGTGCCGATGGCGTTGGCCAGCGTCACATTGCCGGCGGCATAGGCGGCGAACAGCCCGGGCACGCCGAGCCCGGAATCAGGACGGAAGGTCAAGGGATCGATGAAGTCGTCATCGACCCGGCGGTAGATCACATCGACCCGCTTCGGTCCCTGGGTGGTGCGCATGTAGACGATCTCGTCCTGCACCAGGAGATCGCGGCCCTCGACGAGCTCGACGCCCATCTTGTCGGCGAGGAAGCTGTGTTCGTAGTAGGCTGAGTTGTACTGGCCGGGCGTCAGCAGGGCGACCGTCGGGTCGCTGCGCGCGTTGGGCGGCGCCACCGAGCGCAGGGCACCGAGCAACTCGTTGGCATAATTCTCGATCGGAGCCACGCGATGGGCGCCGAACAGCTCCGGCATCAGCCGGATCGAGATTTCCCGCCCCTCCAGCATGTAAGAGACGCCCGAGGGCGTGCGCGCATTGTCCTCGAGGACATAGAAGGATTCGTCATCGACCCGGACCACGTCGACTCCGGCGATGTGGACGTAGACGCCGTGCGGCACTGCGAGGCCGGCCATTTCGGGTCGGTAGGCCGGGTTCTGCCAGACCAGGTCGGCCGGCACGATGCCAGCCTTCAACGCCTCCTGTCTGCCGTAGACATCGGCCAGGTAGAGGTTCAGCGTCTTTACCCGCTGCTCGAGGCCGCGCGCCAGGCGCTCCCATTCGGCGCGCGCCAGCACGCGGGGCACGATGTCATAGGGGATGATGCGCTCTTCACCCTGAGCATCGCCGTAGACCGCGAAGGTGATGCCACCGCGGCGAAAGAAGAGCTCCGCTTCGAGCCGCCGCTGTTGCAGCTGCTCGCGCGGCATCGCCTCCAGCCAGAGCGCGATCTTTTCGTAGGGCGCGCGGATGCCGCCGCCGCTCAAGGTCATCTCGTCAAACGCCATGGCGCAGTCCGCCTCCCCTCGGCGTTGCCACCATATCCCGCGTTGCACGCGATGTGCCGCGGCCTGTTTGCAGCAGAACCAAAGGGTTAGCCATGCGTACCGCGATAGCCGTGCCGCTTTTTTGGGCATTCTGACATCGCAGCGGCGGCGGCTCCAAAGAAATCGGGCCCGACCGAACGGCCGGGCCCGCGAGGAGAAGATCGAGCTCTAGGGATCTTTCGAACGAGTCAGGCGGTCGCCGGCAGTCCGGTCAGATAGCCCACGGCGCCGCCGAGCTTCCCGCGGGCATCGCCGAAGTTCTTTTTGATCAGCGGATCGAGCTGGGCATAGACCTTCGCATGCAGGCCGGTCACGTTGCCGCTCGCGTCCTTCTTGATCTCCCAATCGCCCGCATGCTGGAAGTTGCTCATGACGTAGGTGAAGCCGTTCATCTCATCGACTGCCTGCAGGCCGGTCGATTCCGCACCCGCCGGCGTCGAGAGCAGCCGCGACAGCTCCTTGGTGTCCACGTTGTAGGCCCAGAGGAAGTTGTTCACGTGCATGCCGCTGTCCTCGCCGATGAAGAGGGTGCGGAGCTTCTCGGAGAACTTGATGTTGTCCGGGTTGGCGATCTTGTCGGCGTTTGCGGTGTTGCCGAGCGCGTCGGCATCCTTCAAATCCTCGCCCCAGACCACGCCGGCCATATCGACCGGCACCCACTCGCTGTCGATCGCGACGCCCGTGTCGTCCTTCTGCCCGCCCTTCATGTTGAGGCCATAGACCACGCCGGATTCCAGCGCGTTGACCGAGATGCCGCCGGAGCCGTCGGTCATCTGTTTGCGAACGTAGGACATCGCCGAATAGGCGACCTTATCCTTGGCATTCACGGTGGTGCCTTCCATCTTGGTGAAGCCCATGCTGGCGCCCTTGAAGGCAGCATAACGATGGGTCTCGAGGAAGGCCCCGGCCTTCTCCTGGCCGGGTACGAACTTCACCCAGCTCGGCTTGCCGCCGAACGGGATCTTGGTGAACGACGTGTCGTTCGGGTCCTCGCTCTTCACCTCGACGATATCCTTGACCGTCAGCTTGTCGGCCAGTGCCTTCACCTCGTCGCTAGTGGCGTGACCGAGATTGATCCAGGTGAGATCGGCCGACCCGCCATTCTCGGCGGTCTTCTGCGCCCATTTGGCGACATAGAGCGTGCCGGCGGAGAGATCGCGCGGCCTGTCGGCCACGAACATGAAGAGCCCGCCATTGGTGGCGTCGTCGCCCATGAGCGCCGTGCGTTCGTCCGGCATGACCTGGATCAGCTCGTGGGAGATGCGACCCATGGCATAGTGCTTCTTGATCGAGCCGGTGCCGTCCGGATTGACGGTCACTTCCGGGATGAAGTTGTAGTGATACGGGTTCGCCTTGTTCGGATCGCCGAACAGGTTCTGGCTGAAGCCCTGAAATTCCTCATTCTTGTCGAGCTTGGTCGTATCGGGCTCGTATTCCTCGCTGGAGAGATGGGTGCCCCAAGGCGACAGGCTGCCGCCGCAGGTGATCCAGAGGCCGTTGACCGGCGACGTATCGACGTTGTGATACTTCACCAGCGTCAGCTTCCCGGTCTTCGGATCCTGATCTAGGGTCAAGACGGCGATCGGCGAGGGCAGCTTGCCGTACATGTCGTCGCCAGCGGCGTTCTCGGTCGTGTATTCGAACTGCACCACGGCAAAGACCGGGTTGCCTTTGACGCCGTCGACCTTGGCGCCGTCGACTTTGATCAGGCTCGTCCCGTCTGGGCAGTCCGAGAAGAACTGCGGCTTGGTCGCTTCGGTCGAGGATGGATCGAGGATCGGCTTGCCGTTGATGTCGTAGTAGCCGCCGGCGACCAGCGTGCCGCCCTTCCCGTCCGGCACGTCCATGCCGGTGACGAAGAAGGGATCGTATTCCAGCTTGAAGGTCTGCTCCGTGCCGTCGGCATACTTCACTTGCATGCTCGACCCGACGGTCGTGCTCGCCATGGCGGCCGGATTGTCGAGCGCCGGCGCGGGCATCGAGACGAAATGCGCGGAGGCGATCGCCGCGGCCTCGGCCCGGTTCGCATAGACGAAGGCCGAGCCGGCCAGCGACGAGGCCAGCGGCAGCAGCGGCACGCCCGTGATCGCCTTCAGGGTCTGGCGACGCGACAACTCGATCCGGTCTGTCATGGCAGTGCACTCCCTTGTTGGTGTGGAACGACTCGGTGCGGGCGTTCCGTGGCAGGCGCGCGGCGGCCGCGAATCGGGCGTTCGCGTCGCGAAAATTCTAAGGATGCTTGATGACTCGCTGACTGAGTTCCGATGACGGAAGCATGTCAGGAAGCTGCCGGTGGATGCGAAGCTTGTGCCCGCGCCCAAGAAATGATCGCAAGCCTCTGATTTATCGTGGCTCAGCCAAGCGGCTTGCGCCCGAACACGGCCGTCTCGACCCGGCCCCTGAGAATGCCGGTGAGGCCGAACTCCTTGAACCAGCCGCTGACCTCGGTGGGGGAATGGACCCCGTGATAGGCCGGTGTGTATCCGTCGAACAAAGAAAGGACGGCGCGGTCGGTCGTCGAATGACCGAAGAAGAAGTCCATCTCTTGAGAAACGTAGCGAAACATCGGGTGCTCGGGATCCTGGCGCAGCCAATCCACGATCCAGACTGACCAATCGTAAAATGCCGGATGCGGAATCCGGCTGGTCACCGGAATCCACTGCTTTCGTCGCGCAAACTTCTCGGAGTAGACCCAGACCGTCAGGATCCCGCCCGGACGCAGGAGACGCACCAGACGCCTCGCATATTCCTTGGTATCCGGCGTGTGATGGAGGACGCCGATCGAAGAGACGATATCGAAGCTCCCATCGCGGAACGGAAGATCGCCGAGATCGGCCTGCACCACCACCGCATTGTCGAAGGCCGCGAGATTGCGGTAAGCCATGTCCACGCTGCCGCTGAGATCGACGCCGATCACACGGCCACCCCACCGGGCATAGATCTCTGAATGGCGCCCGATGCCGACGCCGGCATCGAGAATGGTCTTGCCCCGCACCACCTCCTCGCTGAGGTTCGCCTTGCCGTGCACCTCCCGCTCGCTCAGCTGCACGTTTTGAGCACTGTCCACCTGGGTTTGCGGAAAGGTCGCCCACTGAAAGGAGAAGGAGTCCGCGTAGGCATCATCCGCCACGAAGCGCGGGACATGCCCGCGCACGGGAACGGACGTGCCATCGGCGAAGACCAACCGCTCCGCGTCGGCGCCGATCAGGGGCGACCGGAAGAGGTCTTTCAGCGTGAGCTGCAGTTCGCCGGGTAGTCCTTTGCCGAAAGCCTGAGCAAGACCTTTGTCGAGCGCGTCAGTCATGATCAATCGGCACCCTTCGCAAGGTGGCGCCGCGGCTTGACCCGGATGGGCGCAAGCTGAATTCATAGCGGTCACCGGAGCCATCACGCGACAGCATCGCTTCGAACACCGAACGCGCGTCCAGATCGAGGGCCAGTCCGAGACCGCCTGCCTCGAGCGACCCCGAGAGCAGGTCGAACACGCTTGCGACCCAGCGCCGCCATCCCTCATCTTCGCTGAAACTGGCCCGTAGCGCCTCGGCCAAGAGGCGCGGTCGAGTCATCGCTATCGAGATTCCGGTGGCGGCGTCGAATGCGAAGCCGAGCGAGAAGCCGTTGGGACCCTCTATGTCGAGCCGGGGCACCATGAATTCGGCCTCGGGCGCAAGGTCGACGATCGCCCGCAGCAACAGGGTTGGCGCATCGGGCTCCGTGTCCCGCAGGTTGCGGAGCTCGACAGACCAACGCGTGGTCGATCCCGGAAAGCGCTCGACGGCGACGGTATCGGCCGACAATGCCAGCTTCGCGTCGCGGTCGATGGCCAGGCGGACGCCGTTGAGGACAACGTCCGGGCCGGCACCGCCCGCCGTTTCATATCCGAAATGCGCCGGGCAAAGCAGGGTCATCAGTTCGGCCAGACGTGCCGCGCCGGTCTTCGCCGTGCTCTTGTGCCAGGCGGCCACGCGGCTGAACGCTGCGGCGTCGCCCGTCAGGCTATGCATCGCCCAGTAGCGCCGTCCGTTGGTGAGAGGCGAGGTGTTGTCGGAGGTTGAAAAGAAGATCTTGCCCCTGAGATGGCAGTAGGCGCCGCGCCCCACCTTGGCGATCTCAGGGAGAGCGCGGTGGTGGCGGCGCGCCAGCGACTTGGTGTCTTCGAACAGAATGAGCGTAGAGGCTGCCACCGCGTCGTCGACCACGGTTCCCGGCAGGTCGAATGCGAAACAATGCTCGCCCACATGGCGGGGTTTCGGCATCGCGATAGGCTGCGAAAGGGCGGCAAGGTTGGCCAGGATCGCGCGCGGCACCCGGCGACGCTCGGCATGCTCGATCGGATTGGCAATGAAGTGACCGATCAAGGCCAGCGAGGTGGCGACGATGTTGAAGACCTTGCTCAAGGCTCCGCCGCCCCGCTCCCGGTTACATCTTCTCCAGCACGCCTTCGCGGATGGTCAGGATCCGGTCCATGCGCTTGGCGATCTCCAGATTGTGGGTGGCGATCAGCGCCGCGACTTTGAGATCGTGGACCAAGGTCGCCAGCATGGCGAAGACGTCATCCGCCGTGTGGAGGTCGAGATTGCCGGTCGGCTCGTCGGCCAGCAGGATCCGCGGCGCATTGGCCAGTGCGCGGGCGACCGCCACGCGTTGCTGCTCGCCGCCGGAGAGCTTTCCCGGGCGATGCTCCAGCCTGCCCTTGAGGCCGACGCGCTCCAACAATTCGACGGCGCGCGGTCGCGCCTCGCGTCGCGACTTCCCGGCGATCATCTGCGGGACGATGACGTTCTCCATGGCGGAGAACTCCGGCAGGAGGTGGTGATACTGATAGACGAAGCCCATGGTGGTGCGCCGCAGCGCCGTGCGGCGGTCGTCCGACATGTCGCGGCTCGACTGCCCGGCGACGACCACCTCACCCGCCACCGGCCGCTCCAGCATGCCGGTGATGTGCAGCAGCGTCGATTTGCCGGCGCCCGACGGGCCGATCAGCGCCACCATCTCGCCGGGATGGAGCGCGAGGTCGGCGCTGCGAATGACCTCAAGCCGCCCGCCCCCGGCTTCCGCGAAGCTCTGGCGGATGCCCTTGAGCTCGAGGACCGGCACCTCACTCATAGCGCAGCGCCTCGACCGGATCGAGCCGCGCCGCGCGCCAGGCGGGATAGAGCGAGGCCAGCAGGGTCAGCACCAGCGACATCAGAGAGATCAGCACCACCTCCATGGGGTCTACGATCGCGGGTAGCTTGGAGAGAAAGTAGATGGTTTCGGGAAACAGCGGAACGTTGGTGAAATTCTCGAGGAAATGCCTGATGTGGTCGATGTTGGCCGCGAATGCGTAGCCGAGCAGGCATCCGAGCGCCGTGCCGATTATGCCAATGCTGGCCCCGGAGAGCAGGAAGATGCGCAGAATGGCGCCGCGCGTGGCACCCATGGTGCGCATGATCGCGATGTTCCGGCCCTTGTCCTTCACCATCATGATCTGGCCGGAGATGATGTTGAAGGCGGCGACCACGATGATGAGCGTCAAGATCAGGAACATCACGTTGCGCTCGACATCGACCGCGGTGAAGAAATCGCGGTTGGCCTGCTCCCAGTCGCCGAGGACGTAGTTCTGGTCGCCGACGGCGCAGTAGGTCGCACTGCCGGCGCTGAAGCTGAGCTTTCTCCCGAGCGCGCTGCAGATCGCCGGCTTCAGCTTCGGCACATCGAGGATGTTCTTGGCCATGATCTCAATATCGGTGGCGCCACCCTTCTTCTGGAACAGGACCTGGCCGGATTCCAACGGGATGAAGACGATGCTGTTGTCGTATTGGTACATCCCGACATTGAACAGGGCGACGATCCGGAAGGTCTTCATCCGCGGGATTGGCCCGGCGAGCGTGGTTTGCACGATCGGCGTGATCAGAGTGACGTCACTGCCGATGCCTGCGCCAATGGACTCGGCGAGATGCTGGCCCATGACGGCCACATCGTCATCGGGTACAAAGTCCTTCAATGAGCCTGCGACGATATTCTCCGCGATGAGCTGACGGCTCTGCAGGTCCTCCTGTCGCACGCCCTTGACCAGCGCGCCGTCGCCGTTGCCGCGGTCACCGGTGGCAAAGACCTGGCCCTGGACGCTCGGCGTCACCGAGGCGATGCCAGGCAGACTGCGCAGCTTCTCGGTAATTGCCGCATAATCAGCGACGACACCGGAGCTGTTTTGCAATGTCAGATGCGCGTTGAAGCCGAGGATCTTGTTCAAGAGCTCGACATGGAAGCCATTCATGACCGACATGACGACGATCAGCGTGCCGACGCCGAGCGCGATCCCGGCCAGGGAGAAGGCGGCGATCACCGAGACGAAGCCCTCCGCGCGGCGCGCGCGCAGGTAGCGCATCGCCACCATGCGCTCGAAGGCGTTGAAGATCATGCTTTGAGCCGGCTCAGCGCCGCTTCCGCGGAGATTTCCTGCTTCTCGCCGCTGGAGCGCCGGGTGAGCTCGACCATGCCGCTCCCGGCGCCGCGCGGTCCGACCACGACCTGCCAGGGCAGGCCGATCAGATCCATCTCGGCGAACTTCTCGCCGGCGCGGATGTCGCGGTCGTCATAGAGCACTTCGACGCCGGCCGCGCGCAGTTTGTCATAGAGATCGTCGCAGAGTTTCACGCAGGCGGCGTCCGAGACCTTGAGGTTGATCAGGCCCAGACGGAAGGGCGCCACGCTCTCCGGCCAGATGATGCCCTTGTGGTCGTGGCTGGCCTCGATCACGGCGCCGACCAGGCGCGAGACGCCGATGCCGTAGGAGCCCATGTGCAGGGTCACGTTCTCGCCGTCCTGGGTCTGGACCTGGGCTTTCAGCGGCTCGGAGTACTTGGTACCGAAATAAAAGATGTGGCCCACCTCGATGCCGCGCGCCTCGACGCGCCGGTCGGCCGGCACCTTGTCGAACTTGGCGGGGTCGTGCTTCTCGTCGGTCGCGGCGTAGTCGGCGGTCCAATTCTTCACGATAGGCTCGAGGTCGCCCTCATAGTCGAGGTCCATCGACAGCACATCGCGCTCGATGAAGCTCTTGTCGCAGAAGACGGCGCTCTCGCCGGTTTCGGCCAGGATGATGAACTCGTGGCTCAGGTCGCCGCCGATGGCGCCGCTGTCGGCCGCCATGGGGATCGCCTTCAGCCCCATCCGGGCGAAGGTGCGGAGATAGGTGACGAACATCTTGTTGTAGGCGCGCTTGGCGCCGGCAAAATCGAGGTCGAAGGAATAGGCATCCTTCATCAGGAACTCGCGGCCGCGCATCACGCCGAAGCGGGGCCTCACCTCGTCGCGGAACTTCCACTGGATGTGATAGAGCAGCTTCGGCACGTCCCGGTAGCTCTTGCACGAGGTGCGGAAGATGTCGGTGATCACCTCCTCGTTGGTTGGTCCATAGAGCATCTCGCGCTCATGCCGGTCGAGGAAACGCAGCATCTCCTTGCCGTAGGCTTCGTAACGGCCGGATTCCCGCCAGAGATCGGCCGACTGCACGGTCGGCATCAGCACTTCCTGGCAGCCGGCACGGTCCTGCTCCTCGCGGACGATACGCTCGATGTTCTTCAGCACCCGGAAGCCGAGCGGCAGCCAGGAATAGATCCCGGCGGCGGTCTGGCGGATCATGCCGGCCCTGAGCATCAGGCGGTGCGAGACGATCTGCGCTTCCGCGGGGTTCTCCCGGAGTGTCGGAAGCAGGAAACGAGTGGAACGCATGCTTGCGGGAATCCTCGGAAGGCTTTGGGAAACTGCGAGATTCGGCGGCGAATGTAGGCAATCTGCCTATGGCCTGTCTACGGCCGCCAGGGGTTATGCGCAGGGTCTATTTATAGGGCGGTTGCTGGCGGCAGATCTCGGCGAGAGCGGCGGTCTCGGCATCGCCGAGCGGCTGGCCGTTGAAATAGACCTGGTCCCCGGTGATCGTGACCGTTCCCACCTCGGCCTTGGCGGCCCAAAGGGCGGAATTGGCCGGGATGTGGAACCGGTCCTGGATGAAGACCTCGATCGGGATCACTATGGTTTGAGGCAGCTGGATATTCGACCCGCCGCCGATGTCGGCGGGCACGACCGGCTCGCCATGGGCATCGACGCCGGCTTGGTATTCGACGCCGGGCGGCTCCTGGTACTTGGCCAGCCGGTCGCAATCCTGGCGGCTCACGGCGACATCCGCCGCGGCTGGAAAAAGTGCCGCCGAGCCGGTAAGACAGCCGAGCGCCACGAGGCTGCCAAAGACTGGGCCGTAGAGGAGTTGGGTCCGATGCGGAGCCATGCGCCTAACATGCGACTTCCGGAAGGCCTTCGCCAGTGACCTTCGGTGCGAAAATGAAGCCGGACGGGGGTGCCGTCCAGGCCGCCAACCGCCGAGCCGGCTGGCTTCGGTTCGCGGCCAAGCTGCTGGTTTCCGCGGCATTGCTGGTCTGGGTCGTGTCGCAGGCCGGAATTGGAGCCGTCCTGCTGCGGTTCGGGCAGACCGACGGATCCTGGGCCGCATTCGCCCTGCTGCTGCTGGTCATCCAATACGCAATCATGGTCCTACGCTGGGACCTGGTCCTGCGGCGGGCCTTCGGCCTCCACCTTCCCTTGAGACAACTCTGCCTGGTGTTCGGCCTCGGCGAGCTGATGGGAACCTATCTGCCGCGGTTCGTCGGCCTCAATGCAATCCGCGCGCTGCCCCTGGCGAAGGTGGCACCGATCGCGACCGTGCTGCGCGCGGTGCTGGTCGATCGCACCTTCGGGCTGGCGGCATTGCTCCTGCTGATCGCCATGTCCTTGCCGCTGCGGGGAGCCGCCCCGCAATTCACCACGGCAGCGGTAACGCTAGGGCTGGTCAGCATCGGCGGTTTGCTCGGCCTCGCGGCCGTGATTTCCAGGCCCGAGCGCTGGCGCGCCCTGCCCATTCTCGGTCGCCGGATCGGTCCGGTGGCCCGCGACCTTCGGGGCACGGTGACCGACCTGCCGATCGCCGGTGCTGTGCTCGCCACCGGTCTCGCCAAGCACCTCCTCTCGGTCCTGCTGATCTGGGCAATCGGCCGCATGCTCGGGGCCGAGCTGGGGCTGCTGAGCTGCCTGATGATCGTGCCGGCAGCGCTGCTGGTCTCGGCCTTGCCGATCTCCGTCGGCGGCTGGGGGCTCCGCGAGGCCGCGATCGTGACCGGTTTCAGCCTGATCGGCGTCGACGCCGAAGCTGCCGCGACCGCATCGATCGCCTTCGGCCTTTCGGTCCTCGTGGTCAGCGCAGTTGGCGTCGCTCTGCCCTGGCTGCCGGAGCGCGGGCGTCGCCGGGATTAGACGCGGACCACGTGGACCCGGGTGATCGGCTTCTTGTCGTGGGCCTTGTGGAACCAGCGACGCGCGGCGAGCCGCGCCGCTTCCGCGACCTCGCCGTCGTTCTCGAGCTTGCCGGCCGATAGGCCTTCCACGGTTTCGGCGACGCGATCGGCGATCTCGCTCTTGGCCTCGGCTTCCGGGTCGCCTTCGAGCAGGCCTTCCAGCGTTACCTGCGGATCGGTGAGCAGGTCGCCGCGCCAGTTCATCACCAGCGAGATTAGGATCACGCCGTTATAGCCGAGCCGATGGCGATGGCGAATCACCTCGCTGGTCATCGGCACCAGCATCTTGCCATCGAGGGCCAAGCGCCCACTCGGCACCCGGGCGACGATCTCGGCCGGGCCCGGCGCCAAGCGAAGCATCGCCCCGTTATCGACCGCGACCGCCTCCGGCACCTGGCACTGCCGCGCCAGCGCCACATGCTCGCGGATATGCCGCGCCTCGCCGTGAACCGGCACCGCGATTCGCGGACGCACCCATTGGTACATCTCGACGAGCTCGTCCCGCGCCGGATGGCCGGAGACGTGGACATGCTCGTCGCGGTCGGTGATCACTTCGACGCCGCGGTGGGTCAGATCGTTCTGCAGCCGCGCGATCGCCTTCTCGTTGCCGGGGATGACCCGCGAGGAGAAGATCACCGCGTCACCCTCTTCCAGCACCACGTGCGGATGCTCGCCCTTGCCGATCCGCGCCAGGGCCGCGCGGGGTTCGCCCTGGCTGCCGGTGCAGATCATCACGATCTTGTCCTTGGGGAAGAAGCCGATATCGTGTTCGGTGATGAACTCCGGCAGCGCGGCCAGATAGCCGTTCTCCCGCGCCGCCTCCGTCATGCGCCAGAGCGAGCGTCCGACCAGTGCGACCTGGCGGTCGTTCATCATCGCGGCATGGGCGATGGTGTCGAGCCGGGCGATGTTGCTGGCGAAGCAGCCGACCGCCACCCTGCCCTTCAGCCGCCGCACCAGCTCGACCAGCGATCTCCGCACGTCGGCCTCGGAGCCGGACTGGCCTTCGACGAAGACGTTGGTCGAATCGCAGATCATGGCGAGGACATTGCCGTCGCCGAGCCGGCGCAATGCCCGCTCGTCCGCGGTCGGGCCGACCAGCGGCTCCGGGTCCAGCTTCCAGTCGCCGGTGTGGAGCACGGCGCCGAGCTTGGTTCGCAGCACGACGGCGTTCGGCTCCGGGATCGAATGGGTGAGCGTGATGAGCTCGAGCTCAAAAGGACCGACCGAGAACTTCCCGGACATCGGGATCTCGGTGATCTTCGCCTTGGTCTCGAGCCCGACCTCGGCCAGCTTGCGCCGCAAGACCGACGCCGTGAACGGCGTCGCGTAGAGCGGGCAGTTGAGTCGCGGCCAGAGGTACGGCACGGCGCCGATATGGTCCTCATGGGCATGGGTCAAGACCAGCCCCGCAAGATCCCGCGCTCGCTCGGTGATGAAGGCGGGATCCGGCATGATGACCTCGATGCTCGGCGTCTCGTCCCCGCCAAAGGTGACGCCGAGGTCGATCATCAACCATTTGCCGGCATGGCCGTAGAGGCTGAGATTCATC
This sequence comes from Candidatus Cybelea sp., assembly GCA_035542015.1. GTDB lineage: Bacteria > Pseudomonadota > Alphaproteobacteria > Dongiales > Dongiaceae > Dongia. The sequence goes on from DATKMF010000165.1 coordinate 32,049, forward strand.
CCGATCTCGCCCGCGCCGCCTAAGGGCAGGAACAGCAGCTCGTCGGGGCCGGGCCGGTGATGGTCGGTCGGGGCAACGTTCATGCGCGGTTGCGCCGATAGATCTCGACCAAGCCGCGCATGGTGATCTCCGGGTCGAGGTGGTGGATGACCGGCGTCACCCCGACAAAGAGCGGCGCCAAGCCCCCGGTTGCGACGACCTCAAGGCCGCGGCCGAATTCGGCTGTGATCCGCTGGACCATGCCCTCGACCAACCCGACATAGCCCCAAAAGATGCCGGACTGCATCGCCTCGGTCGTGCTCTTGCCGATCACCCGGGCCGGCCGCTCGACCGCGACGCGCGGCAGCATGGCGGTCGCGCTGTGCAGGATCTCGACCGAGAGGTTGATGCCGGGCGAGATCGCTCCGCCGAGGTAGTTGCCCTGCTCGTCCGCCACGTCGAAAGTCGTGGCGGTGCCGAAATCGACGATAATCAGCGGCTTCCTGTAGGTGATATGGCCGCCGACCGCGTTGGCCAGCCGATCCGCGCCGACGGTGTTCACCGGGATGTCCATCTTCACCTGGATGCCGAGCTTGACCGCCGGATCGCCGACCACCAGCGGCTTGGTGTTCAGATGCTGCTCGCAGAGGCTGGTCAGGTCGAAGAGCGAGTACGGCACCACGCTGGCGATGATCGCGCTGTCGATCGCTTTCAGGTTCAACCCGGCCATCATCATAAGCTGGTTGAGCCAGACGACATATTGATCGGCGGTGCGGCCGATCTCGGTCTTGATCCGCCAATCTCCGACCGGCTTCTCGCCGTCATAGACGGCGAACTTCACGTTGGTGTTGTTGGCATTGATGCAGAGCAGCATGGCTGGCCTAAAGATTCGGGAAGAACACGTCGCCGGCGGCAATGCGGCGTTGAGCACCGCTTTCGAGCCGCATGACGAGAGCGCCGTCAGCATCGAGATCGGCGAACCGGCCGATCACTTCCTCGCGCTCCAGCCGCGCGATCACCGTCTCGCCGAGACCAGCGGCATGGGCGAGCCAATCCGAACGGATTGCCGCAAAACCTCCAGCGCACCAGGCGTCGTAGGCCGGGCCAAAGCGTTCGAGGAAGTGCTCCAGCAGCGCGCGCGGCGCGATCACCGGACCGCCCGATGCCGCGAGATCCGTGGTCGGATAGGGGCCCTGGGCCGGATGGGAGATCACATTGACGCCGAGACCGAGCACCAGCCAGTCGAGCTTCCCGTCCGGCCTGGTGCCTGCCTCCAACAACAGTCCAGTCATCTTGGCGCCGCTGATCAGGAGATCGTTGGGCCACTTGTGACGGACTTCCACCGACGGAACGAGCGCGCGCAGAACCGCGCCGAGCGCGACAGCGGCAACGAATCCGACGGTGGCAGCCTCTCCAGGCCTGCAGTCCGGCCGCAGCAGCAGCGAGACATAGAGATTGCCGGGCGGCGACTCCCAGCCTCGGCCGCGACGGCCGCGGCCCGCAAGCTGCGCGTCGGCGCGGAGCACCAGGCCCTCAGGCTCGCCTGCCGCGGCGCGCCGGCGCAGAGCCTCATTGGTGCTGTCGATCGCCGGGACTTCCTCGATCCGGAAGGCGATGGTCATCCAGGGAACAGGCTCGCGGCGGCGGCGGTCGCGGCGGCCGCGAGCTGACCGGGGACGAACACGCCGAGCGCGACGAAGATCGAGCAGAGGACCAGGACGGCGCGTAGGATCGGCTCGGGCCGGTCGAAATGCCCCTCGCCCGGATCGAAGCACATCACCTTGATGATCCGGATGTAGTAGAAGCAGGAGATCACGCTGGCGATGACGCCGATCACGGCGAGCACGTAGAGGTGAGCGTCGATGGCGGCATTGAAGACGAAGACCTTGCCGAAGAAGCCGGCGAAGGGCGGGATGCCGGCCATCGAGAACAGGAAGATCACGAAGGAATAGGCCAGCAGGGGCTGGCTGCGCGCGAGGCCGGCCAAATCGGCGATCTCCTCGATCATCTCGCCTTTGCGGCGCATGGCGAGGATCACGCCGAAGGCGCCGACCGTGGTCACGATGTAGATGGTCATGAAGATGATGACGCCCGTGACGCCCAGCGGCGTACCGGCAGCGAGCCCGACCAGCGCGTAGCCGATGTTGCCGATCGAGCTGTAGGCCATCAGGCGTTTGATGTTGCGCTGGTTGATAGCGGCGACGCCGCCCAGCAGCATCGAGAGCACTGAGATCACGACCACGATCTGCTGCCACTGATGCAATAGTGGCAGGAACGGGCCGACCAGGACCCGCGTGAAGAGCGCGATCGCGGCCACTTTCGGCGCCACGGCAAAGAAAGCGGTGATCGGCGTCGGGGCTCCTTCGTAGACGTCCGGCGTCCACATATGGAACGGCACGGCGGAGATCTTGAAGGCCAAACCGGCCGAGAGGAAGACCAGGCCGACGATCAGGCCGACGCCCGGCTGGGAATCGGCGGAGAGCGCCTTCGCCAGTACGGCGAAATCGGTCGAGCCGGTGAAGCCGTAAATCAGCGACGCGCCGTAGAGCAGCATGCCTGAGGAGAGCGCGCCGAGAACGAAATACTTGAGGCCCGCCTCGGTCGATTTCACCGTGTCACGGCGGAAGGCGGCGGTGACGTAGAGCGCCAGGCTCTGCAGCTCGAGGCCGACATAGAGCGAGATCAGGTTGTTGGCCGAGATCATCATGCTCATGCCGAGTGCCGCAATGGTCATCAGCACCGGGAGCTCGAAGCGCAGCATCTCGTTGCGGGAGGCATAGCCGAGCGACATCAGGATGGCGACCGCGGTCGCGACGAGCGTCAGCACCTTCATGAACCCGGCGAAGCCGTCGACGATGAACTGGCCGCCGAAGGCCGGATTGGCGCCGTGCTCCGGCGCGATATGAGCCGAGAGATAGGCGCCGACCACAAGCACGATCGCGGCGAGCCACGACACTGCCCTTGTCGCCTTGTCACCCTGGAACACGCCCAGCATGAGCAACACCATGGCGGCGACGGCAAGGAAGATTTCCGGGGTCGCGGCGGCGAGGTTGAGGTCTGCCAGATTCATCTCACTCTCCCGCCGCCCCAAAGTCCGTGTGGACGTCCATTTGGGCGAGGTTGGTCTGCTTGTGCTGCAGGAAGGCGGTCTGGTGGGTCCTGACCAGGTTGTCCACGGACGGCCCGAAGACGCCAGTGAACGAGGTTGGGTTGATGCCCATCCAGAGCACGACCAGGATCAGCGGCACGAAGATCGCCACCTCGCGCGGGCTGAGATCGAGGAACTTCTTCAAGTCCTCTTTCTCCAGCGTGCCGAAGATGACCCGGCGGTAGAGCCAGAGCATGTAGGCCGCACCGAGGATGATGCCGGTCGTGATGAAGAAGGCGACCCAGGTGTTGTCCTTGAAGACCCCGACCATGACCAGGAACTCACCGATGAAGCCGCTGGTGCCGGGGAGACCGATCGAAGCCAAGGTGAAGATCATGAAGGCGAAGGCGTAGCGGGGCATGTTGTTGACGAGGCCGCCGTAGCGGGCGATGTCGCGGCTGTGCAGCCGGTCATAGACCACGCCGACGCAAAGGAAGAGTGCCGCCGAGACGATGCCGTGCGAGAGCATCTGGAACAGCGCGCCCTCGATCCCCTGCTGATTGAGACTGAAGATGCCGGCGGTGACGAAGCCCATATGCGCCACCGAGGAATAGGCGATCAGCTTCTTCATGTCCTCCTGGGCCAGGGCCACGAGGGAGGTATAGATCACCGCGATGACGCTCAGCGTATAGATCAGCGGCGTGAAATAGACCGAGGCATCGGGCAGCATCGGCAGCGAGAACCTGAGGAAGCCATAGCCGCCGATCTTCAGCAGCACGCCGGCCAGGATCACCGAGCCCGCGGTCGGCGCCTCGACATGGGCATCCGGCAGCCAGGTATGGACCGGCCACATTGGCACCTTCACGGCGAAGGACGCCAGGAAGGCGAGCCACAGCCATTTCTGCATGCCGGGATCGAACTTGGTCGCGAGTAAGGTCGGAATATCCGTGGTGCCGGCCTGCCGATACATGGCGAGCAGCGCCAGCAGCAGCAACACCGAGCCCAGCAGCGTGTAGAGGAAGAACTTCAAAGCAGAATAGACCCGCCGCGGACCGCCCCAGACGCCGATGATGAGATACATCGGGATCAGCACGCCCTCGAAGAAGACGTAGAAGGCGAGGAAGTCGAGCGCGCAGAAGGTG
>DATKMF010000166.1:0-25788 GCA_035542015.1 Candidatus Cybelea sp.
CCGGCTGCACGCCCGCGCGGGCCAGGGCCGCGTCGGAGATCGGCTTCATGGTGACGTCCCAGGATTGCTGCCGCGCGACCCATTGCGGGCCGCCTTCCCGGTTCCAGTATTCGATCTGGTCGACGACGACGCGCGGGTCGGACTGCGGGTTTTGGGAGGTCGACATCCTCGGCACCTTCCGTGTTATGGGTGAGGCACAATAAGCGCAGGGGACACGCCATGTACAAGCTCTACTGGTCGCCGGGGTCGGCGGCGATGGCGCCGCATGCGGTGCTGAATGCGATCGGGGCGAAGACCGAGCTGATCAAGATCGACGACGAGAAGGGCGAGCAGAAAGGCGCGGAGTATCTGCGCATCAACCCGCATGGCCGGGTGCCGACCCTGGTCTATGACGGCGCCAATGTGATCTATGAGAGCGCCGCGATCTGCCTGTTCCTGACCGAGCGGCATCCGGAGGCGGGGCTGGCGCCGAGGCCGGGCGATCCGGATCGCGGGTTGTTCCTGCAATGGACCGCCTATCTCACCAACACGCTGCAGGAGGCGCTGATGCATTACTGGCACGCCGACTACTTCGTCGACGGCGCGGACCGGCAGAAGGAAGTGTCAGCGAAGGGCGAGCAGAACAGCGACCGGATGTTCGGCTTCCTCGACGGCGTGCTGAAGCGTTCGGGGCCGTATCTTTGCGGCAAGCAGTTCACCGTCTGCGATGCCTATCTCGCGATGATCGCGCGCTGGACCCGGAAGATGGCGAAGCCGGCGGTGACGCATCCGGAGATCGCGCGGCTGGTGCGGCATTGCCTGGCCTGGCCGCCCTATGCGGAGATGCTGCGGCAGCAGGGGATCGAGCAGCCGGTTTGAGTCTGCTGTTCGTTTAGACGCGCCGGATCGCTTATCGAGCGCTCAATGTCAGGATGCGACGCTGCTACCTGAGGAACCGGACACCGATTTCCAGGCCGTGGGCGCGGACGCGTTCGCATTCATGGGACGTGCCGTCGTGGAACATCAGGGTGAAGTTCCGGGGGATGGCGACGAGGTCGGCGACCTGGAGCTTGGCGCCGGTGTCCGAGATATCGCGCACGAAGCAGTCGATGACGCTCTGCTTGTTGTTGAAGACGATCTTCGCGCTCTTCAGCGTCTTGTGGCGCGCCAGGTTCCGGCGGTTGCTGGCGGTCCCGCCCGCCGTCGTCTTGTCCTCGACCATGGTCTCCATGACTTCCTTCCTCCCGCCGACAGACCCCATTCCTTGGCCAAGTCCTCGGCGGCACTTCGGCTGAGGATCGCACACCCCGATCCCCAGCACTTCGCCTAGAACCTAATCGCGGAACCGCCGGCTGCAACCCCGCTTCGGGGCCGAGACCGGCCCCCGCGCGCTTCGGTCGCGGTCCGCTCTGGACTCTACGATCGATCCCGGCAAAGCATGCTAATTTAGCGCCAAATCCAATGGTTAACGCAAGGACGAGATGACGGCTCCGGTACCCAATCACGTGAATGCCATCCACATCATCGGCGCTGGCCTCGCCGGCAGCGAGGCCGCCTGGCAGGCGGCCGGTTCGGGCGTGCCCGTGGTGCTGCATGAGATGCGGCCGGTGCGCGCGACCGAGGCGCACAAGACGGACGCCTGCGCCGAGCTGGTCTGCTCCAACTCCTTCCGCTCCGACGATGCGATGAACAATGCGGTGGGCCTGCTGCACGAGGAGATGCGGCGCATGGGCTCGCTGATCCTGGGCTCGGCGGACCGGCACAAGCTGCCCGCCGGCGGCGCGCTGGCGGTGGACCGCGAGGGCTTCGCCGCGGAGATCACGGCGCGGCTGGAGGCGCATCCGCTGATCGAGATCCGCCGCGAGGAAGTGGCCGGCCTGCCGCCGAGACAATGGCAGAGCGTGATCATCGCCACCGGCCCGCTGACCGCGCCGACCCTGGCCGAGGCGATCCGCAACCTCACCGGCGAGGCGGCGCTCTCCTTCTTCGACGCGATCGCGCCGATCGTGCACAAGGAGAGCATCGATCTCGACAAGGCCTGGTTCCAGTCGCGCTACGACCGGGTGGGGCCAGCTGGTAAAGGCGTGGGAGGCGATGGCGCCGACTACATCAACTGCCCGCTCTCGCGCGAGGAATATGCCGCCTTCCACGCGGCGCTGCTCGCCGGCGAGAAGACCGAGTTCAAGGAATGGGAGAAGGAGACGCCCTATTTCGAGGGCTGCCTGCCGATCGAGGTGATGGCCGAGCGCGGCATCCGCACCTTGCTGTTCGGGCCGATGAAGCCGGTGGGCTTGACCGATCCCAGGACCGGACGGCGCCCATACGCGGTTGTGCAGCTCCGGCAGGACAACGCGGCGGGCACGCTCTACAACATGGTCGGCTTCCAGACCAAGCTGAAATACGCCGAGCAGGCGAAGGTGTTCCGCATGATCCCGGGACTGGAGCATGCGGAGTTCGCGCGATTGGGCGGCCTGCATCGCAACACGTTCATCAACAGCCCGCGGCTGCTCGACGGCGCCTTGCGGCTGAAGCAGCAGCCGCGGCTGCGCTTCGCGGGGCAGATCACCGGCGTCGAAGGCTATGTGGAGAGCGCGGCGATCGGGCTCCTCGCGGGGCAGTTCGCGGCGCGGGAGAGTCTCGGCCTCGCGATCGAACCGCCGCCGGCGACCACGGCGCTCGGTGCCCTGCTCCACCACATCACCGGTGCCGCCGACGCGAAGACCTTCCAGCCGATGAACGTCAATTTCGGGCTCTTCCCGGAGCTGCCCATGCCGGCAGGCTTGAGCCGTTCGGCCGAGCGCGAGTGGCGCGCGGGCAAGAAGCCGATGATGGCGCGGCGCGCGCTCGACGATCTCGCTGCCTGGCAGGCGAAGATCGGCGACGCCAAGGCGGCGGCGTCATGAGGCGCGGCATCGCCCTTGGCCTGCTGCTGGCGATGATCGGCGTCGCGCGGGAAGCGAGCGCCGAAGACGCGCAGGGGGGCGATGCCCTGATCCTCTACTACCATGAGCGTCCACCCTATTCGGCGCAGCAGCCGGATGGCAGCGTGCGCGGCATCACCGCGGACATCGCCGCGGCGGCGCTGCAGGCGGCCGGCGTCGCCTTCCGTTGGACGGATCTGCCGAGCGCGCGGCAGATGGAGGTGATCCGCCGCGGTGAAACGCGGGTCTGCGGGCTCGGCTGGTTCAAGACAACGGATCGCGAGGCCTTCGCCAAGTTCTCGGGCCCGATCTACCACGACCGACCGAGCATCGTGGTGGCGCGCGCCGACGACCAGCGCTTCGCCGGCACGCCGACCATCGACGCGCTGTTCGGCAACAAGGCGCTGACCCTGCTGACCAAGACCGGCTATTCCTACGGCGCCGAGCTCGATCAGAAGATCGCCAGCGAAGCGCCGACCAAGCGCACCGATGCCAGCGACAACCGCACCATGCTCGGCATGATCAGCCACGCCCGGGTCGATTACATGATCATGGCCGAGGAGGAGGCGAAGGACCTCTTGGGCCAGGCCGATATCACGCAGTGGGGGCTCGCGATCTATCCGCTGCAGAACGCGCCGGCGGGCGAGCTACGCTATCTGATGTGCAGCAAGGCGGTGCCGGATGAGGTCATCCGGCGGATCGACGAGAAGCTGCCACAGGTGGAGTGAGATTCCGAGTCCACTCTGCAGAAGGGTGGGACTGAACGCTCCAGATTGCTCAAGGCCCTCACCCGCCCCTCTCCCTTGGAGGGAGAGGGGCGCTGCTGCGCGACCTCGCACCTCTGACGACGACGATGCGGCTCCGGTCGATCCGGCACGGATCAGGTGCTGATCGCGCTGAGGCGGGGGAGGTGTTCCTGGCGGAAGCGGATGGTGGAAGCTTCGATCAGGCAGACGTTGCGCTCCGGCGCGCCGGCCTTGGTGGGGCATTTCTTCTCGAGCGCGTCGGGGATGGCGAGCTTCGCGGTCAGCCAGTGGTCGATGCAGTCGCGCGCCGCGGATGGTGACTGAGATTTCCCGCAATTGTCGGTGGCGCCGAGCACCACCGCCTTGCGCAGCAGCCCGTCCGCCACGGCGGGGTCGGTCCAGAAGCCGGGTGCGCTCGGCACGTCGGAACCCAAGCGGCGCAGCACGTCGATCGCCTCGTTGCCGATCACGACGCAGTCGCCGAACTCGTCGAGATTGGCTTTGACGGCGCAGTTCTGCTGGCCGAGGCCGCTGTCGTCGAAGGCCGAGACGATGTGCGCGCGCAGGCAGGTATCGAAGTCCGGCTTCACCTCGATATGGGTGAAGCAGGCCTCGGCAAGCCCCGCGGCAAATCCCTCCTGGACCGCGGAGAGTTCGGGACCGAAATATTTCGATGCTCCCTGAGGTTGAGGTTGGGGCTGAGGTTGGACCTGGGATTGGGGTGCATGCTCCGGCGCCGCATTCGAAGCCATGGCCGCCTTGGCCTCAGAGGAAGCCGTCGCGGTCGCCGCCTTGCCGGCGCTCCCGTTCTGGGCGCAGGCGGCGAGCGCCAGCATCGTCACAGCGAGCAGTAGATTTCGCATCTCTCGCACCTCCACCCCCCGGGCGGATCAAATCACACGAGGGGCCATCGGGCAACGCGGTCGGTGCCCCTCCCCTCTTGCGAAAGCGCGGAAAGCTACTTGGTGCCGAACAGGCGGTCGCCGGCGTCGCCGAGGCCGGGCACGATATAGGCGTTCTCGTTGAGGTGGCTGTCCAGCGCCGCCACGAAGATCGAGATCCCGGGATGGGCGGCGGTCAGCACTCTTGCGCCCTCCGGCGCCGCCACCAGGGCCATCATGCGGATGTTCTCGTCCGCGACCCCACGGCGGTTGAGGACATCGACCGCGGCGGCGGCCGAATGCCCGGTCGCCAGCATCGGATCAACGAGAATGAAGATCCGGCCCTCGGGTTCCGGCAGCTTCACGAAATACTCGATCGGCCGCTTGGTCTCGTGGTCGCGGTAGAGGCCGATATGGCCCATGCGCGCGGCGGGGATGAGCTCAAGCAGCCCGTCCGCCATGCCGAGACCGGCCCGCAGGATCGGCACCACGGCGATCTTCTTCCCGGCGATGGTCGGCGCCTGCATGGTGGTGATCGGCGTCTCGATCTCCTTGGTGGTCATCGGCAGGTTGCGCGTAAGCTCGTAGCCCATCAGCAGCGCGATCTCCTTCAGCAGCTGCCGGAACTGCGTGGTCGACGTGGTCTTGTCGCGCATGATCGAGAGCTTGTGCTGGATCAGCGGGTGATCGAGCACATGGAGCTGGGGGAAATCCGGGTGCGGCGTGGCCATATCATCCTGCCTTCTTTAAATCCGTTGGTTTTAGATCGCGTCCGGAGCTACTTTGAAGGTTGTAGCGGGTTTGTGGGGATGACACCGTGACGTATGTCGGAGTAAGGGCGCTTGCCGCCGCCGTCGTCGCCGCTGGAATGATTGGAACCGCTTCGGGCGAAGAGAAGATTCCCTCGTCCGTCTGCCTCGACCAGACCCAAGGCAAGGATCGCGCGATGTGCGTGATCTTGATCGGCGCGGTCCGTCAATTCATGCATGACGGCAAGCCGATGCATGGGTTCACCGCCTGCTCGAAGGTCGATCCTCATGATTTGTCCGATACATACGCCATCATGGATTGGATCCGCGCGCACCCCGAGAGACAACAAGACGATCTCCTGAACGTGGCGCCTGAAGCCTTGCAGAAGCTGCACCCGTGCTGAGAGTCTGACCGCTCACTGCACGACGAAGCCGTGTTTGTAGGGGTCGCGGTCGTCGATGAAGATGGTGTTGTAGCCGGTGACGCGGGCCCAGCCCTCGATCGAAGGGACGATCGCGGCGTGGTTGCCGACCTTCGCCTCCTTGACGACCCGGCCCTTGAACAGGCTGCCGATGATGCTCTCGTGCACGAAGCTGTCGCCGACCTTGAGCTTGCCCTTGGCGGCGAGCTGGGCCATGCGGGCCGAGGTGCCGGTTCCGCAGGGCGAACGGTCGATCGCCTTCGCGCCGTAGAAGACGGCGTTGCGCGCGTCGGCCTCCTTGGCCTTCGGCGCGCCGGTCCAGAGGATGTGCGAGAGGCCGCGGATGGTCGGGTCCTCGGGATGCTGGAAGGTGTATTTCGCGTTCATGCGCTGGCGGAGGACCGGGCTCATGCGCACCAAGTCGCCGGCGGTGAAATCCGCCATGTCGCGGTAATTCGCCTGGGGCTCGACGATGCAGTAGAAGTTGCCGCCATAGGCGACGTCGACCTTGATCGGGCCCAGGTCGGGGCAGTCGATCTCCAGGTCCTCCGAATGGAGGAAGGCCGGCACGTTGGTGAGGCGCACGGATTCGACATAGTCGCCGACCTGGTCGTATTCGGCGATGACCAGGCCGGCCGGCGTCTCCAGCCGCAACACGCCGGGCGTCTTCGGGCGCACCAGGCCGTTCTCGATCGCGACCGTGACCGTGCCGATGGTGCCGTGGCCGCACATCGGCAGACAGCCCGAGGTCTCGATGAAGAGGATGCCGATGTCGCAATCCTCGCGCGCCGGCGGATAGAGGATGCTGCCGGACATCATGTCATGGCCGCGGGGCTCGAACATCAGACCGGTGCGGATCCAGTCGAACTCGCTGAGGAAATGCTGGCGCCGCTCGCTCATGCTGTTGCCGGCGAGCTGAGGGCCGCCGCCGGAGACGACGCGGACCGGATTGCCGCAGGTATGCGCGTCTATGCAGGAGAAGGTGTATTTGGCCATCAGGTGTTCATATCGCGTTTTGTTTTGTTCCGCTTGCACGCGCTATCATAGCGGACGCACACCTCACCGGGCCTTCTTCAGCTCGTCGCGGATCTCGGCCAGCAGGACTTCGCTGCGGCTTGGCGGCGGGGGCGCGACTTCGCCGGCCTCTTCCTTTCGCTTGAAGCGGTTGATCTGCTTCACCACCATGAAGAGGACGAAGGCGACGATCAGGAAGTTGATCACCGCGTTGACGAAGACGCCGTAGTTGATCGTGACCGCGCCCGCATCCTTCGCCGCCTTCAGCGAATTGTAGACGTCGCCCTCGTGGGCCCGCTTGATCACGACGAAGAAGCTCGAGAAATCGAGGCCGCCGGTGATAAAGCCGATCGGCGGCATGATGATGTCATTCACCAGGGAATTGACGATGCTGGTGAAGGCGGCGCCGATGATGACGCCGAAGGCGAGGTCAAGCACGTTGCCCCGCATCGCGAATTCCCTGAATTCCTTCAGCATCGCTCCCCTCGCCTCCTTCTCGAATGCCAAGCGGAACCTAGGTCAGCGATGGAGCCGTGGCAAGGCGGCGGTCTCGACCCCTTCCGAGTCGGCATAGCCTCCCCGACGCGCCCGCCGCCCAAGCTCGAACGCCCGGCCGATCCGCGACGATTTGTCCTTTTCGATCAATCCATTGTCGGCCCAGTTTTGCGATTGCCGGGGGCGGATCGAGCCTCTATCAGTGGGTCATGAACTGCCGCCCGGAATTGCGCCCGCGATGAGCGATCTCTTCCAGAACATGCCCAAGAAGGGCTCGGATTATTCGGCCAAGGACATCGAGGTCCTCGAAGGCCTGGAGCCGGTGCGGCGCCGACCCGGCATGTATATCGGCGGCACCGACGAGCGCGCCTTGCATCACCTGGTGGCCGAGGTCCTCGACAACTCGATGGACGAGGCAGTGGCCGGCCATGCGAGCCGCATCGAGGTCGAGCTCTCGGCGGACTATTTCGTCACGGTGCGGGACAATGGCCGCGGCATCCCGATCGATCCGCATCCCAAATTCAAGGACAAGTCGGCTCTCGAGATCATCCTCACCACGCTCCATTCCGGCGGCAAGTTCAGCGGCAAGGTCTACCAGACCTCGGGCGGCCTGCACGGCGTCGGCCTCTCTGTGGTCAACGCGCTCTCCGACGAGCTGACGGTCGAGGTCGCGCGGGAGAAGCAGCTCTATGTGCAGAACTACAAACGCGGCAAGCCGGCGGGCAAGCTGAAGAACACGGGCAACGTCAACCGGCGTGGCACGACCGTCAAGTTCCACGCCGATCCGGAGATCTTCGGGCCCCAGGCGCATTTCAAGCCGGCGCGGCTCTATCGCATGTGCCGCTCCAAGGCCTATCTCTTCCGCGGCGTCGAGATCCGCTGGTCCTGCGATCCTGCGCTCATCACCGGCGAGGACGACACGCCGGCCCAGGACATACTGCATTTCCCCGGCGGTCTCGCCGACTACCTGACCGCGACCGTCAACGGCCGGCAGACCGTGACGGCGACGCCGTTCATCGGGCAGGCCGACTTTCCGGATTCCCAAGGGCGCGCCGAATGGGCGATCGCCTGGCCCGCGGACGGCGACGGGTTCCTCAACTCCTACTGCAACACCGTGCCGACGCCGGAAGGCGGCACGCATGAGACCGGGTTGCGCAGCGCCCTCGCCCGCGGCCTGCGCAGCTACGGCGAGCTCACCAACAACCGCAAGGCCTCGATCGTCACCGCCGAGGACGTGACCGGCGGCGCCGCGATGCTGCTCTCGATCTTCATCCGCGACCCGCAGTTCCAGGGCCAGACCAAGGAAAGGCTCGCCAGCGCGGAGGCAACGCGCCTGGTCGATGCGACCATCAAGGACCATTTCGACCACTGGCTCTCCGGCGATCCGGCGCGGGCCAAGGATCTGCTGGATCGGGTGATCGAGGTCGCCGAGGAGCGCCTCCGGAAGAAGCAGGACAAGGAGCTCTCGCGCAAGACCGCGACCCGCAAGCTGCGGCTGCCCGGCAAGCTCGCCGACTGCTCCAAGGATTCGCAGGAAGGCACCGAGCTCTTTCTCGTCGAAGGCGATTCCGCCGGCGGCTCGGCCAAGCAGGCGCGCGACCGCGAAACCCAGGCGGTGCTGCCCTTGCGCGGCAAGATCCTCAACGTCGCCAGCGCCTCGGCCGACAAGCTCTCCGGCAACCAGGAGCTGGTCGATCTGATCCAGGCGCTCGGCTGCGGGACGCGCGACAAGTTCAATCTCGACCGGCTGCGCTACGACAAGGTCGTCATCATGACCGACGCCGATGTCGACGGCGCCCATATCGCCTCGCTGCTGATGACCTTCTTCTATCGCGAGATGCCGGGGCTGATCGAGCACGGCAAGCTCTACCTCGCGCAGCCGCCGCTCTACCGCCTCAGCCAAGGCGGCAAGGTCGCCTATGCGCGGGACGATGCGCATCGCGATGAGCTGATGCAGAAGGAGTTCACCGGCAAGGGCAAGGTCGAGGTCAGCCGGTTCAAGGGCCTGGGCGAGATGCCGGCTTCGCAGCTCAAGGAAACCACGATGGATCCGGCCAAGCGCACCCTGCTCCGGGTCCGCATGCCGCATCGCTACAACGAGGAAGAGCGCGCCGACGCCCGCGAGACCGCGGACCTGGTCGAGCGCCTGATGGGACGCAAGCCCGAGCTGCGCTTCCAGTACATCCAGGAGAACGCGCGCTTCGCGCATGACCTCGACGTTTGATGCTGGGATGTGACGGCTCGCACACACCCGGATAGAAGCCGCGTCCGAACCCGGCTGGCCTGCCGTATGTCTCACGAGTAGACTACTTGCGGGTGAGACGTTCGGGGCTCTCGATGGTGCGACTCCGGTTTCCGGATGGTGCGCGGCGCTTGGTGCTCGCCGCCCTGTTGCTCTGTGCGCTGATCCCGCTGCAGAGCTTTGCCGCGGGCCTGGTCGGACAGACCGTCAAGGCCCTGGGCGACGTTCGTATCACCCGCGAGGGTTCGCAGATCTCCGCCGGCAGCGGCACCGCGCTCGAGCTCGGCGACGTGATCAAGACCGGCCCCGGCGCGCGGCTCCGCATCCGCTTCACGGACGGATCGATCCTAACCTTGGGCGAGAACACCACGCTCTCGATCGACCTCTATGCGCTCGACGCGGCCAACCATTCGCGCACCGTGGTGATGACCGTGCTCGACGGTATCGTGAACGCCGCCGCGGCGAAATCCGGCGAGAGCCAGTTCGACTACCAGATCAAGACCGCCAACGGCTATTCGGCCGTGCGCGGCACCAAGTGGATCGTGGCGCAGCAGCAGGCGCTGATGCGGGTGTTCGTGATGAACGGCACGGTGGAGCTCGGATCGAATGCGCCGAATGCCAAGCCTGCGCTGGTCGATGCCGGGCACTGGGGCTCGGTCGACGCCAAGGGCACGATCTCGCCGATCGCAGTGACGACGCCGCAGATGCTGCAGCCGTTGCTGGACGCGACCTCCGATACCGGGGGCAGCTCCGGCTCGCTCCCACCCTCGACCGTGCCGCCTTCCACACTGCCGTCGATCCTGCCGCCGCCGACCATCACACCGGCGCAGCCGCTGCTGCCGACGACGCCACCCGCGCCGACCCAGTATCCGCGCGCCTTCAAGACCGACAAGAATCGGGACAGCAATCACGACAAATACTAGAGAGGGCCGCGCCTCCTGCGGGGCGGCCTCGACAATCCTGGAACCGCGCCGAGCCCTATGGCCGAGCGCAGCCGTCAGCCGATCGGAACGATGTGGACGCTGATGTCGGTCGGGAAATAGAGCGTGGTGCCGTCGCCGAACGAGAAATAGGCGAGGCCCGAGAGATCGCCGCCGTTGGCATCGACCGCCTGGGACGCCACGCCCTGCTCGACCACCGACTGATCGGTCAGCAGCTCAACGGCCAAGTTCCCACCGTCATACTCGATGACGATGTTGCCTGCGGCATCCGGCAGCAGATCGGCATGCTGCAGGCTGATCGTGTCCGGCTCGGCCGACGCGGAAGCCGCGCCACCGCCCTGCTCGGGCGCGTCAGGAATTGCAGTCTGGTCGATCATCGTCATCACGCGTTCTGGCTCGTGCGCCGCGACGATTCGCAGCGCTCCCGTGACACAATTGTCAGCAGTAGGGCGCCAAATTCAAGGCTGGAGAGATCGCTGCAGCGCACAATTCCTATACTATGGTGTGATAGGGCCGGCATTTACGATAAATATGGGAAAAATCCAGAAAGCTGCCGCAGATTGCGGCGGGGCAGCACATGCCGGCACGCAGAATCCGCGGCAAAATTCTCGAGTCACAGCAAGGGCGCGAAATGGTCGGAGTGGCGGGATTTGAACCCACGACCCCCAGTCCCCCAGACTGATGCGCTACCAGGCTGCGCTACACTCCGACCGTCGGGGCCCGCCCAAGGGGGGCAGCGGGGTATATATCCAGCGCCTCACGGGTACGCAAGGAGGAAGGGCGACCGGTTGCGGGTCCTCTTGCGACGATCTCAGCGCCGGTCGATGGCTTTGCGGAGGCGGTCGCGGAGTTCGGAGAGCTCGCCGGCAATGCCGCGGAGCTCACGCAGCTGGCGGTCGTCGAGCGAGGCGCGGAACAGCGGAAGGTCCTCCGGCTGGACGCGGGACGGCGCGGCGGCATGCTCTGCATGCGCGGCCATTTCCGACTCGGGCGCGCCCTCGGCATCGTCCTCGCCGAGCCTCAACCCGCCCTCGCGCATCAGCTTCTGCACGCCCTTGATGGTGTAGCCCTGCTCGTAGAGCAGGTCACGGATCGAGCGCAGCAACTCGATATCCTCGGGCCGGTAATAGCGCCGGCCGCCGCCCCGCTTCATCGGGCGGATCTGCGGGAACTTGGTCTCCCAGAACCTCAAGACGTGCTGCGGCACTTCGAGGTCGTCGGCCACCTCGCTGATGGTGCGGAAGGCCGAAGCGGACTTTTCCGCGCGGCGCGCGAGCGGCTTCCGCGCCCCCGCTTCCGCTTGCTCCGCCGTTGTATTCCCCTCGGTCCTTTGGGCCGCCTCGCCGCGTGCGCCCATCCGGCCGCCAGCCCTCTGCGCACCGGTCATGACGGAGCGCCTGAACCCTTGTTCACGCGATCCTTCAGCACATGGGAGGAGCGGAAGACCAGGACGCGCCGCGGCTTGATCGGGACTTCCTCGCCGGTCTTCGGGTTGCGCCCGATCCGCTCGCCCTTCATGCGCACGAGGAAACTGCCGAAAGAGGAGATCTTGACGCTCTCGCCCCGTGCCAGCGCATCGGAAATCTCGTTAAGCACGCTGTCCACGAGCTCGGCCGATTCGTTCCTGGAGAGGCCCACCTCCTGGTAGACCGCCTCGGCCAAGTGCGCGCGCGTGACCGTGTTGCCCTTCATCGCATCGCCTTCCCGCTGCCCCGGGAGCCCGCTCCACCCGGGGAAAGAAAAGCCTATCGATTCCCTTGAAATCAGTCAATTACAGAGGGACGTTGCGATGCGGCGAGAAAGTCTGTCGTCAGAATGTAATTACCGCCGCGGCCGGGCGCGAGCCGGTGCGCGTTCGCTATGGTTACCAGCGCATCAGCGCCGAGCCCCAGGTGAAACCGCCCCCCATCGCCTCCATGAGGACCATATGGCCGCGCTGGATGCGCCCGTCGTTGACGGCCTCGGCCAGGGCGAGCGGCACCGAGGCCGCCGAGGTGTTGGCATGGCGGTCGATCGTATAGACCACCTTCTCCGGCGGCAGCTTCAGGCGATGCGCCATGCCGTCCATGATCCGGCGGTTGGCCTGATGCGGTACCAACCAGTCGATCTCGGCGGCGGTGATGCCGGTCGAGGCGATGGCGGCATCGACGGCAGCCGCCAGATTGACCACGGCATGGCGGAACACTTCCTTGCCGTTCATCTGCACGACCCCGGTCGTCCGGGTCGCCGACGGGCCGCCGTTCACGTAGAGCTGCTCGTAATGCTTTCCATCGGAGAAGAGATGGGTGCAGAGCACGCCGCGATCCCTGGCGGTGCCCTTCCCCTCACCGGCTTCGAGGATCAGCGCACCGGCGCCGTCGCCGAACAGGACACAGGTGTTGCGATCCTTCCAATCGAGGATGCGGGAGAAGGTCTCGGCGCCGATGACGAGCGCGCGCTTCGCCTGGCCAGCCTTGATGAAATTGTCGGCGACGGCGAGCGCGTAGACGAAGCCGGAGCAGACCGCCTGCACGTCGAACGCAAAGCCGCCGGTCATGCCGATGCGATGCTGTACCCTGGCGGCGGTCGCCGGGAAGGTGTGATCCGGCGTCGCGGTCGCGAGCACCAGCGCGTCGATGTCGGCGCCGCGCAAACCGGCATTGTGCAGCGCCTGCTCGGCCGCTTTCACCGCGAGATCGGAGGTGAACTCACCCTCCGCCGCGACATGGCGCTGCTTGATGCCGGTGCGCTGCTGGATCCATTCGTCGCTGGTGTCGATCCGCCGCGAGAGCTCGTCGTTGGTGACGACGGTCTTCGGCAGATAGGCGCCGACGGCGAGGCCGATCGAGCGTCTCATCGCGACAGCGGCATGATGTGATTCCGGTCAGAGCGCGGCGGCTTGGGGGCCGGCGGCGAGGGAAGCGGCGGAGGCGTTGGCGGTGGCGAAGTCGTGGCGCATCTTCTCGATCGTGCCGTTGGTCAGCATGTCGACCGCGACCCCGATCGCATTGGCGAAGCCGAAGGCATCGGTGCCGCCATGGCTCTTCACGCAGACGCCGTTCAGGCCCATGAAGATGGCGCCGTTGTAGCGCCGCGGATCGACGCGCGCTCTCAGTGCATTCATCGCCGGGCGCGCGAGGAGATAGCCGATGCCGGCCATCCAGGAGCTCTTGAAGGTCTGGCGCAGGAAATGGCTGTAGAGCTTTACGGCACCTTCGATGCTCTTCAGGGCGACGTTGCCGGTAAAGCCATCGGTGACGATCACGTCGACCGTGCCGCGGGTGATGTCGTCGCCTTCGACGAAGCCGATGAACTTGCCGGGCAGCGTCGCCTGACGGAGGATGCCATGGGCGACCTTGACCGCGTCGTGGCCCTTCAACTCCTCGGCGCCGACATTGAGGATGCCCATGGTCGGCTCGCGCACGCCGAGGACGGTGCGCGCGAACACGTTGCCCATGACGGCGAACTGCACCAGGTTGTCGGCGTCGCATTGCACGTTGGCGCCGAGGTCGAGCATCACGCTCTCGCTGCGCAACGTGGGGAAGAACGAGGCGATCGCCGGCCGATCGATGCCGGGCATGGTCTTCAGGACGAACTTCGCCATGGCCATCAACGCGCCGGTGTTGCCGGCGGAGACGATGGCGTCGGCCTCGCCGTGATGCACGGCGTCGATCGCGAGGCGCATGGAGCTGCCGCGGCCCGAGCGCAGGGCCTGGCTCGGCTTGTCCTCCATGGTCACCACGGAGACCGTGTGCCGGAGCGTCGAGACTTTCTTCAGCTCCGGGAGCGCGTCGATCAGCGGACGGACCCGCGCCTCATCGCCGAAGAACAGATAGCGCGATTGCGGAAAGCGGCGGCGCGCGATGTCGGCACCCCGCACCACCATTTCAGGGGCATTGTCGCCGCCCATTGCGTCGAGGGAAATCGCCAGGCTGGCGCTCAAGAGATTTCACTCCTTCCTGGGCGCACTATAGCAGGTGCGATCAGGCGGTGCCCGTTCAGGCGGTGCCTGTCTCGGCGCTGGCGATGACTTCGCGCTTGTCGTAGTGGCCGCAGGAGCCGCAGACGTGATGAGGCCGCTTCAGCTCGCCGCAATTCGGGCACTCCAGCGACGCCACCACCTTCAAGGCGTGATGGCTGCGCCGCATGTCGCGCCGCGACCGAGTGACCTTCTTCTTTGGAACCGCCATGATCTTGCTCGCACAAAAGAAAAGGCAGCGCTTCGCTGCCGCCCAATTGCGGGTTCTTAGCCAAATTCACACGCCCTGGCAAGCTCATCGCGCTCCGCCGGATTCCACGCGGCACCCGCAGCCTGTTTCTATTTCTTCAAGATTGAGAAGGGGTTAACAGTCGGCACCGCGGCCGGCTCCGGCTCCGCGCCAGGGCTGTATTCGGGCGGGATCGCCGCACCCGGCGCTCGCGGATAGGGATCGAGGGCCAAAGCGAGCTGCCCGGCCGCCAGCTCACCGAGATCGATATGGCCGTTGCGGATGGGCTCGGGCGGGTCGGCTTCCTCGAAGTCGAGATCGGGATCGGCCATCCCCCCGGAGTCCGCGGCGAAATCCGCGGCGAAGCTTTCGGCGATCTTGGCGGGAACGGGCTCCAGGGTCACGACGCAAGACTGCACGACGTCCGCCTCCAGCGTCCCGGTGACATGGATGACGCCGCTGCCGGCCCGGCGCAGGGAGAAGCTGGCCTCCAGCCGGTCGAGGCTGACGAGGCCGAAACGCCGGGCGAGCGCGGTGCGCTCCTCCGGATTGGCTGCGATCCGCCGCTCCATGCGGTGATGGCCGACGCTGTCCGCTTCGACGAAGCGGGAGAATTCCTGCGAATCAGAGTGTTGGCGTGGCATCGCTTCTTGGCAGTCCGGTCGGGCTGGATTTACCAATCCAGCCGCTTCGGCTCAGACTTAATAGCCGGGCCGTTCCGGCTTAGACTTAATAGTCTAGCCGTTCCGGCTCAAGGGTCGGGAAGCGCAGCACGCCGCGCATCAGCTGATCGACCGGCTGACCGGAGAGGTCGGTTTCCGCCAGGCGCAGGTATTCCGCCATCCGCTTCAAGGGCTCGTCCGTCGGCTCGACGGTGCCATAGAGGTTGCGCTTCAGGGCGAGCTCGAGCTCGGCCGGATCGACGGCAGCGAGCGCCGCTTCATAAGCCACGAAGCGCCCGTTCATCGCCTCGGTCATGAACTTGATGCGGCGGCCGACGCCGAGGTCCTGGGCGCCGAGCTCGCGGACCGAGGCGTCGAAATCGCCGAACATGATGTCGTAGACCTCCTGGGCCACGGCTCCGGCCTTGTCGCCCTGCCTCTTCAGGCGGCGAAACAACAGGAAAGCGTGCAACGCCACCATCTCGAACCGGCCGTCGATCGTGTCGGGAACCCCGCCCGCGATGAAGAACTCCGGACGGCGCGCCTGGGATGCCACCGCGGCGTAGAGCCGGTGCGCCACGATTTCCCGCCGGTCGGGGCCGCTAAGGACCCGGTCGATCAGCTTGCCGAGGGCGTTCAACCTTGACCTCCCAAGATCCTGATCACCAATGCTAACTCCCGGTTAGTTAAGGTAAACTTGACACTCCCGGGTGCCGGTGCAATGTTCGCCGGGAAGACGGGGAACAACGCTCAGCCTAGGCGCCTGGTGGCGTGATTCGCAAGAATCTGGTGGCTGCGCGATGCATCTCGGATGTATCCGCCGTGCGGATGCGTAAACAGGGGATTCCAATCTGAGGATCTGGATGCCGAAGCCGACCGGAGCCGCTGCCGTTATCCTGCAGGCGCTGGCCTTCGCCGCTCCTGCGGCGAGTATCGGTGCGCTTGGCGGCCTCGGCGCCTGCGCCCCGATCATCCAGCAAGAGGGCAACGTCCCCGACACCGACCAGGTGGTGCAGATCAACCCGGGTGTGGATGACAAGAACCGGGTGGCGCAGCTGCTGGGCTCGCCCTCCTCGATCTCGCCGTTCGAGGAGCGGACCTGGTATTACATCTCGCGCCGCACCGAGACGACCGCCTTCTTCGATCCCAAGGTGGTCGAGCAGGAGGTGCTGGCGATCAGCTTCGATTCCAACAATATCGTGCAAGACATGAAGGTCTATGGCCTGCAGGACGGCCGCCTGGTGGCGATGAACCAGAATGTGACGCCGACCTTCGGCAACAACCTGACCTTCCTCCAGCAGCTGGCCGGGAACCTCGGCCGCTTCAACAACCCGGACAAGAAACACACGCCGTACTGAGCGCCGATGTCGAAGGCGAGCGGCCAGATGGGAAGCCCGTTGGTCGGCACTTGGCGGGTCGAGCGCTTCGAGCGCCGCACCGCAGATGGCGAGATGGGCGAGCCGCTGGGGCCCACGCCCGGCGGCTACGCGGTGTTCGACGCGACCGGCCATGCGTTCATCCAGCTCTATCGCCCGACCGAGCCCAATACGCCGGCGAAGGACATCGCGCGTTCCTTCATCGCCTACTGCGGGCCGTTCAGCGTGAACGACGCCGGCGACGAGCTCGCCGTGACGGTCGAGGGCAGCAACCTCGCGGACTATGTCGGCAGCGTGCAGCGGCGCCGATTCAGGATCGAAGGCGACCGCATGTCGATCGGCGTCGAAGGCCAATACGGCGCCAAGCTGCGGCGGGTCGGGTAAAGAAGGGCCGCCACTCGAAAGTGGCGGCCCGCTGCAAGCGCTGAAGCCGACAGATCAGAACTTCAGCGTGTCGTTGAGCTGCTTGGCGTTGTCCGGAGTGACCGCCTGGGTCGGCACGGTGACGGTGGCGGGAACCGAATCCGCGCAGTCGAGCAGGATCTTCTTCGCGAGATCGATCGCTTCGGGCGCACCGGTCGGATAGGTGAAGGTCGCGGCCCACTGGCCCGAGGCGACGGCGGCGATGCCGCCCGCCGGTCCCGGCAACCCGTCGGTGCCGATCACCTTGACCTGGCTTTCCTTGCCCGCACCCTTGGCGGCGAGATAAGAGCCGGCCGCCATCAGATCGTTGCTGGCATAGACGACCTTGATGTCGGGATGGGCCTGCAGCATCGCCGCGAAGGCGGTCTCGGCCTTGTCGGGGAGCCAGTCCGCCGCTTGCTCGGCGACCAGCTGGATCTTCGAATTCTCCTTGATGCCGTCCTTGAAGCCGTTCAGGCGTTGGACCGCCGGCGTCGAGCTCGGCAGGCCTTCCAGCACCGCCGCCTCGCCGCCATCCGGCATCAGAGTCTTCGCCGTGTACTCGCCGGCCTGATAGGCGATCTTGTAATTGTCGCCGCCGACGAAGGCGGTGTAGTCCTTGCCCGCCGTGCCGACGCTCGCGCGGTCGAGCTCGATCACCGGGATGCCGGCATCCATCGCCCGCTTGATCGCCGGGGTGAGCGGCGCCGCCTCGAAGGGCGAGATCAGCAGGAGATCGACCTTCTGGGTGATGAAGTTGTCGACCTGCGAGGTCTGGGTGTTGTCGTTGCCCGCGCCGTCGGCGATGTGGAGCTCGAATTGCGAGACCTTCGCCGCCTCGGCCGTCAGGTCGTTGTTGACGTGCTGGCGATAGGGCTCGGCGTTGTTCGCCTGCGAGAAGCCGATCACGTATTTGTCGTTGGGGCCGCAGGCCTTGGCGATGTGATCCGCCAGGGCGAACGAGCTCGCCGACATGAGCAGCGGTGCCGCCAGCAGCGGAGCCAGGGTCGACCGCCGGGCCGCCCCTTGCGGGCGCGAGTGTGAAATGTTCATAGTGAAACGTCGAGGCATCGTGGTTCTCCCAGTTTTTGCGGATTGGGTTGGTACCTGTCGTCTTGACACCCCCGGTGCCGGCTGCAACCGGCACCGGGGACTTCGACCGCCGGATCTTGTTCAGCGCATGGATCCCTCCCGACGGCCCACGAGGGCCTGCAGCACCGCCGCGACCACGATGATGGCGCCGGTCGCGAGGAGCTGAAGTGCGGCATTGATGTTGTTCAACTGCAGGATGTTGGCGAGCGCGCCCAGCATGATGCTGCCGGCGATGGTGCCGATCATGGTCCCTGCCCCGCCGAACAGGCTGGTGCCGCCGATCACCACGGCGGCGATCGCCGTCAGCTCGTAGCCGGCGCCGTCGTTCGGGCTGCCGAAACTGAACTGGCCCGCATGCACGATGCCAGCGACCGCCGCCATGAAGCCGGTGATCGCGTAGACCGTGATCTTCACCAAAGCGACCGGGATGCCGGAGAGGCGCGCCGCGCGCTCGTTGCCGCCGACAGCGAAGACGTAGCGGCCGAAGCGCGTGGTGTTGAGCACGAAGGTCGCCACCACGGCGAGGGCCAGAAACACCAGCGTCGCCACCGGCACGGTGTTGCTGAACAGGCGCTCGCCGAGCACGCTGAAGGCCGGAGGTGCAAGGCCCGGCGTGTCGCCGTAGGAGATGTTGATGTATTGGTTATGCGAGATGACGAGGGCGAGGCCGCGCGCGACCTGAAGCCCGGCCAGCGTGATGATGAAGGCCTCGAGCCGGAAGCGGTTGGAAATCAGGCCCTGGACCGCACCGAAGGCGATCCCGGCCGCGATCACCGCGATCAAGGTGGGCGCAATGCCCCAGCCGAGATTGACCATCAGGGTCGCGGTGAGAACGCTCGCGAGGCCCAAAGCCGCGCCGACCGAGAGATCGATGCCGCCGGTGATGATGACGAAGGTCATGCCGAGCGAGATGATCCCGGTCTCCGAGATCGCGCGCACGATGTTGGCGATGTTGTCCGGCGCCAGAAAAAGGAGCTGGCCGTGGCGCGCGGGCGAGAACACGATGCCGCCGACCAGCACCAGCACGAGGCCGATGACGCTCTGGAACCGCACCACGACCGCGAGCGGATCGCGCCAGAGGCGACGGTGGGGTGCGACTGCCGGCAGGTTCACGGTGCCCTCCGTCACGCCGCCTCCCTGATCTCGCCATTGGCGGCGGCGAGCAAAGTCGACTCCCCGACCTCGCCGCTGAATTCGGCGACGGTCGCGCCGTGGCGCATGACCACGATGCGGTCGCAGAGGCCGATCAGCTCGGGCAATTCGCTGGAGGCGACCAGGATGCCGAGCCCCCGCTGCGCCAGCGCACGCAGGCGCTGATAGATCTCCGCCTTGGCGCCGACATCGACGCCGCGGGTCGGCTCGTCCAGCAGCAGCAGCCGCGGGCCGCCGAGCAGCTCCTTGGCGAACACCACCTTCTGCTGGTTGCCGCCCGAGAGGTTGCCGACGACGAGATCGCCGCGGGGCGGGCGGATGTCGAACTGGCGGATCGCCTGTACGACCATCTCGCTCTCGGCGGCGCGGGACATCAGGCCCATGGGCGAGATGCGCTTCAAGACCGTCATGACCACATTGTGGCCTGTGGTCTGGCGCAGCATGAGGCCGCTGCCGCGCCGGTCGTCGGTGACGAAGGCGAGGCCGGCGCGCCGTGCGGCGGAAGCGGTCGCGAAGCGCACCGGCTTGCCGGCGAACTCCGCCTTGCCCCGCCACTGCCCGCGCGGGCCGACGCCGTAAAGCGTCGAGAGCAGCTCGGTGCGGCCGGCGCCCATGATGCCGGCGAGGCCGACGATCTCACCGGCATGGACGGTCAAGGACACATCCTCCGGCATTTGCCAGCCGGCGCGAGCGCGCTTCGCGAAGAAGCCGGCGTGATCGAGCTTCAACAGCGCGTCGCCATGCGCGGTGCCGCGCGGCGGGAAGAGCTCGTCCAAGGGACGACCGACCAGCAGATGCACGAGCCGGCCCTGGGGCGCCGTCGCCGGCAGCTCTCCCACGACGAGGCCGTCGCGCATCACCGTGACGCGATCGGCGACACGCGCCACCTCCTCCAGGCGATGCGAGATGTAGACGATGCCGAGGCCGCGGGCGCAGAGCCGGCGCACCACCTCGAAGAGATGCGTGACCTCGGCGGCGGTCAGTGCCGCGGTCGGCTCGTCCATGATGAGGACGCGCGAAGCATGGGACATCGCCTTGGCGATCGCCACCAGCTGGCGCTGGCCGATGCCGAGATCGCCGACCGGCTGGCGCACGTCGATGGCGACATCGGCGTCGGCCAGCATGGCGCGGGCCTCGCGCTCCATGCGCCGGCCGTCGAGGCCGCCGAACCTTCCCAGGACTCCCTTGGCGATCTCGTGGCCGAGGAAGAGATTGGCGGCGACGTCGAGGCCGGGGACGAGGTCAAGCTCCTGGAAGATGGTGGCGATGCCGGCCGCCTGGGCCTCGCGCGGATCGGTGTAGCGCACGTCCATTCCCGCGACGCGGATGGTGCCGTGGTCCGACTCGATCACGCCGGAAAGGATGTTCATCAGCGTGGTCTTGCCGGCGCCGTTCTCGCCCAAGAGCGCGTGCACCTCGCCGGCCTTGAGATCGAAATCGACGCCGCGCAAGGCGTGCACGCCGCCGAAGCGCTTCTCGATGCCGTGCATCTCCAAGAGGAGCCCGCTCATGAATGGACCTCCCCATGGAGGTCCGGGGGACAGCCGCAGGATTCGCGGAGCTTCAGCTCGGGCTTCAATCGGATGGTCTGACGTTTTTCGCCGCCGCCGCGCACCCGCGCGACCAGCAGCGCCGCCGCGCGCCGCCCCAGTTCCTCGACCGGCTGGGCGATGGCGGTGAGGCGCGGTGAGAAACAGTCCGCCCATTCGAAATCATCGAAGGCGACCAGGGCCACGTCCTGGGGCACGCGCAATCCGGCGCGCCGGATCGCCTGCATGGCACCGATGGTGGCGAGGTTGTTGCCGGTCGCGAGTGCCGTCGGCCGGTCGCGCCGCCAGAGCAGCGCGGAGGCCGCTTCGGCCGCGGCGGCGACCGTCGGGTTGCCGGCGCAGATCAGATCCTCATCGATCGGAAGAGCGTGCTTCTTCAGCGCCGTCTTGAATCCGTCGATGCGCTCCAGGGTCGTCGCGAAGCCGGGCTGGCCGGCGATCAGGCCGATGCGGCGATGGCCGTGGCCGATGAGATGCGCGGTCAGGCTCTCCATGGCGCGGCTGTTGGCGACGCCGACCTGGTCGAAGTCGCGCGACAGCAGCCGGTCCACCAGCACGCAAGGGATCTTGTGGTCGCGGAGATAGTTGAGCGACTTGGTGTCGGGCCCGGCTGCGGGCGCCAGGATCACGCCATCGACCCGGCGCTGATGCAGCGCCTTCAAGACCCGCAGCTCCTGCTCCGGATCGTCCTGGGTGTCGGAGAGGAAGACCATCAGCCCCAGCCGCGAGCATTCGGTCTCGATGGCACAGATGATGTCGCTGAAATAGGGATTGGAGATCGCCGACAGGGCGATGCCGACCGTGCCGGTGGCGGAACGGGCGAGGGCCCGCGCGATGGTGTTGGGCGTGTAGCCGATGGCGGCGATCGCACGCTGCACCAGATCGGCGGTCACGGGATCGACTTTGCGCGTTCGGTTGATGACGTGCGACACGGTCGACATGGAGACGCCGGCTTCACGGGCAACATCGGCGATGGTTGCCACCCGATCTCTCCTCCCGTTATCGCGATCCGGAGCCTCGCGCTCCGATCGCAGAGCCGCTGCGGTTTTCCACCGGTGCGGCCTCTTGCTTGATGTCGATCATAGCCCATCGAAGCGCTTGCGCAAGCGCTTTTCTGGCGAATCTCCGATGTTGGGGGAGATCGATGTCAACGGACCGGGCGGCAATTGGTTCTGACCCTCGGCCGGCCTGTCACAAGCGCCGCTTCCGCTCCGTCCTCTTCGACGCAAACGGAGGAGAATCCATGCTCGTGCGCAGTCTCTTGGCCGCAATCGGCCTGCTTCATCTCGCCAGCGGCCTTTGGATGCTGCTGGCGCCGGAACATTGGTATGCGACGGTGCCCGGCGTCATCGCGACCGGGCCGTTCAATCCCCATTTCATCACCGACATCGCCCTCGCCTTCGGCCTGAGCGGGATCGGCCTGATGCTGGGCGCGCGCCGCGGCACAACGCCTGGCGCCTTTGCGGTTGCCGGTGCGGCTTGGCCGGCGGCGCATGGTCTCTTCCATCTCTGGGAGTGGCTGACCGACGGAGTGCCGCAAGACCCGATGGCCGCCACGACCGCGCTCATCGGCGTGATGCTTCCCGGTCTCGCCGGCGCGGTGCTCGCGTGGATGCGTTCGCGACAAGACCACATCACCGGGACTGCCATACCTTGAGATCATTGAACCGCAGCGAACGGGTTGTAGGATGTGGCCTCGGCCCGCGACCTTTCCCGGGAGGACGCTGCAATGCGGACGGTCGAGCAGATCGAGGCCCTGGCGCCGGTTTCCGATCGGAGCGACCGCATCCGGATGCTGCCCAATGTCGATCTCCTGACCGAGACCGAGGTCGTGGAGCTGCATGGCGAGCGCGCCGGGCTCGAAGCCGCCACTCTGCGCAACCGGGCGACCGGCGCGCTCTCGCGGCTCGACCTCCGCCACCTCTTCCTCTTCATCGGCGCCGAGCCGAACACCGCCTGGCTCGAGGGCTGCCTCGCGTTGGACAGCAAGGGCTACATCGTAACCGGCCGCAACGGCAGCGAGGACGCCGGACGCGCGATGCCGTTGACGCTGCAGACCAGCCTGCCCCGCGTCTTCGCCATCGGCGACGTGCGCGCCGGCTCGACCAAACGCGTCGCCTCCGCGGTCGGCGAAGGTGCGGCTGTCGTCGCGCAGATCCACTCGGTGCTCGGCGCGGCGACCACCAGCGCTTAGCGGTGAGGGTGGAAGGCGACCCGTTCGTAGATCAGGCTGCGGTAGCCTTAACCTTCCGCTTCCCCTTCCAGGCAAGCAGGCCCAACGCGCCGAAGCCGGTGGCGAAGAGCGGGAGTGCGGCGGGCAGCGGCGTCGCTGCCGGGGTGAAGTTGACCGAGAGTGTCCCCTGCACGCCCGGCGCAAGCTCGGCATAGTAGGACAGCGCGATCGGCGTACCGTCGGTCGCGAATGCCCATTTGGTCTTCGTGAACATCGACAGCGTGCCGCCGATCAACAGACCCTCGTCGTCAGTTCCCGGCGTCACCGGACCGACGATGTTGACGTATTGTGTGTTGCCCTGAACGCCGATATCCATCCGGACTTCGATGAATGCATAAGCGTCGAGCAAATTGGGATCGACGCCGGTAACGTCCAACTTGAATTTCAATTCCCCAGGGTTGATCGCCGCAAACTGGGTCTGCGGTTGCCCGCCGAACGGATAGAGAGCGATGAAGTTGAAGGCCGTATCGCCGATCTGGACCGGCGTATTCGGCAGCGACGTCGCATCGGCGCGCGGCGCCGCGAACGTCATCAGCATGGCGACCAGCAATGCTGCAAACGCCGCTTGTGCTCTTGGTATCCTGTGCATCGCCCCATCCCCCTGATAAGTCGAGGGATGCTACAAGGAATCCGGACGGCTGTCTCTAGCGGGGTCAACCACTTGAAAATGTCATATTGGCGGCCGGCGCCCGCTCGACGAAGTGCCGGAGAATAGACTCTACGAGTGAGATTACAATTGGGCGCATTTCAACGGTCAGGCCAGGGGAGTTGAAAATGACCGACAATCTCGCAAAGCGAATCGACCGCCTAGAATCGATCGAAGCGCTCAAGAAACTCAAGCACCGCTATATGCACTACTGTGACCTCGGCTACCCGCCAGAGAAGCTCGGTCCGCTTTTTGCGCAGGATGCAGTCTGGACCAGCAAGGATTTCGGTCACCATGCGGGACGCCCTGCAATCGAAGCGTTTTTCGGCGGCATCTCCGCGCAGATTATTTTTGCCGCGCACCTCGCCATGAATTTCATCATCGACGTCGACAACGATAAAGGGACCGGTGAGTGGCGCATTCTCATGCCCTGCACGATGGTCGAAGCGGGCAAACGGATCAGCCGCTGGCTAGTGGGGGACTATGCAGAAGAGTACATCCGGCTCAACGGGGTCTGGTTGTTTCGCAAGATCGACTTCATGGTCAACTTCAACGTGCCCTTCGATCAATCCTGGGCCGAATCCGCGATCGTACGGCCGAGTTAGGCTGCGCGCCGATCTTCAAATCCCGTCAAGATCGTGGTCGGCGGAAGAGCGGTTCCCCATGAATGGCGAAGCCCCGGCGGATCGCTCCCGAGCCATTAACTCCAGGTGTTGAAGCGACACACCAATGACGCGAGCGTGATTGTGCGATTCTATATGCCTCTATTGCGATACAGCCTGCGCGGCTTCCTCGCGATCTTTCTGTTCGTCACCCCCGCGGCGGCAGACTGCGCAACCGCCACCGTACCTCTGGATAGGCTGGTCTGCAGCACGCCAGAGCTTGCGACCATGGACCGCGATCTCAACACCAAGTATCAAGCTGCGATCGCAGTCCTGTCGGCGACAGGGCAGAAGCACGTGCGCGCGGCGGAGCGGCAATGGCTCGCCTTGGTCCGCGCCGCGTGCGGGCCGCTAGTGGGCCAGCCGGATGTCGCGGGAGAGGGTCCGGTCAGTTGCCTGCGCGTGCAATATTCCGAGCGCCTCGACCAGCTCGACCTCGCCGCGAAGCGCGTCGGTCCCTACCTCATCTCCAACGTCGAGGACCTCGCATTTTCCGTGGACGCCGACGACGACAAGGGCGGATACGATGGCCCCGTCTCGTTCCGGAGGTTCAGCATTCCCGTGATCGATCAGCCGCTCACGCCGGCCACGGAGCGCTGGAACGCGGCGGTCAGGAAGCTCGCCTCCGACCTCGAGGCGGATTTTGTGGGCATGTGGGTGGTCGATCCGAAGCCAGGTTCCGTGAACCCGGGCTATGACACGATTTTGAGCTACGAGCTTGGCCTCGGCGGCGCAGATTTCCTCTCGCTCAACGTGGAAGCCTTCGTCTATGAGCACGGCGAGCCGCACGGCCATGTCGTGGCGCTGCAATCGAACCAGCTGCTTCGGGAAAACCGCGAGCTCGCGTTCAAGGAATTGTTCAGGAACGGCACCGACTGGCCGAAGGTGCTGGAGGCCGCATGCCGCAAGGCGGTTTCCAACGACGACCCGGTCGACGCGGCCGACTGCGAGGGCGACACCTTCTCCTGGTTTGCCCGGCCGGAGGGCTTGGTGCTGAGGCTGCCGATGCAGGGGCCGCCGGCGCAGATCGCCGATGAATACGGCATAACGATCCCTTGGTCAGCGCTCGCCCCTGTCCTATCGGCGTCGCTCCCCTTCTCACCAAGGTCCCAGCCCTAAGGCAGGTCCCAGGGTCGGGAACGGCGCCGCGAAGGCCGATACGAACGTCGGATTGGTCCCAGGCCCTTAAATTCCACACCTGGAGTTAATGGCCCGGGATCGCTACGCCGGGGCTCTGCGTTTCCGCCGATGCAGGCCGCGACTACATGCTCAAATGCGCGATGGCCGCGAGCAGCAGCAGCGCCACGATGTTGGTGATCTTGATCATCGGGTTGACCGCCGGGCCGGCGGTGTCCTTGTAGGGATCGCCGACGGTGTCGCCGGTGACGGCGGCCTTATGGGCGTCGGAGCCCTTGCCGCCGTAGTTGCCTTCCTCG
>DATKMF010000167.1:0-5961 GCA_035542015.1 Candidatus Cybelea sp.
TCGCCCTCGTCGCCACTTCGGCGCTCTCGACCGCGGCCTTCGCGGCCACCTCGGCCAACCACGATGTCGGCCATCCGAGCGAGCGCACGCCGCAGATGGCGGAGCAGTGCTCCGTGCTGGAATCGCAGTACAGCGACGCGATCGCGACACACCAGAACGCGCCGAAGCTCGACAAGGCGCAGGGCTTCTACTCGATGGGCGTCTCGCAGTGCAACGACAACCAGGGCGCGATCGGCGTCGAGCATCTCTCGCACGCGCTGGAGGACCTCGGCGTCCGCCCGGCGGTGTGAGCACAATCGCGGGCCGGCTCCGATTCCGGGCCGGCCCGCGATTTCATGCCGCGTGGGCTGATACCTCAGTCCACTTGAAAAGCGAGGCGGGCCGGCGCACCTCAGAAGGGTGTTGCCCGGGCCGGCGATCTGCTGCCGCCCGGGCGGAAAGGACGCCGCCATGTTGCTCCGCTCCTCCCTCCTGGCCGGGCTGGGTCTCGCTCTGATTGCGACCCCCGCGCTGGCACAGGCCGTCAAGCCGCCGGTGAGCGCACAGCAGCTTGCCGCCCGCTGCTCCACCCTCGAGACTCAGTTCGCCCAGGCCCTGGCCAAGGCCGGGAACGCGCCGGGGGCCGCGCAAGCACAGCGGGACGGCAGCAGGGGCCAAGCCTATTGCACGTCCGGTCGCCCAAGCGACGGCGCCGTATGGCTGCGCCGCGCGATCCGGGATCTCGGCGAGACGCCGCTGGATTAGGCCAACCGCCGCACCTTCTCGATCCGCTCACCGGCCGAAGCGCAGCGGCTTCAAGATCTCGAACCAGCCGACCGAGGCGGCGCCGAGGGCCACCGACAGCGCGGCCGCCGCAGGCGAAGGCGCTTCGAAGCGAAAGAGATGCTCCAGGCCCGGCACGAAGAGTGTCAGGATGAGTGCCGCCGTCGCAGCGACGACGACTGCAGCCAGCGCGCGGTTGGGCCGCAGAAAGCCGCGGAACGGCCGCGTGGTCCAGGCGCGGTTCACCAGCACGAGGAAGAGATCGGCGACGATCAGCGCCGTGAAGGCGAGGCCGCGCGCAAGCTCCGCGTCCATCCCGCGACGGAGCGACACGCCGTAGAGCGACAGAATGACGGCGAGTGCGCCCAGTCCCTGCGCGGCGCTCCAGGCGAGGGTGCGGAAAGCGAGGATCGGCTCGTCGCGGCGCCGCGGTGGGCGGTGCATCGCATCGGGCTCGATCGGCTCCGCTTCCAGCACGATCGAGCAGACCGGATCGATCAGCATCTCCATGAACACCACCTGCACCGGAAACAAAAGCGGCGGCCAACCGAGCGCCACCGGCAGCAGGGCGAGCCCCGCAATGGGGACATGGACGGCGACGATGAAGGCCATTGCCTTTCGCAGATTGTCGAAGATGCGGCGGCCCTGCGCGACACCGGCGACCAGGGCCGCGAAATTGTCGTCGAGCAGCACGACCGAGGCGGCCTCACGCGCGACGTCGGAGCCGCGACCGCCCATGGCGACCCCGATATGGGCGGCGCGCAAGGCGGGTGCGTCGTTGACGCCGTCGCCGGTCATCGCCACGACTTCGCCCGCCGACTTCAGCGCCTGCACGAGGCGCAGCTTCTGCTCAGGCAGGATGCGGGCGAAGATCCTGACCCCGCCGATCCGCGCGCCGAGCGCGGCATCGTCCAAGGCGGCGATCTCGGGACCGGTCAGCACGCCGCCGGGGCTCTCCAACCCCGCCTCCCGTGCGATCGCCTGCGCGGTCGCCGCGAAGTCGCCGGTGATCATGGCGACGGCGATGCCCGCGCGCTTGCACTCGGCGATCGCCGCGGCCGCCTCCGGCCGAAGCGGATCGGCGAGGCCGACGAGGCCGACGAAGCTGAAATCGAGATCATGCTGCTGCGTGGGAAGCTCGGTCGCGAAGGTTCGCCCGCGCGCAACGGCGATGACGCGAAGGCCGCGCGCCGCCATGGCCGTGACCGCAGTCTCGATCTCGCGGCGCGCCGGCTCCGGGAGATGGCAGAGATCGACCACCGCCTCGGGGGCGCCCTTGGCCGCCAGCACGTAGCCATCCTTGGGATCGGCGGGATCCGCGTCCCAGACCCGGGTCATGGCGAGGAAGCCCGGTTGCAGCTCGTATTCCTTGATCATCGACCAGAGCGGATGAAGATGCTCGGTGTCCTTGAGCGTGTCAGCACCCAGCCGCTGCACCGCAAGCTCCATGGGGTCGAACGGATGCTGCAGGCTGGCCAGGATGGCGAACTCCGCCACTTCGTGTAACGGCTCCGGCAGAGTATCGGCACCCGGCGCGACGTCATGGAACGCGCCACCAGCATGGAGCTGCGCCACCTGCATGCGGTTCTGAGTCAAGGTACCTGTCTTGTCGACGCAAAGCACGGTGGCGGCACCGAGGCTCTCGATCGCCGCGGCGCGGCGAGTCAAGACATGCTGGCGCGAGAGCCTGAGCGCGCCCAACGCCAGGAATACCGTGAGCACCATCGGGAACTCTTCCGGCAGCATGGACATCGCCACCGTGATTCCGGCGAGGATCGCGTCGATCCAGTCGCCGCGCATCGTGACGTAGAGCACGACGACCAGCGCGCTCACGCCGAGGCCGAACAGGGCAAACCATTTGACGATGCGATCGGTCGCGGTCTGGATCAGCGTCGGCTCGGGTTT
The DNA here is from genome assembly GCA_035542015.1 of Candidatus Cybelea sp. Taxonomy (GTDB): domain Bacteria; phylum Pseudomonadota; class Alphaproteobacteria; order Dongiales; family Dongiaceae; genus Dongia. The sequence continues at coordinate 2,668 of DATKMF010000167.1, forward strand.
GAGCGCCGCGAGCCCGCCGCCGATCTTGCCGATCTCGGACTGGGCACCGGTCGCGCGCACCTCGGCCATGCCCTGGCCCTTCACCACGAGGGTCCCGGAATAGGCGAAAGGCAGGTCGTCGCCCCCCGGCCGCACTGTTGCGGCATCGGAAGCGCCAGGCCGCTTGCGGACCGGGATCGATTCGCCGGTCAGCAAGGATTCGTCGATCAGCAGCGCCCCGCAGGCGAGGACGACCACATCCGCGGGAACCCGGTCACCCTCGGCGAGGATCACGATATCGCCCGGCACCACATCGCGGCCCGCGATGCGCCGCTCGCTGCCGTCGCGGATCACCAGCGCCCGCGGGCTGCTCAAGTCGCGCAGCGCGTCCAGCACGCGCTCGGTGCGCCATTCCTGGCCGATCACCAGGCCGAGATCGATCACGGCGAAAGCGCCAAGCAGCGCGCCCTCGCCGATATCGCCGAGCAGGAGATAGAGGCCGGCGGCCGCCACCAGCATCAGGAACATGGGCTCGCGCAGCACCTCGAGCGCGATATGCGGCAGGTTGCGATGCTCGCGGCTGGGGAGCACATTAGGGCCGAAACGCTTCAAGCGCTCGGCGGCTTCCGCGCCGGTCAGGCCCGGTGGCAGCGCCGGCTCGGTCGCCATGTCGCCCTCACCCCTTCTTCGGCAGGCGCATCAGCAGCGGATCCACGAGGGCAGGCGAGAGCATGCCGATGAACCAGGCGAGGAACGCCGTCTGCCAGGGGAAGGCGATGCGCGCGCGGTTTCCTTCGAGACCGCGCTTGACGATGCGGGCGGCGCGTTCGGCCGGCATCAGGAACGGCATCGGGAAATTGTTGGCGTCGGTCATCGGGCTCTTGATGAAGCCCGGCATGATGACGCTGACGCCGATGCCCCGCGGCGCCAGATCGCCGCGCAGCGCCTCGCCCCAGAGCCGGACCGCCGCCTTCGAGGCGCCGTAGGCCGGGGCACCCGGGAAGCCGCGATAGGCGGCGAGCGAGCTCATGAGGCCGATCTGGCCGCTGCCCCGCTCCTGCATCGCCGGCAGGATGGGGAAGACGGTGTTCAATACGCCGTCGACATTGATCGCGAAGATGCGCCGCGCCTGCGCCTCGTCCTCGGTGCCTTTCAAGGTGCCGCCTGAGACGCCGGCATTGGCGATGACCAGATCCAGCGCCTGGCGCTTGTCGGCGGCGGTGATCCATTCCGCGACCGCCGCGCGATCGACCACATCGACCGCAGCCGACTCGACCGCGGCGCCGCGGGCGCGGCAGGCATCGCCGATGGCGGCCAGGCGCTCCAGCGAACGCCCGCCGAGCACCAGTCGCACGCCCGGCGCCGCGAAGGCTTCCGCCAGCGCCGCGCCGATTCCGGAGCTGGCGCCGGTGATCAGCACCGATCGGAATTGGCGTGCCAAGTGCTCCTCTACCCCTCAAGCTTGCCATCGCTGCTCGCATTGGCGAAGATAGCGGCGCGCCGCGGGTTTTCCAATCCGCGGCCTCGGGGTCTCGCCGGCCAGAGGGCAGTTCAGAGGGCAGTTCAGCGGGCAGTTCGGGGGGCAGTTCTTGTCGATCGCCAGCATGACGGGTTTCGCGCGCGCGGAAGGCGCGTTGGGCGAGTTCGGCTGGAGCTGGGAGTTGAAGAGCGTCAACGGGCGCAACCTCGATCTCCGCTGCCGTTTTCCCGCCGGCTATGAGCAGCTGGATTCCTACGTGCGCGCTCGCGCCGCCGAGATGCTGAAGCGCGGCAATCTCGCGGTGACGCTGACGATCGACGACGCGGCGTCGCAGGGACGCCTTGCGGTCAATCGTGCCGCGCTCAGCCAGGTGCTGGAGATCGTGGGCGAGCTCGGCGCGGTGAAGGCCGAGCCGCCGCGGCTCGACGGTCTCCTCGGCCTCAAAGGCGTGCTCGAGCTCGAGCTGCCGAAGGTCGACGAGGCGGAGGCCGCGCGCCGCAACGAGGCGCTGCAGCGCGGCTTCGACCAGGCGCTGAAAGGCCTTGCCAAGATGCGCGGCGACGAAGGCGCGCGTCTGGCGACGCTCACCCTCGCCCATCTCGACGAAATCGAGCGGCTGCGCGGACTCGCAGCGGCGAGCGCCGGCGCCCAACCGGTCACCATCCGCCAGAAGCTGGAGCGGCAGGTCGCCGAGCTGCTGCAGGGGTTGACGCCGCTTAGCGAAGAGCGCCTGGCGCAGGAAGCGGCGATGCTCGCCGGCAAGGCGGACGTGCGCGAGGAATTGGACCGGCTCAGCGCCCATGTGGCGGCGGCACGCGCGCTGATCGCCACCGGGGGCGCCGTCGGACGCAAGCTCGACTTCCTGTGCCAGGAGTTCAATCGCGAGGCCAACACGCTCTGCTCGAAGAGCGCCGATATCGGCCTCACCAATATCGGCATCGACTTGAAAGCCGCGATCGAGCAGCTGCGCGAGCAGATCCAGAACATCGAATGACGAGAACGATCGGCTGATGAACGCAAGCGTTGAAACGTCCGGCTTCGTCGAGGTGCATCGGCGCGGGTTGATGCTGGTGCTCTCGTCGCCATCGGGTGCGGGGAAGACCACGATCGCCCGCCGGCTGCTGGCGAGCGAGCCGGCGCTCACCATGTCGGTCTCGGCGACCACACGGCCGAAGCGGCCGGGCGAGACGGCGGGTATCGACTATCATTTCGTCGATCCGACCGAGTTCGCCTTGATGATCAATCGCGGCGAGTTCCTGGAGCACGCCAAGGTGTTCGACAACTACTACGGCACGCCCAAGGCGCCGGTCGAGGCCGTGCTCGCCCGCGGCGGCGATGTGCTGTTCGACATCGACTGGCAGGGGACGCAGCAGCTGGCGCAGAGCGCCCGCGACGATCTGGTCAGCGTCTTCGTCCTGCCGCCCTCGACCCGCGAGCTGGAGCGGCGCTTGAAGGCTCGCGCCCAGGACAGCGCCGACGTGGTCGCCGGCCGCATGGCCAAGGCCGCCGACGAGATGAGCCATTGGGCGGAATACGACTACATCATCGTCAACCACGAGGTCGAGGAGAGCGTCGCCAAGGTGCGCGCCATCCTGACCGCGGAACGGCTGAAGCGCCAGCGGCAGGTGGGGCTGACCGAGTTCGTCAAAGGATTGCGCGAGGGGCAATAGCGCTCACGGCCATTCGATTGGCGGCACCTTTGCCAGCCGAAAGGGACCCCAGGAGAGATAGCCGCCTTGCAGTGTGATGCCGGTGGCGACTTCCTTGCCGCCGCCGGGCGCATCGCGTTCGGCGCCCTTGACGAAGAGCTTGAACTTCAGCGCGTCATTCGGGGC
>DATKMF010000168.1:0-3051 GCA_035542015.1 Candidatus Cybelea sp.
TGTGGAAGGACTATCGTCACCACGACAAACGCAAGGTGATGACGCTCGACGCAGGCGAGTTCATCCGGCGCTTCCTGCTCCACGTTCTCCCCGGCGGCTTTCATCGCATCCGCCACTACGGCTATCTCGCCAACGGCCATCGCGTGGCCAAGCTGACGCGATGCCGGCAATTGCTCGCCGCCCCAACTCCGGTCCGCGACACGCCCGCCACGGATTATCGCGAACGCATGCGCCAATTGACCGGCCGCGCCATCGATGTCTGTCCATGCTGCGGCAGCCACATGGTCGAGATCGGCTGCATTCCGCCGACGGCTACGGTCCGCAACGCCCCGGCCTGGAACACCTCATGACAGCATGCCCCGCGCGCCCTGCCGTTCCGGACATCGCGGCGGTGCCGAGCCTCGGCATCGACACGTGGGTAATGCCTTGCGACACCTTCCGAACCCGACAGATCGCCGACCACCGGCCGGATCGTGCTCGGAGTTGGTCCTGCGGGACCCATCATGCCCGCTCGGTATCCGGTAGCGGCCCGATCAGCGAGATCCCCGAGGCCGCTTCCTGCCGCATCCGCCATCCCATCTCGGGCGCCGATGCCGCCTATTCCCCATAGGCCGAGCCCGCGACCCGCGGCTTCGTTCAATCAGGCTTCTGTGCAGTCCCGCCCAGCGGTGCGGCTTGATCTTCCGTGCGCGTCATCCGGGACCGCACAGAACCCTCAGGCATTCCGGAGCAAGTCGCCCACCTATTCCGGAATGATGTCGCCCGCCCATTCCGAGATGATCGCGCGCGGCGTTCCGATTTGATCCCGCCCGCCTTTCCGGGGTGAAGCCGCCCGGAGTGAGGCGGTCGGGGAAGCCTCTGCTGGTCTGCTTAGGGTCCGCTCCTTTGGCTGTGCCATGGGAGTGGATTGATGCCAGCGGAGAGGATTTGCATGCGCCATGTGCGCGAAGTTCTGCGTCTGAAGCTTGTTGCCGGGGTTTCCGCCCGGGAGATCGCCCGCCGGCTGGCGCTGGCGCCGTCGACGGTACGAGCGACGATCGAGCGGTTTGCCGCGGCGGGATTGAGCTGGCCGCTGCCCGAGCAGCTGACCGATGCCGACCTGGAGGCGACGCTTTACCCGGACAACGGGAGCAAGCGGGGCCACCGTCGGCATGTCGAACCCGACTGGGCGATGATCCACCGGGAACTGAAGCGCAAGCACGTCACGCTGTCGATCCTATGGGACGAGCACATCGCGCAATACCCGGACGGCTACCGCTACAGCCGCTTCTGCGAACTGTATCGGGCGTGGGCTGGCAAGCTGTCGGTGACGATGCGGCAGACGCATCAGGGCGGCGACAAGCTGTTCGTGGACTACGCCGGCGACACTGTGCCGGTGATCATCGACCGGCTGACCGGCGAAGTCTGGCAGGCGCAGATCTTCGTGGCGGTGATGGGCGCCTCCAACTTCAGCTACGCGGAGGCCACCTGGACGCAAGGTCTGGCGGATTGGATCGGCGCCCATACCCGCGCCTTCGCGGCCATCGACGGGGTCCCCAATCTGATCGTGCCGGACAACGCCAAGGTGGCGGTGATCAAGGCTTGTCTCTACGACCCGCAGGTCAACCGCACCTATGCCGAGATGGCGGCACACTACGACACCGCCATCCTGCCGACCCGACCGCGCAAGCCGCGTGACAAGGCGAAGGTCGAGGCCGGCGTCCTGATCGTCGAGCGCTGGCTGCTGGGGCGGCTGCGGAACCGGCGGTTCTACAGCCTGGCCGAAGTGAACGAGGCGATCGGCGCGCTGCTCGTCTACCTGAACGAGGAACGGTCGATCCGCCGGCTGGGCGTCACCCGGCGGCAGCTGCACGAGGAGCTCGATCGGCCGGCCCTGAAGCCCCTGCCCTTGGAGCCTTACGTATTTGCCGAGTGGCGCGCCCGCCGGATCGGCGTCGACTATCACGTCGACGTCGACGGCCATTATTACAGCGTCCCCTGTCGGTTCGCCCGAGAGCAGGTGGAGGTGCGCCTGACCGGCGCGACCCTCGAGGTCTTCCGCAAGGGCGAGCGGATCGCCGCGCATCTGCGGTGCAGCGGCAACCGCAAGCACACCACCGTCCCCGAGCACATGCCCTCCAGCCATCGCCGTCATGCCGACTGGACGGTCGAGCGCATCCGGCAGGAAGCCGCCGGCATCGGGCCGTCGACGGCGTTGCTCTGCGAAGTGATCTTGGAAAACCGGCCGCATCCCGAGCAGGGCTTCCGCGCCTGCCTCGGCATCATCCGGCTCGGCAAGCCGTTCGGGGTGGCGCGGCTGGAGGCCGCCGCCAGCCGCGCGCTGGAGATCGGCGCCAGAACCTATGGCTCGGTCAGATCCATCCTCGAGAACAACCTCGATCGTCAGGCCGCGCATCGGCGCACCGCGGACGGCGTGACGATCCTCCACCCCAACATCCGCGGTGCGCGCTACTACAACTGAGAGGACCGATGCTGACCCATCCGACCCTCGATCAGCTCAACCACCTGGGCCTCTACGGCATGGCCAAGGCGTTCGGCGAGATCATCACCTCGGCCGACACCGCGACGCTGACCCATGCCGAATGGCTCGCTCTTCTGCTCGACCGGGAGATGACCTATCGCTACGACAAGAAACTCGCCGGCCGGCTGCGCTCCGCTCGGCTCCGTCACCAAGCGGTCGTCGAGGATGTCGATTACCGATCGCCGCGTGGCCTCGACCGCACCCTGTTCCAGAAGCTGATCGTCGGCGACTGGATCGAGGCGCACGACAATTTGCTGATGTGTGGCCCGACCGGCACCGGCAAGAGTTGGCTCGTCTGTGCCCTCGGCCATAAGGCCTGCCGCGACAATCGCTCGGTCCTCTATCAGCGCGTGCCCAAGCTGTTCAACGATCTGGCGCTCGCCCGCGGGGACGGTCGCTACCCTCGTGTGCTGAGGGCACTGGGCGGTGTCCAGTTGCTGATCCTCGACGACTGGGGCCTCGAGCCCCTCGATCCGCAGGCGCGCCATGATCTTCTCGAGATCCTGGAGGACCGCTACGGCCGGCGCTCG
>DATKMF010000169.1:0-5558 GCA_035542015.1 Candidatus Cybelea sp.
CTGGGTGCCAATATCCTCGGCGCCGTGCTCGGCGGCTGGGCGGAATATGCCACCATGGCGACCGGCATCCGCCTGATGGCGCTGCTGGCGCTGGCGCTCTATGCCTGCTCGCTGCTCTGCCTGCTCGCAGCGCGGCGACGGCGGCTGGCGCCACAGATCCTCTAGTCTGGCGACTTTCAGAATGAATCGTCATGCCCGGGGCTTGACCCGGGCATCTGACTCCATTCGGCGCGAGATTGCCGGGTCGAGCCGGTCGAGCCCGGCAATGACGCTGCACTTGAAGCGACGGTCAGTCGTCGCGGTGGGTGCGTTCCATGCGTTCGTGGCGCTCTTGCGCCTCGATCGAGAGCGTCGCGATCGGGCGGGCTTCGAGGCGCTTCAGCGAGATCGGCTCGCCGGTCTCCTCGCAGTAGCCGTAGGAGCCGTCCTCGATCCGGATCAGCGCCTCGTCGATCTTGGAGATCAGCTTGCGCTCGCGGTCGCGGGTGCGGAGCTCGAGGGCCCGGTCCGTCTCCAGCGAGGCGCGGTCCGCGATATCAGGCTCGGAAAGGCTCTCTTCCTGGAGATGGCTCAGGGTCTCGTTCGATTCCCGGAGCAGCTCGGATTTCCAACCCAGCAGCTTCTGCCGGAAGTATTCCAGCTGCATCGCATTCATGAAGGGTTCTTTGTCGGTCGGATGATAGTCTGGCGAAAGCAACGGTTTCATGCGGTGCTCAATAGGATACGCCGAGTTCCCCGAGGTCGCTGCGGCCGGGCCAGACTGCAAGGTAGGCTTGCAAGAAAGGGGCCGATTCCCGGTCCGTCGGGCCGGCCGGAGTATAGGGATTAAAGTTGCCGCCGCAAGTCCGATTTGACATCCGAGACGGGTTTCAAACTGTTGTAATGATTGAATTTAGAGAGTCCCGGAACCTGGCCGGCTGAGCTTCGCCAGCTCAACCGCGGCGCGGACCTCAATCTCATCCAGGATGGCGAGGAGCTTCGGATCGTCGAGCTGCTCGCGCTTGGCCCGCACCAGCTGCGCCAGCTGCTCGAGCTTGGCGACCGGGATCGAGCCCATCAGGAGCCCCAGCCGGATCTCCTCGAGGTGATCCAGCATGAGACTGCCGCGCTCCTTCGCGCGCTGGCGGGCGCGATTCCGCGTCGTTGCGTCCGGCGCCTCCTGCAGAGCGAGCACGGCGTTGAGATCGGCGAAACCGACGCTGACCGGCATCTGCGGAGAATGCGCCGGCTGGCTGTCGCTCAAGGCCTTGGCGAAACCCCCGGCCCCACTGGCGGAAGAGCCGCCTCCCGTCTTACGGACGGACGTCGCGGGTCTGGGCGCGGTCGGTTCGACTTTCATCGATCGGGAATCAACTCCAAATGGGCCTCCGGCCCTGCCGCCGTTCTAGTCCCGGTAATCTTAACATTCTATAAAGAAATCCAACGGCTTGCCGATTGTGAATGGGCTCCTTGTCGCAGGTGACCTAGAGGCGTGCCCGGGCAGAAACTGCCGGGACGTCCTCGCGGCGCCGGCAAGCGGTCGATTCGCTGCCGACCACAGACCGGAACGTGCCGGACGCGGCATCCTCAAACCCTTGATCGAGAACGGTTCTGAGCGGCCACCGGGCTGGCACGGCATTCGCAAATGATCCGGCGGCCCGGCCCGTCGCCGGGCTTTGGGCAATCGATCGAAGACAGAAGATGCGCGCGGGACCAGCCGGCCAATCCCTCCTCCATCAAAAGCGCCGTCTGGCGCACTTCGCTCTCGCCGTCTCGGCGCTGCTGGTCATCCTGGCTTCCAACGGGCTGCCGGCGGACGCCACGTCGCGAATCAAGGACATCGTGGATTTCGAGGGCGTGCGGAGCAACCAGCTGGTCGGCTACGGCCTGGTGGTCGGGCTCGACGGCACCGGCGACGACATGAAGAAGAAGGCGCCGTTCACCCGCGAGAGCCTGATCGGCATGCTGGAGCGGCTCGGCGTCAAGGTGAACCGGGACAACACCGATCTCGAGACCAAGAACCTGGCGGCGGTCATGGTGACGGCGAACCTGCCGGCCTTCGCCCGCCAGGGCGGGGAGATCGACGTGACCGTGGCCTCCTTGGGTGATGCGACCAGCCTGCAGGGCGGCACCCTGCTCGCCACCCCGCTGATCGGCGCCGACGGCGAGGTCTATGCCGTCGGCCAGGGCCAGATCACCATCGGCGGCTTCAAGGCGACCGGTGCGGCCGAGACCGTCGTGCGCGGCGTGCCGACCAGCGGCCGGATCGTGCGTGGTGCGATCGTCGAGCGCGAGGTGCCGTTCGAGCTCAATTCCCTCCCCAGCATCAAGATCGCGCTGCGCAATCCGGACTTCACCACCGCCCAGCGCATCGCCGACGCGATCAACACGGCGATCGGCGGCGGCACTGCGCTGCCCTTGGATTCCGGTACCGTGCAGCTCAACACCGCGCAGTATCCCGGCGGCGCCACGGCGCTCATCACCAACATCGAGGAGTTGCCGGTCGATCCCGACCAGCAGGCCCGCGTCGTCATCGACGAGAACACCGGCGTCATCGTGATGGGCGAGAACGTGCGCATCAGCAAGGTGGCGATCGCCCAGGGCAATCTCACCATCCGCGTCACCGAGACGCCGCAGGTGTCGCAGCCCTCGCCCTTCTCTTCCACCGGCGTGACCGTGGTGGTGCCGCGCACCAACATCGAGGTCCAGCAGGACCAGAACCGCAAGCTCGCGGTGCTTCCGGCCAGCGTCACCCTGGAGCAGCTGGTGACCGGCATCAACTCGCTCGGCGTTGGCCCGCGCGACCTCATCTCGATCCTGCAATCGATCAAGGCGGCCGGCGCTTTGCAGGCCGACATCGTGGCGCAATGAACACGCCGCCCGCCACCGCCACGGCAGCCGTCGCGCAGTATCGCGCGGCATCGGGGCTGATGAAGCCGCAGAGCCGCGGCGTCCCGTCCGACGCCGCCGGGATCGAGAAGGTGGCGGTGGATTTCGAGGCCTTCTTCGCCGGCGAGTATTTCGAGCAGATGTTCTCAGGCCTCGAGCCCGATCCGATCACCGGCGGCGGCGAGGGCGAGAGCATGTTCCGCTCGCTGATGCTGCAGGAATACGGCAAGGCCGTCGCCAAGCAGCACGCGCTGGGCATCGCAGACGTGGTCAAGCGCCAGCTGCTGCAGCTGCAGGAACAGGAGGAGAAGTGAGATGAGGAAATCGACTCGCATGACCGAGCTGCTGGCTATCACCTCGCGGCTGATCGCCTGTCTGCAGCAGGAGATCGAGTTCATCCGCGCGATGAAGCCCGATGCGGTGAAGCAGATGCAGGCGGAGAAGGTGGCGCTCGCCGACACTTATCGCGCCTTCATGCTGGCCTTAAAGGATCCCGACGACGAGGCCAATGCCGTCAGCACCGCGATGCGCGACGAGCTGGTGGAGGCGACGGAGCGCGTGCAGGCTGCGCTCAGCGAAAATCTGCGAGCCCTGCGCGCAATGCGGGACGTCAACGAGCGCGTGACCCGCGCCATCGTCGCGGCGCTGGACGAGAAGCGCTCCGCCGTCACCGGCTATGACGCACGGGGTTCGTTGCGCAAAGGTCGGCGAACCGCAACCACGGAACCCGCGGCGGTACAGCAGCGCGCGTAAGAGCGGAGATTAGACCTTGATGTCGACGTGCGCCGCTGGAGCGGGCGCGGCGACGGCGGGCGGCGACGGCTGAGCCGGCGCCGGAGAAGTCTTAGCTGGCGTGCTTGCGACCACCGCTGCGGCTGCCGCCGCGGCGCGCGCCGCGACGGCGCCCGACTTCGCCTGAGGCGCAGTGCCTCCGCCGGAGGCGCTGCCGTGGAGGAGCTTCTGCTGCTGTTCGAGACGGAGCTGCCGCTGGGTCGTCGCGTATTGCTGCAGGTGGTACTCGCTCGGGACCTGGCTCACTTCCTGCCCGGTCTCGACATTCTGCTCGCGCAGAATGATGCGGTCATACTCCTGGCGGTAGATGAACTCGAACGCGTTATAAGCGGGGGTCTTCGGCTGCGCGCCCGCGGCGGTCGCGACGGTGGCGGTGGGTGCAGGGTCGCTCTCGGCTGTTGCCGGGCTGGCGGCGAAGACTCCGGCCCCGACCGCTACCCGCACATCAAGCGGGAGCGGTGCTCCAGAGCCCAGTCCTGAACTGCCAACGCTCAACATCTTTCAGATCTCGTGGCGCAACGCCGTCACCGATGCTTCGCCACCTCTTCAACAAGTTCACGTTCCCACTGCACGTCCCGGATGAATTTGACGAAGATAAAGTCCGGGTACTGCAACGATATGCCTGTCAGAAGAGGACTTCAAGTCTGGGACCCTGGGAACTTTGGCCCAATAGTGTGAGTCCTCACAAAAAATTGATCGGCATCATCACGGCAGCGAGCCGCGCAGTCACGCTGCGACATCAAGCGGAAACCGGCAATTCTGTTCCCCTGCCGGGCGAGAATTGCAGGCGCGCCGAACGCTCGAGCACGTGCGTCCGGAGTTTTTACAAGTGATATCAATCCATTACCGGTTGGCATCCCGGTTGCATTGAGGCGACAGGCTGAGTGAGTGACCAGTCCGACCGGGGCCAAAGGCCCTCATGGTCCGCCGAGATCACGGGAGAATCCTGATGGCAACGAACGACATTCCATTGACGAGCGGCATCCGCGGCAACCTCCTGCTGCTGCAGCAGACGCAGACTCTGCTCGACCGCACGCAGACGCGGCTCTCCACCGGCAACAAGGTCAACAGCGCGCTCGATGGACCGGTCGCCTATTTCGCCGCCAAGGGCCTCAACAACCGCGCCGACGATCTATCGTCGCTGAAGGACTCGATCGGGCAATCGATCAGCACGATCCAGACCGCGAACCAGGCGGCGACCACGATCAGCAGCTATCTCGACCAGGCGCAGGCGCTGGTCAACCAGGCGCTGCAGAACCTCGGCAGCGACTCCAACTCGGTCAACCTCCGGAAGTCGCTGGCACAGCAGTTCAACACCCTGCTCGACCAGATCAACAAGCTGGCGCAGGATTCGAACTACAACGGCAAGAACCTGGTCATCGGCAACGGCCTCCGGCTCGACGCCACCTCGACGAGCAAGAGCTCGACCAACGCCATTCCGGGCGTCACCGGCGCCACGGTCACCAACGTGACCACGGCCGACGACTATGTGATCGGCATCAACGGCAACGGCGCCATCAGCGCCAACGCGACCGATATCGCCAATGCCGAGCAGGACCGCGGCATCGGCAACCTCTCGGTCAGCGGCTTCCAGAGCAAGACCCAGGGCAGCTTCGACGCGCTGCAGATCAAGATCACCGGCGGCGTCGGCCAGGACAAGACCGTCACGGTCACCGAAGGCAGCACCTCCTTCACCCAGACCTTCACCCAGGCGCAGTGGAAGGCGGCAAAATCGACTGACCGGGTGCTGAATTTCGACCACCAGTTCGCCAGCGGGACGCATATCAACTTCGACGTCGATTTCGGCGAGATCGAATCCACGCCGGACACCGCCGGTGTCGGCACCTCGACCATCGAGAAATTCGCCAATCTCGGCGTCTCGATGTCGAACTTCAACG
>DATKMF010000170.1:0-2855 GCA_035542015.1 Candidatus Cybelea sp.
TGGACCTTCTGGCACGTCGAGACCAGCAAGGGCCTCAAGCTGATCGACGAACTGCGCGCCGAAATCCGCTCCGGGATGGCGGTGGGCTGAGTACGCCTCTTGCTCATTCAAGTCACTCCGGGCTGCGAGCAACAATTCAATTTTCATTGCAGCTCAACAATGGCACCAGCATCTTCTGCTCCCCTCCCCCCGCGAAGCGGCGGGGAGGGGTCGGGGGTGGGGGGCGGCGCGGCGGTTCAACCGGCATGATTGTCGACATTTTGGACCGGCATGATCCCCGACAGTTTGGGTTGAGCGGCCTGTTCGCCTGGGGCGGCGGAGCCCTCACGAAGCGGAGCGAACCGGGTGAACAGGCCGCGGCGATCGATAAGACCGATGTCCAGATCGCAGAAGCGCACGACATGGTCGCCGGTCTCGCGTTCGGCAACGCCAACGAGTTCGTCCACCAGCGCTTCGCTGACGAAGACGAACTCGCCTTTCCACTTGATCTCGCCTTTGCTGCGGACGCGGCGGACCTGGTGATCGGCGTCATACCAGGGGTCTTCCGCGTGAGGAGGCATCTCGCGCGGAGAGCTGGTGTAGGCCGCCGCCGGCGGTCGTTGGTCGAGCGCTTCGTGCGGGCGTTCCTTGTTGTAGTGTTCCCGGAATGCGTCAAAGCGGGCCTGCTGTTCGGGCGCGTTCGCCGCCGACGGGGCCGAGGTTTGCGCCTTCAGCGTGCGATGCATGCGCTCGTGTCGGCCGTTCTCCTGCGGCGAGGCGGGATGGATGAAGTGGGGTGCAATGCCGAGCTTCAGCCACCAGGCCGACAGCTTGGTGAGACCGCCGGCGCCGCGCGAGCCGAACGGCGAGCCATTGTCGCAGCGGATCGCAAGCGGCAAGCCATGCTCGCGAAAAGCCCGCTCAAAACAAGGGCGAACGCCCTCAATGGTGGGGGCGACAATCCGCAGCTCGATCAGAAAGCGGCTGTGACTGTCCGCCACCGTCAGGGGATCGATCCGCCGCTGGTCGCGGGTGCGGAACCAGCCCTTGAAGTCTGTACTCCACTCATCATTGGCGCCCGTCACCGGCGTGCAGGGCCGCCGCTGATCGAGCGGGCGACGGCGCCGCTTCACCGGCGAGACCAAACCCGCTCGCTTGAGGATGGTCCCGATCGTCGAGGCCGCAGGCCAGGCGACCTCAGGAGATTGACGATTAAGAACCGCCAGAATCTTGCGTGGTCCCAGATACGGAAAGCGCCGTCGAGCCGCGATCACCTTCTCTGCGATCGCACCATCGGTGGTCTGCCAACACTGCAACGGTGCATGCGAGCGATCGACAAACCACGACGGATCGCCGCTCTCCTTCCGCTTGCGCCATTCGTAAAACGTGTCGCGGCAAACCCCGTAGCGGCGGCAAATCTCCGATACGCTCCAGTTCCCGCTATCGTACTCCAAAAACATCTGAATGCGCTCTTCCATCCGACCGGTCTCTCTAAATGGCATCGAAGGGCCCTCCCTCCGATACATTCTGAAACCTGTCGGGGATCATCCCGGTCTAATCTGTCGGGAATCTATCCGGTCTGTACCGCCGCGCCACCCCCCACCCCCGACCCCTCCCCGCCGCTTCGCGGGGGGAGGGGAGCAGAAGATGCCGGTGCCATTCCAATGGCAGACTGTTTGAAATTCGAATCTGTAGCCCGCTTCACATCAGCAGATCGATCAGATGCGGGATCAGCGGAAGGTCGGCCGGCGGCATCTTGTAGTCGCGCAGTCTGTTGGCGCGGACCCAGGCGAGTTTCTGTCCCTCGCGCGCGATCACCTCGCCGTCCCAGCGCCGGCAGACGTAGAGCGGCATCAACAGATGGAAATCCTCGTAGGCGTGGCTCGCGAAGGTGAGCGGCGCGAGACAGGCCTCCTTCACGGTGATGCCGATCTCCTCGTGCAACTCGCGGATCAGGGTTGCTTCCGGCCGCTCGCCGGGCTCGACCTTGCCGCCGGGAAATTCCCAAAGGCCTGCGAGCGCCTTGCCTTCCGGCCGCTGCGCGATCAGCACGCGCTTGTCGGCGTCGACCAGCGCGCAGGCGACGACGAGGGTGACGTTGACAGGAGCCATGGGCGAGATACTTCGGGAATAAGGTTTCGGCGAAACCTCGAGCTATCGGAAAGGCCTTCATTAACCGTATTGCACCGGCATTTCTACGGTCGCGATAAGCGAACTTTAATGCGCCGACAGGTAACGTTTACCGGATTTAAACCGGCACAGGCATCACCCCATGCGTCATGCATTTCGCTTGATTGGCCGTTTCCGCAAGGACCAGCGCGGCAATATCGCGGTGATCTTTGCGCTCGCCTGCGTCCCCCTGATATCGGCGGTCGGCTGCGCGGTCGATTACACGCGGGCGACGCAAGTCCAGAGCAAGCTGCAGGCCGCCGCCGACGCCGCCAGCGTCGGGTCGGTCGCCAAGCAATCGCCGGCGTTCATCGCCGCCGGCGCCATGACCTCGGACGGGCCGATTCCCGACGGCGTGACCGACGCGGCCAATATCTTCAACGGCAATATGTCGGGGGCGACCGGCTTCACGCTGAACAGCATCACGCCCACGGTGCAAAAGACCGGCAGCGCCATCACCTCCGTCGTTCAGTTCTCGGCCACCGTGCCCGCGATGTTTCTCGGCGTGATGGGCATGAGCGCGATGACCGTCAGCGGGTCTTCGACCTCCACCGCCAACATGCCCCAATACATCGATTTCTACCTGCTGCTCGACAATTCGCCGTCGATGGGCGTGGGGGCGACGCCGGCCGATGTCACCACCATGGTCAACAACACCTCGGACAAATGCGCCTTCGCCTGTCACGACCTCAAGAATCCCACAACCA
>DATKMF010000171.1:0-6158 GCA_035542015.1 Candidatus Cybelea sp.
TTTCTCTTCGACGAGCCCTTGTCCAACCTCGATGCCAAGCTGCGGGTGCAGATGCGCACCGAGATCAAGGAATTGCACCAGCGCCTGAAGACCACGACCGTCTTCGTCACCCACGACCAGATCGAGGCCATGACCATGGCCGACCGGATCGTGGTGATGCATGACGGGTTGATCGAGCAGATCGGCACCCCGCTCGAGCTTTATGACAGCCCGGCCAATCTCTTCGTCGCGGGCTTCATCGGCTCGCCCGCCATGAACTTCCTCAAGGGCGCCGCCAAGGCCAATGGCGGGCTCGAGGTCGAGGTCGAGGGCAGTCGACTGCCGGTTTCCGGCAGGCACCACATCACCGATGGCCAGCCGGTGGTCTACGGGATCCGCCCGGAGCATCTCGAGCTCGCATCGGACGGCTTCCCGGCCCGGATCGCGGTCGTCGAGCCGACCGGCTCCGAGACCATGGTCGTGGTGCGCCTCGGAGAATCGGAGATCGTCGCCCTGTTCCGCGAGCGGCACGAGTTCGCGCCGGGCCAGACCGTGCATCTCAGACCGCGCCCGGACCAGGTGCACCTGTTCGACAGCGACTCCGGGCAGCGGGTCTGAACAAACAAGCACAGGAAAGCGGGGGCTTCTCGCCATGCTGAAGGGGATCGATCCGCGTCTCAATGCAGACGTGCTCTATGCGCTGCGTGCCATGGGCCACGGCGACTATCTCGTTCTCTCCGACACCAACTTCCCGTCTGACTCGGTCGCGCGGGAGACCAAGCTGAGGCGGCTGCTGCGCATGGACAACCTGACCTCGGCCCAAGCCGCCGAAGCGATCCTCTCGGTGATGCCGCTCGACACCTTCATCGACAATGCCGCAGAGCGCATGGAGGTCGTCGGCAAGCCGAAGGAGGTCCCGGCGGTCCAGAAGGAAGTGCAGAAGGTCATCGACAAGGCCGAGGGCAAGTCCTGGCCGCTGGTCGGGATCGAACGCTTCGCCTTCTACGACAAGGCCAAGAAGGCCTATTGCGTGATCCAGACCGGCGAGCGCCGCTTCTATGGCTGCTTCATCCTCACCAAGGGCGTGATCCCGCCCGACGCCAAGTAGCTCTTGCCCATGCGAGATTCGATCGTCATCCTCGGTGTCTTCGTGGCCGACACCGCCTATCGCGCCGCGCGTCAGCCGCGCATGGGCGAGACTCTGATCGGCAGCAGTTTCAAATTGGGCCCGGGCGGCAAGGGCTCGAACCAGGCGGTCGCTGCGGCTCGGCTCGGGGGCAAAGTCTCCTTCATCACCAAGCTCGGCGAGGATCCGTTCGCCGAGATGGCGCTCAAGACCTGGGAGGCCGACGGCATCACGCCGGCGGTGACACGGGTCAAGGACAGCTATACCGGTGCCGCTTATATCTTCGTCGATGAAAAGACCGGCGAGAACGCGATCATCGTCTGCCCGGGCGCCGCGATGACCATCAGCCCTGCCGACATCGATGCACGCGCCGACCTGGTCAGATCGGCCGCGGTCTTCGTCACCCAGCTGGAGCAGCCGATCGATGCGGCGGTGCGCGGGCTGGAGATCGCGCGGCGTGCCGGCGTCGCCACCATCCTCAACCCGGCGCCGGCCGCGCATCTCGAGGACAGCGTCTTCACGCTCTGCGACTACGTGACGCCGAACGAATCCGAGACCGAGGCGCTGACCGGCATCAAGGTCGACTCACAGGACAGCGCCCGCACCGCGGCCGATGCACTGCTGAAGAAAGGCGCCAAGGCCGCGATCATCACCCTCGGCGAGGCCGGCGCGCTCTACCACGCCGCGGGTCGCTCGGCACTGGTGCCGTCCTTCAAGGTGGGACCCGTGGTCGAGACCACCGGCGCCGGCGACGCCTTCAACGGCGGCTTCGCCGTCGCCCTCGGCCGCGGCATGGACCCGCTGGAAGCCGTGCGCTTCGGCTGCGCCGTCGCCGGCATCTCCGTCACCCGCCCGGGGACGGCACCCTCGATGCCGACGCTGGCCGAGGTGGAGAAGGTGCTCGCCGCCCGCTAAGCCCGCTTGCGCTGCGCCGTCTTGGGGGCGGCAGCTTTGCGTGGCTTGGCCTCGGCCTTCTTGGCGGCACCGCCGCCGCGGCCGCTCTCGGCGGCGACGCTGGCCTTCAACGCTTCGAACAGATTGACCACGTTGGACGGCCGTTCCACTTCCGGCGCCGCGGTGATCTTCTTGCCCTTCATCTTGGCGTCGATCAGCTCCTGCAGTGCGGCCTGGTAGCGGTCCTCGAACATCGAGAGGTCGAAGTCGCCTTCCATCCGTTCGATCAGGGTCTCGGCCAGCGACAGGTTCTGCTTGTCGACCTTCACGTCCTTGATGTCGTCGAATATCTCTTCGGGGAGACGCACTTCCTTGGCATCGTGCAGGGTCGAGAGCATGATGCCCTTGCCGCGGGGCTGGATCATCACCGGATGCTCGCGCCGCGCCAGGACGAGGCGCCCGATCCCGACCACGTCCTTCGCCTTCAACGCCTCGCGGATGGTGGCGAAGATGTCGAGCCCGTTCTTGTCGTCCGGCTCGACGATGTAGGGGCTCTCCTGAAACAGCCAGTCCACCTTCTCCGTCGGCACGATGCGCTCGATGGTGATGATCTCCGAGCTCTCGATCTTCAGCTTCTCGATCTCCTCGGGCTCGACCTTGACGTATTTCCCCTTCTCGAACTCGTAGCCCATGATGGTCTCCTCGCGGTCGACCACCTTGCCGGTCTCGGAATCGATCATCTGCTGCTTCAGGCGATTGCCGGTCTTGGCGTTCAGCTTATGGAAGCGGATGTTCGAACTCGTGGTGGTGGCCGGCGTCAGCCGGACCGGGCAGCTCACCAGCGCGAGGCGCAGATGCCCGCGCCAGATGGGTCGCGTCGCCATGATCTATTTCCCCTTCATTGCTTTCTCGAGACGTTGGATCGCGGGCAGTAGCGGCCGGGCGCCTTTGGCGTAATCCGACCAGGCTTTCGATTTCCTTAACAGCGCCATGGCGGTCCGCACTGTGTACTTGGTGGGATCGAGGCCGGCCTTCACCTGGGCCCAGGTAAGCGGCATCGAAACCGTGGCACCGGCGCGGGCCCGCGGCGAAAGAGGTCCGACCGCGGTCGACATGCGGTCGTTGCGCAGATAGTCGAGGAAGATCCTTCCGCCGCGCTTGGCCTTGGCCATGTTGACCAGGTACTTGTCCGGTGCGTCGGTGGCGATCGCCTCGCAGACGTCGTGGGCGAAGCCCTTGGCGGCCGGCCAATCGAGCTTGCCCTTCTCGGGCTCGAGCGGCGTCACCACATGCAGCCCCTTGCCGCCGGTTGTCTTGCAGAAGGCGACGAGGCCCAGCATCTCCAGCCAATCCTTCAGCGTCTTCGCCGCGGCAGTGACATCCGCGAAATCGACATCGGGTGCAGGATCGAGATCGAACACCAGCCGCCCCGGCACGTCCGGCTGACCCGGCGCGCAGTTCCAGGGATGGAGCTCCAGCCCGCCCATCTGCGCCACGGCGGCGAGGCCCTCGACACGATTGATCGTCAGATAGGGTTTGCGGTCGCCGGAGACCTTGGTCTCGTCCAGCAACTTCGACATGCCGAGCATGGAGTGCCGCTGGAAGAACTGCTCCTTGTTGAACCCGTCCGGCGCGCGCACGACCGAGCAAGGGATGCCGCGGATGTGCTCGATCATCCAGGGCCCGGCATCTTCGTAGAAGCGGGCGAGATCGAGCTTGGTCACCTTCTCGCCGTCACCGTCCGCTTCCGGCCACATCGCCTTTTCCGGATTGCTGATCGTGACGCCCATGACCTCGGGCTTGCTGCTGGACGCAACCTTCGCCGCCGTCTTCGTCTTGGTCTTCGCTTTCCCCTTCGGCGCCGGCATATCGACCTCCTCCGGATCGGCGGGCAGCTCGGCCACCACCTCGCTGGCGGGCTTGTCTAGCCTAAGGTCCTTGAATGCCGCCTGGCGCACCATGCCGTCGGGAGTCCAGCCGGCGAACTCGACCTCGGCGACCAGCTCGGGCTTCACCCAATGGATGTCGGATTGGCCGCGCGGCGCGTTCGGCCCGACGAACGGGCTCTCCTTCACTTCGATCTTCCGTAAGTGCGGCAGCACGCGTTTGGCCTTCTCGGCGCTGTAGCCCGTGCCGACCTTGCCCGCATAGACCAGCTTCGAGCCCTTGCGCACGCCGACGAACAGCGAACGCAGGTGTTGCGCATCGCCCCACCAGGCACCGATCACCACTTCCTGGCCCGCGCGCACCTTCGCCTTCACCCAGCTGCTGCCGCGCTCGGAGCGGTAGGGCGCCTTCGCCTCCTTGGAGATGATGCCTTCGAGCCCCATCTTGGCCGCGGATTGCAGCAGCGCCTCGCCGCCGGTCTCGAGGTGATCGACGTAGCGGACGATGCTCGCGTCGACGCCGCCCAGCACGTCGCGCAGCCGCTCCTTGCGCGCGACCAGCGGCTGCTTGCGGATGTCCTCGCCCTCGATCATCAGCAGATCGAACAGAAAGTAGATCAGCTTCTCGGTCTTGCCCTCCGAGAGCGCCGCCTGCAGCGCCGAGAAATCAGGCGCGCCGTTCTTGTCGACCGCGCAGATCTCGCCGTCATAGATCCCGTCCGGCAGCCCGGAGCAGGCTTCGGCGATCTCGGGGAACTTCTCGGTCCAGTCGAGGCCCTTGCGCGTGCGCAGGCGCGCCTCGCCGTCCTCGACCCGGAGCTGGATGCGATAGCCGTCGAACTTCACCTCATGCACCCAGTTGGCGCCATGCGGCGGCCGATCGACCGCGGTCGCCAGCTGCGGCGCGATGAAATCCGGCATCGTGGCATGCCTGGTCTTCTTGGCCGGCGCCGGCGCCCGCTCGACCGCCGCCTTCTTCGGATGCTTGGCGGAGGTGTCCCAGACCGCCGCCGCCGGAATCCTCAGCGCCTTCACGTCCTTCAGCATGAACGGCTTCGGCCCACGGCCCTTGCCGGCGGCGATCGTCGCCATGGCCCGGCCCGAAGCGACCGACCTGTCCTCGGCCAGCAGCGTCTCGGCACCGCCCTCGCGCGCGTACTGGTCGCGATGCTTGATCAGCAGCCAGTTGGTGCGCTTGCTGTTGCGGTCGCGGTTGTGCTTGATCCGCACCAGCACCCAGCTGCCATGCAACCGGTCGCCGTCCAGCGTGAACTTGAGATCGCCTTTCTTCAGCCCTTCCTCCGGATCGTTCTCCGGCTCCCAATAGCCGCGATCCCAGAGCTGCACCGTGCCGCCGCCATACTGGCCCTTCGGGATGGTGCCCTCGAAATCGCCGTATTCCAGCGGATGGTCCTCGACCTCGACGGCGAGCCGCTTGTCGGCCGGGTCGGGGGAGGGGCCCTTGGTCACCGCCCAGGACTTGAAGGTGCCATCGAGCTCCAGGCGGAAATCGTAATGGAGTCGGGTCGCGTCATGCTTCTGCACGACGAAACGGAGTCGTCGCGACTTCGGCGCCTTGCGGCCGCGCTCCGCCCCGCTCGGCTCCGCGGTCTGCGAGAAGTCCCGCATCGAGCGGTATTTCTTGAGCTTCTCCTGCGGCATAGACCGTATTTCGTCGCGCCCACCGAAAAAACAACCAGCCATTAAAGCCTCGGTTGCCTTGGGTTTTCCACCTCTTCCACAGGCATACCGGGAATGGGCAGCACTGAAACCGAACCACAATAGGTTGGGCTCTTGTGCAAAGCCGGGCAGGAGGTTTAGATCGCTCCGTCCACGGGATAGGAATCCAACATGCGATACGAAAGCCCGACGACCATGAAGGCGGCGTCGCAGCTGCTCGCCAGGGAAAAGGGTGCGGCCTACGTCCTGGCAGGGGGGACTGATCTGCTGGTGCGTCTGCGCACCGGCTTCATCGAGCCGGACCTCATCGTCGATATCAAGCGCATCGCCGGGATGCACGCGATCACCAAGACCGCGACCGGTTTCAGGATCGGCGCCGCGGTCTCGGGGGCCGAGCTCGGCGAGAACGCGGCCTTGAAAAAGGCTTGGCCCGGCGTCGTCGAGGCGGCGAACCTGATCGGCTCGAAGCAGGTCCAGGGCCGCGCCACCATGACCGGCAATCTCTGCAACGCCTCGCCGGCGGCCGACAGCGTTCCGGCGCTGGTCGCAGCGGGAGCGAAGGCGGTGATCTCCGGCCCCAAGGGCAAGCGCAC
>DATKMF010000172.1:0-51689 GCA_035542015.1 Candidatus Cybelea sp.
TGGTGCACGGCGTGGTGCTGGTCTTCCTGTTCACGCCGCTGCACGAATGCATCCATCGCACGGCATTCAAGACGCGTGCCCTCAATGAGACGGTCGCGCTGATGATCGGCTTTATCATCCTGCTGCCGCGCGAGTATTTCCGCGCCTTCCACTTCGCCCATCACCGCTTCACCCAGGACCCGGCGCGGGATCCCGAGCTTGCGGCACCGAAGCCGCGCAGCGTCGGCGGCTGGCTCTGGCAGGCGACCGGGATTCCCTACTGGATCGCCGAGATCAGGGTCATCGTGCGTCACGCGCTCGGACGGGCGGCCGAGCCTTTCTACAAGGACGAACGCCAGCGCCGCACCGCGATCGCGGAGGCGCGGCTGGCACTCGCTCTCTACGCCGCAATCGCGGTCCTCTCGCTGGCGAGCGGAAGCACCGCGGCGCTGGTCTATTGGCTGGTTCCGGCCTTGCTCGGCCAGCCGACGCTGCGGCTCTACCTGATGGCGGAGCATGCGCTCTGCCCGTTCACGGGCGACATGCTGGTGAACACCCGCACCACCTACACCAATGCCGCCTTGCGCTTCCTCGCCTGGAACATGCCGTACCATGCGGAGCATCACGCTTTCCCGGCGGTGCCGTTCCATCGGCTCCCCGAGGTCAATCGCACGATCGCGCCGCGGCTGAAGACCACGTCCAACGGCTACCTCTCCGTGCAGCGCGACCTCCTCGCCAGCTATTCGCGATGAATCCCCGCCTTGCCCGCCTGACGCGGGCTCTCTAGGCTGCGCCGGCACGCATGAGGAAGGAACGGGCATGACGGTGTTCGAGGCGGCTTGGCGCTGCGGGCGAGGCGTTCTGGCGATCGCGGCGCTGCTGGCCGCCGTCGCCGTCGAGGCCCGGGCCGACGATCTCGAGGACGCGGTGACCAAGCTCGGCGGCAAGCCCTGCGCCGACAGCAGCCTCACCTGCGTCGACATCACCGTGCCCTACGACCGCAGCGCACCCGATTCCGACCGCCGGCTCTCCATCCATTTCGCGATCAGCTTCGCCAGCGAGGAGAGCAAGGGCATCCTGTTCTATGCGGTCGGCGGCCCGGGCGGCAGCGGCACGGCGCTGGCGCAGAGCTATATGGACGGGTTCGACGAGCGGCTGCAGAAGGACATGGACGTCGTCTTCTTCGACCAGCGCGGCACCGGCACGGCGAACGGCATCGACTGCCCGAAAGCGAGCCTCGCCTTCGACCTGGCCCCGATCTCGCTCGATGCGCCCGATGCCGCGGTCTCGGCCGCCAAGGGCTTCGTCTCCGCCTGTCTCGCCGAGATGACCCATCGCGACCTGCTGCCTTTCCTCTCGACCGAGGATGCGATCGCGGACCTCGAAGCCTTTCGCCGGAAGGTGGGGGCACCCAAGGTCTGGCTCTACGGCGAGAGCTACGGCACGCAGTTCGCGCAACAATACGCGGCGCATTATCCCGCGGCGGTCAAAGGCCTGATCCTCGACGGCGTGGTCGATCTCACCCGCGACGCCGCGCAATACTACGCCGAGGACGTGCGCACCGCCGAGGCGCTGCTCGCCAGGACCTTCGCCGCCTGCGACGCGGCGCCGAATTGCGCCAAGGACATGGGCGGCGCCGCGGCCGAGGTCTACGACCGGCTCGCGGCGAAGCTGCAGGCGGCGCCGATCGACGTGGACTTTCCGCTGGGGAGCGGCGGTTCCGGCCAACGCCAGCTGACCGCCGCCATCCTCGAAGCCGATGCCTTCTACGCGCTCTACGGACCGGACAGCCGCATGTCTTTCCTGCGGGCGCTGGCCGCATCGGCACACGGCAATCTCGTTCCCTTGCTGCGGCTCGGCTATCAGAATCTCGAGGCCGACCCCGACACCCTCGAGCCCGCCAACGATCCCACCATGTATCCCGGCGCCTATTACGCCATCACCTGTCCGGACTACGAAGATGCCGGCGGCGACCCCGAAGCGCATGCCAAGGCGATCCTCGACGAGGCCCGCGCCCTCGCGCCGAAGGCGCCGCGCCTGACCCGCGATCTCTTTGCCGAGCGCCTGGCCTGCGCCTTCTGGCCCAGCCGGGGCACGGCGACGCGGCCGGAGCCCTTCCCCGGCGGCGACTATCCGACCCTGGTGCTGAATTCCGACAGCGATCCCGCGACGCCGATCTCGAACGGCGATGCGGTCTTCGACCACGCCCGCAACGACTACATGGTGACCATGGAGGGGGGACCCCATGTCATCTGGGGGCGCGGACATGCCTGCCCGGACGAGATCGTGTTCGGCCTCATGCTGGACGGCCGCAAGCCGGAGAAGCGCGAGCAGCTCTGCCGCGAGAGCTTCATCGGCCGCTACGAGCCGTTGAGCCAAGTCGATGGCAGCGACGCGTTCGACCTCGTCCGCTCGGTCGAGACCGAGATCGCGCAGTCGCCGGAGCTTTCGAACTGGGACGGCAGCGATCCCTTGAGCGTCGGCTGCGACTATGGCGGCGCCTTGACCGCGAGCGCCGCGGAGAGCGGCACGGGATACAGCTTCAAGGATTGTGCCTGGTGGAAGGGCATCGCCGTCTCCGGCGACGGGGTCTCGATCGATGCCGGCGACGGCTCGAAGCCCGACGGGCTGACCCTGACCCTGGTCGTCACCGGCACCCATCGCGGCACGCTCTTCTATCGCCACGACACGACGACCGACGCCATGAGCCTCTCCGGCACCTATGACGGGGCCGAGGTCTCGACTCCGCGGCCGCTCCCCTAGGGCTGCGGCGAACGGCCGCGCGCGAACCTTGGCGGGCACCGGCCGGAGCGGATAGGATGCACCGAGCTGGGCCGCGCGGACCTGCGGCCTTCGAGGTTGGAGAGCGGGGCATGTTCCAGGCCGACGCAGCCGCGCGAGAGCGTGGGCAGGGCAAGACGGATTTCAACATCCTCGGCGGCGCCTCGGCCGCGGACCTCGCGCCCGTGCCGTTCCCGCATCTGGTCCGCAGCCCGGCGCTGCCTTCAGAACTCTATCAGCAGCTCGCTGCCGAGTTCGCGCCGCTTTCGGCGATCCTGGGCGATCGCGTCGACAAGATGGGCAACGTCGCCGCCAGGCTGCCCGCCTTCAAGGTGAAGGATAACCCGGCGATCTCCGAGGCCTGGCGCGCGTTCTTCGCGTTTCATACCTCCCAGGCATTCTGGCTCGAGATCGTCCGCGTGTTCGGCGCGGAGTTCCGCACGCGCCACCCCGCGATGGAAGCGCAGGTCGGACGCAAGCTGGAAGAGTGGAATGTCGGCCTCCGCCGCATCGAGGACGAGGCCGACGTGCGATTGGATTGCCAGTTCGTGGTCAACACGCCGGCCGAGCGGGCGTCCTCGGTGAAGACGGCGCATATCGACAAGAGCAACACCATCTTCTCCATGCTCTGGTATTTCCGCGACCCCGAGGACGACAGCACCGGCGGCGACCTGGAGCTCTTTGCCTGGAAGCGCGCGCCGCGGTTCCTGCTGCCGCGCCGGACCATCCTGCCGCGCGATCTGGATAAGCGGGGAGTCGTCCGCTACGCACCCAACACGATGGTTGCGTTCGCCAACTCTACGGATGCGGTCCACGGGGTCACGGTCCGCTCGCCCACCCGTATTCCGCGGCGCTACATCAACTTCGTCGCGACCACGCGGTTCAAGGTGTTTGCCACCCCCGAGCTGACCCGGATGGAGCGCTTCCTCCACTGGCCGCAGATGCGCCGCATGGAAGTGCGCGCGCTGCAGGGCGATCAGTACTGAGGCTCTAGACGCTCGGCTCCGGCTGGCAACCGTGCGTGGCGCGCTGCTCGAGATGATAGGGATCGCCGGGCAGCGGCGGATCGCTGTGGAAGGTCATCAAGCGCGCGCCTGCATCGTCCTGGGCGACAAGGTTCAGAGTCCGGTCCTTCGCCTCGTACATGGCGAAGCATTGCACGTGCTGATAGTCGCTCCAGTCGTACGTGAAGCAGACCTGGCTCTTCTCGACCCACCACTTGCCGAGCGAGATCGTGCCGCGGAAGTCGTAGAGGCTCTTGCCGGTGTCGCAGTAGTATTCCGCCCAGGCTTCGCCGGTTTCCTCGAAGACGCCGCCCAGGGTATTGCCGACCATCACATTCCGGATCGCCGCGGGATCGGTGACCGGGGTGCCGATGTCGCCCTGGTCGGCCAGGGCCGGTGCCGCTCCAAGCAGGGCCGCCGCCAGCAGCAACCCCTGGACTGCACCCCGGGCCAAACCACGGGCGCGGTCGCCTGCGCTAGGCCGATGGATTGGCGTGGCATCCATCCGAAGTGCGCTCGTTCAAACGAAAGCGGTCCCCGTGCACCGGCGGGTCGCTGCGGAACACCAGGTCCCGATGACCGTCGGGCGTGCGGCTGACAAAAGCGAGCCGCCCGTCAGGCTTGGCGTAGGTGTCGAAACACATCACCTCCTGATAGTCGGTGTCATCGTAGCTGAAGCACAATTCGCCATGCGCGACCCACCATTTCCCGCGGTCCAAATGGTCGCCTTGCGCATAGATGGTCCTGCCGGTGCTGCAGAAGAACTCGGCCCAGGTGTCGCCATACCCGTCGACCGTCCCTCCGACTGTGTTTCCCGTCACCAGTTTGGTGAGCGCGTCGGCGCCGGTTACGGGTGCACCGAGGTCGCTGTCGTCCGCTCGCGTCGATGTGGAGAGAAGGCCGAGGCCCAGCAGCAAGGCGCCAGCCAGCCCCACGATGCGGCGCCCGTGAAACAAGGTCTCAGACCCCGACGCATGGGCTCAAGCCGCCGATCGGCAGGTTGGCGGTGTTGCCGTGCTCGAGCTTGAGGCTGAAGGAGGCGAGATAGGCCGAGCCGTCGTCGGAGACGGCGACGAACTGCACGCTGCCGTCCGGCCGCTCGAACAGCAGGAAGCAGTTGGGCGCGTTGTTGCGGTAGTTGGGATAGGCGTAGCAGATCTGCCCGTCCTGCATCCACCACTTGCCGGGATAGGTGCAGCCCTTCTCCCAATAGGCCGTGCGCCCGTCCTTCAGGTGATATTCGATCCAGTCCTCGCCGTCGTAGTAGCGGCCGTAGATCGTCACGTCGTCGAGCTTGGCCTTGATCTGCGCGGGATCGGTGACGGCGACCGCGTCCGGCGCGAGATCCGAGGGCAGGCTGGTCGGCGAGGCGACCAGGGTCGGCGCCGCGTCGCTCGGCGCGGACGGGTCGGCAACGACGTCGGCAACGGCCAGGGCCGGCGCCAGCGCCTGGACAAGGATGGTCAGGGCCACCGCGAAGGCGGCCGAACGCGTCATGATGGTTCCTGGGCTCACCCGGGCGGACTCCTGCAGCGGCGTCATTTATCTCCTTGAATCTATTGACCCGGCCGACACGGCGGTCAAGCGCGGCGAAGCCGTGTCGCCAAAATGCCCCAATCGGCGAAGATCTCGGCGGCAAACCGCGCCGAAGCGGATGCGTTCCGAAACCGAAACTCTGGCGCGATGAAATAGCCGCATGATATTCGGTGACAAGGCGATAATCCCCGCTATTGTACGGCCGCCCCCGGTGGGGACCAAAACGGAGCTATGCCATGCTGGACGATGTCGATCGCGGTCTCCTGACGGCCTTGCAGAAGGACGGTCAGATCCCTTACGCCGAGCTCGGCACGCGGGTCGGACTCTCGGCTTCGGCGGTCAACGACCGGCTGAAGCGTCTGAAGGCACGCGGCGTCTTGAAGCGCATCACCGCCGAGGTCTCGCCGGCGCTGCTCGGCCGCGAGTTCCTGGTCTTCCTGCTGGTCGAGCTCGGCGAGCTGAAGCACGAGCCGGAGTTCCTGGCGCGCATGCAGGCGTGTCCCGAGGTCTTGGAATGCCATCATGTCGCCGGCGACTACTCCTACCTGCTGAAGCTGCGCCTGACCGGCACGGGTCATCTCGAGCGATTCCTCTCCGCGCAGGTGAAGACCGTCGGCGGCGTGCAGCGCACCCATTCGGTGATCGCGCTCTCGACGGTCAAGGAGACCCACGAGATCGACACTTCGGCCACCGCGGCCGCCTGAACAGCCAAGCCCCATTCAGTCATCATGCTTGAAGTCCTGCTCGAGCATATCGGGCTGCTCTTGAAGGGCGCCGGCATCGGTTTCGCCGTCGCGGCGCCGGTCGGCCCGATCGGCATGCTTTGCATCCGCACCACGCTGGAGCGCGGGCGGGTCGCGGGCTTCGCCGCCGGCCTCGGCGCCGCGGTCGCCGATGCGATCTACGGCACGATCGGCGTGCTTGGCGTCGCCGCGATCAACGACGTGATCGCGGCCGAGCGCTCCTGGCTGGAGCTCGGCGGCGGCATCTTCATCGTGCTGTTCGGGATCCGGCTCGGCCTGAAGAAGCCGGTCATCCAGAACGGCGACATGGAGATCCCGATCAGCCTGTTCGCCGATTTTTCGAAGACCCTGCTGCTGACCCTGGCCAATCCGTCGACTGTCCTCACCTTCATCGCGATCTTCGCCGGCGTCAGCGCCGGCCAGGCCGGCCTCGCCGTGGCGCCGGTGATCGTGCTCGGCGTGCTGCTCGGCTCGGCCGCCTGGTGGTTGCTCTTGAGCCAGGGCGTCGGGGTCATCCGGCACCGCATCTCGGAGCGGGCCATGGTCTGGATGAACTGGTCGGCGGGCCTGCTGCTGGTCGCTTTCGGCACCTACACCTTGGGCGCTCTGGCCTTGCAATGGCTTGGCTGATCTGCGACTTTCCGCCCGATTTTCCGCGATTTTCCTGATTTCAACGAGCCTTCGGAAACCATGTCCCTCGATCCCAAACAGGTGAAGCATATCGCGACATTGGCCCGCATCCGGGTCGCCGAAAGCGATCTCGCCGGCATCGCCGATGAATTGAACGGCATCATGACCTGGATCGAGCAATTGAACGAGGTCGATATCGCCGGCGTCGAGCCGATGGCCGGCGTGCTCTCCCGCGACCTGCCGCGCCGCGCCGACGTGATCGACGACGGCGGCGATCCCGAGAAGGTGCTGAAGAACGCGCCCGAGGCGGCGCCCGTTAGCTCCGGAGGGGGCTTCTTCGTGGTGCCGAAGGTGGTCGAGTGACCGAGCTCAATCACCTCACCATCGCCGGCGCCCTCGACGGCCTTGCGAAGAAGGAGTTCAGCGCCTTCGAGCTCACCATGGCGTGCCTCGTGCAGATGGAGAAGCACCGCGACCTCAACGCCTTCGTGACCGAGACCAGGGAGCGCGCCCTGCAGATGGCGATGAACTCCGACCTGCGTCGGGCCCAGGGCCACGCGCCGGGCCTGATGGAAGGCATTCCGCTCGGCATCAAGGACCTGTTCTGCACCGAGGGCGTGCTGACCACCGCCGGATCGCACATCCTCGACGGCTTCAAGCCGACCTATGAATCGACCGTCTCCGCCAATCTCTGGAAGGCGGGCGCCGTGATGCTCGGCAAGCTCAACATGGACGAGTTCGCCATGGGCTCGAGCAACGGCACGTCCTACCACGGCCCCGTCACCAATCCCTGGCGCCGTCGCGGGGACAACACGCGCCTGGTGCCCGGCGGCTCCTCCGGCGGATCGGCGGCAGCGGTGGCGGCACGCATGGCGCTGGCCGCGACCGGCACCGATACCGGCGGCTCGATCCGCCAGCCGGCCGCTTTCGTCGGCATCGTCGGGCTGAAGCCGACCTATGGCCGCTGCTCGCGCTGGGGCATCGTCGCCTTCGCCTCCTCGCTCGACCAGGCGGGGCCGATGGCCCGCACGGTCGAGGACGCGGCGATCATGCTGACGGCGATGGCCGGCCACGATCCCAAGGATTCGACCTCGGTCGACGTGCCGCTGCCGGATTTCCGCAAGGCGGTCGAAGGCGGGGTCAAGGGCCTGAAGGTCGGCGTGCCGAAGGAATACCGGCTCGACGGCATGGCGCCGGAGATCGCCAGGCTCTGGGACCAGGGCGCCGCTTGGCTGAAGGAACAGGGAGCGGAGATCCGCGAGATCTCGCTGCCCCACACCAAATACGCGCTGCCGGTCTATTACATCATCGCGCCCGCCGAAGCCTCGTCCAATCTCGCGCGCTACGACGGCGTGCGCTTCGGCCTGCGCGTGCCGGGTGCGACGCTCGACGACATGTACGAGCAGACCCGCGCCGAGGGCTTCGGCAAGGAAGTGCGGCGCCGCATCATGATCGGCACTTATGTGCTCTCGCACGGCTACTACGATGCCTACTATGTGCGGGCGCAGAAGATCCGCGCGCTGATCCTCAAGGACTTCACCGACGCTTTCAAGGACGTGGACGTGGTGCTGACGCCCTCGACCCCGACGGCGGCATTCGGTCTGGAGGAGAAATCCGACGATCCGATCGCCATGTATCTGAACGACGTCTTCACCGTCACGGTGAACCTCGCCGGCCTGCCGGGCATCTCGGTGCCGGCCGGCCTCGACAACCGCGGCCTGCCGCTTGGCCTGCAGCTGATCGGCCGCGCTTTCGACGAGGAGACCGTGCTCAAGGCCGGCCGCGCCATCGAACGCGCCGCCAGCTTCACGGCGACGCCGGAGGGATTTTAAGTGAGGCAGGTCGGATAGACCCGTCGACCCCTCATCCCGGCCTTCTCCCTCCCTTCGGCGTAGGCCGACATTCGTCGGCGGGGGAGAAGGGGATTTGTTCGCCGCTGCCGCGGCAGGCTCGCTGAGAGCCCTCTCCCCTTGAGGGAGAGGGTTGGGTGAGGGGTCGAAGAACGAAGCGGACGACGAAGGACGACGAAGGACGACGATGCAGACCGTAGACGAGAAGAACCTGATCGAGGGCAAGACCGGCAAGTGGGAGGTCATCCTCGGCCTCGAGGTCCATGCCCAGGTGATCTCCAAGTCGAAGCTGTTCTCCGGCGCCGCCACCGCTTTCGGCGCCGCGCCGAACACGCAGGTCAGCCTGGTCGATGCCGGCTTCCCCGGCATGCTGCCGGTCATCAACGAATATTGCATCGAGCAGGCGGTGAAGACCGGCCTCGGCCTCAATGCCGAGATCAACCTGAAATCCGTGTTCGACCGGAAGAACTACTTCTACGCCGACCTGCCCCAGGGCTATCAGATCAGCCAGTACACCCAGCCGATCGTGGGCAAGGGCACGATCGTGCTCGACTTGGCCGACGGCCGGCGCCGCGAGGTCGGCATCACGCGGCTCCATCTCGAGCAGGATGCGGGCAAGAGCCTGCACGACCAGCATCCCACCAAGACCTATGTCGATCTCAACCGCTCCGGGGTCGCGCTGATGGAGATCGTCTCCGAGCCCGACATGCGGAACTCGGAGGAGGCGGCGGCTTATCTCCGCAAGCTGCGCTCGATCCTGCGCTATCTCGGCACCTGCGACGGCAACATGGACGAAGGTTCCATGCGCTGCGACGTCAACGTCTCCGTGCGCAAGCCTGGCGGCGCGCTCGGCACGCGCTGCGAGATCAAGAACGTGAACTCGATCCGCTTCGTCGCCGCCGCCATCGAATACGAGGCGAGGCGCCAGATCGAGGTGATCGAGGAGGGCGGCGAGATCGTCCAGGAGACGCGGCTCTGGGACACCAGCAAGGGCATCACCCGCTCCATGCGCTCCAAGGAGCACGCGCATGACTACCGCTATTTCCCCGATCCCGATCTCCTGCCGCTGAAGCTCGACGCCGATTGGGTGGCGAAGCTCAAAGCCGGCCTGCCGGAGTTGCCCGACCCGAAGCGCGCGCGCTTCACCAGGGAATTCGGCCTCTCGGATTACGATGCCGGCGTGCTGGTCGCCGAGCAGGAGACCGCGCATTACTACGAGGCGGCGGCGAAAGGCCGCGACCCGAAGCTCACCGCCAACTGGGTGATCTCGGAGCTGTTCGGCCTCTTGAACAAGGCCGGCAAGCCCATCACCGAAAGCCCGGTCTCGGCCGAGCATCTGGGCGCGCTGGTCGGCCTCATCCAGGACAACACCATCTCCGGCCGCATCGCCAAGGATGTGTTCGTCGAGATGTTCGCCAGCGGCAAGCCGCCCGCCGCGATCGTCGAGGAGAAGGGCCTGAAGCAGGTCACCGACACCGGCGCCATCGACGCCTCGATCGACGAGATCCTGGCCAGGAACGCCGACAAGGTCGCCGAATACCGTTCCGGCAAGGACAAGCTCTTCGGCTTTTTCGTCGGCCAGGTGATGAAAGCCACCGGCGGCAAGGCCAACCCGGCCATGCTCAACGAACGCCTGAAGGCGAAGCTGGCCGGGTGATGCGACTTTAGCCGACCACTTCGCCATCTTGGCCGGCAGGCTTGGTGGCGCGGACGAGAAGGGATGAGGTTAAGCGGCGTCGAGAGCGTGATGCGGTATTGCAACAGGGACCTGCTCGGCCAAATTCTGCTCGCGATCGCTTTGCTCGCTGCGTCCATGAAGCTGACGGCTTCGCCGAGCTTTGCGCAAGACCCATTGCTAACGCCGGATCTCCAGCAGAGGGTGGACACTCTCAGCCAGGAAGACCAGCGAGAACTAGCGCCTGTCGCTGCGCGGATCGCAACTCTCTTTGCACCGGCGGCCGATACGCCGTCTACGGACTTGAATTCGAGGCTTCACCGGTGGGAGACGCAGGTGAAGGTATGGGCGCCAATCGATCAAGAAGCGAATCCAAGCGAACGTGATGCTCTGGACGCCGAGATTTCCAAGTTGGAAGGATTCGTCAAGCAACACGATGGTCCTCGAGTGGAATTGGTATCTAGTCCCGACGATGCCAACTTCTGGATATTGTGGGGACCGCTGAGTGGCTTGTTGCAAGAAGGCACCACTGCCAAGATCGCCTCGAAATTCTTCGGCGGGCACAAGGCAGCGGCGGCGAGCTTTGACGCCGATCTGAGCTCGAACGCGTGCGTTCACCATCTCAATATCTTCGGGCCGCAAAACAGCGCGCCCGTGGGCTCGATTGCCCAAGCGGTGACCATGATCCGGTCTGACGTCTCGCTGCAGGATCAGACTGCTTGCATGCGTCGCGGGTTCGCCGCGGCGATGGGGTTCGTGAACGACACCACGTTCTTTCCAGGTGCGTCTTGGACGCAACGCGCAGCCGCCATGATTGTGCCCACTGCAGTAGACGGGGAGCTGTTGCGCCTGCTCTATTCGAGCATGCTGAAGCCGGACATGGATGCGCGAACGGCGACGCATATCATGCTGGATGCGGAGATAGCCGTCTTCGAGCACAAAGAAGGCAAAGATTAGCGCCTGATCGTGAGGCATTGAACGGAGAGCACCATGCAAAAGCGCAAGCTCGGCAAACTGGAAGTCTCGGCCATCGGTCTCGGCTGCATGGGCCTCTCCCACGGTTACGGCCCGGCGGTGGACAAGGCCACGGGCATCGCGCTGATCCGCGCCGCGGTCGAGCGCGGCGTCACCCTGTTCGACACCGCGGAGGTCTACGGCCCCTTCGCCAACGAGGAGCTGGTCGGCGAGGCATTGGCGCCGGTGCGCGCCCAAGTCGCCATCGCCACCAAGTTCGGCTTCGCCATCGATCCCGCGACCGGCAAGATGCAGGGCATGGACAGCCGCCCGGCGCATATCCGCGAGGTGGTCGAGGCTTCGCTGAAGCGCCTCAAGACCGACGTCATCGACCTGCTCTATCAGCACCGCGTCGACCCCAAAGTACCGATCGAGGACGTGGCCGGCGCCGTCAAGGACCTGATCACCGCCGGCAAGGTGAAGCACTTCGGCCTCTCGGAGGCCGGCGCCAAGACCATCCGCCGCGCCCATGCCGTGCAGCCGGTGACGGCGCTGCAGAGCGAGTATTCGCTCTGGTGGCGCGAGCCGGAGGACTCCGTCTTCCCGACGTTGGAAGAGCTCGGCGTCGGCTTCGTGCCGTTCAGCCCGCTCGGCCGCGGCTTCCTGGTGGGCTCGGTCGATGCGCGCACCGAATTCACCGCCGACGACTTCCGCAACACCCTCCCGCGTTTCTCCGTGGAGGCGCGGCAGGCCAACCAGGGCTTGGCCGACCGGGTGGCGGCGATCGCCAGGCAGAAGAAGGTGACGCCGGCGCAGATCGCGCTCGCCTGGATCCTGGCGCAGAAGCCCTGGATCGTCCCCATCCCCGGCACCACCAAGCTCCACCGCCTCGACGAGAATCTCGCCGCCGCCTCGATCACGCTCACCGCCGCCGACCTGCGCGAGATCGAGCAGGCGGTCGCCGCGATCCCGGTCCACGGCAACCGCTACGCCGAGGCGGCCCAGAGAGCGATTGATCGGTAGGGCTGAACGGGCGCTCGGATCCGGGAAACGGCAGGACCACCACGACCACGGGGTTTCCTCAATGTGGAATACCCCTGGCAGGTGGTTCTGGGGCGTTGGCGACGAAAAACCCCGGACGTGGCCTCAACCAAGGGGATATGCCCTGGCTGGTGGCGAGTCCGCTTTGGGTCAGGAGCGGACATTGGGCCATGACATCGGGTCACTTTACTCTGGCAGTCCCGCCTTTCGCAGACCCTCGATAATTCTGAGGTGATCTTCCTGTCGTCGAAACGGAGGCATGACATCATCGAGATTGGAAACCCGAAGCCTGGGATCGGCTTGCCGCAGCCGTGCCATCATTCTTTGCGCTTCGGCCGTGCGCCCAGCCAGAGCATGGCTGACGGTCGCCATGCGCAGCGCGCCGGTAAGACCTGGCTGGTCCTGCAATGCTTTTTCCGCCCAGGAAACCGCTTCCTCGTAGCGGCCTGCGCATGTGTGAGCTAGGGCCGTGGCTGTTTGCCACCAAGACATGCGGGGATCGAAAGGACTCAAGCGCATCGCTCGCGCTTGGTGCTCGATCCCGGCATCCGGGTCACCATAGCAGATCTTCATCCAGCCGCTGGCGGACCACGCCATCGCAAAGTTCGAATTGAGGGCAATGGCGCGATCGACGTAAGGAGCGCAATCATCTAGCTCGTGCAGCATGTAGCACAGCACGAGTGCGCCGTAGGTAAGCGCCACTGCGTCATCTCTCCCGATCTCGATCGCCCGTCGCGCCAAATGTACGGCTTCGCCAATCTCATGGTCGCGGTCGACCATCCAGCCGTTCATCTTTCGCTCGTTGTAGCAGTTCGCAGCCTCCGCATAGGCCAAGGCGAAATGCGGGTCGCGTTCGATGGCATTGTAGAACAATTGCAGGGCGGTATCGCAGGTATCTCGAGTCCTGCGATTTGTGGCGGCCAGTCCGCGCAGGTAATAATCATAAGCGCTGAGGTCTTCGGTTGGTTTCAACCTGGCGCGCTCTATCTCGCTCGCCTCCAGCCTCGGCGCAATCGTGCCGACAATTCTTGTAGTTACTGTGTCTTGCAGGTCAAAGACATCAGCGACCGCGCCATCGAACCGATCGGCCCAGATATGTGCTCCTGTCGCGGTATCGATGAGCTGAGTGGTGATGCGCAGGCGCTCGCCCCCCTTGCGCACGCTACCTTCAAGCACATACCGGACGCCCAGCTCGCGTCCGACTTGCTTCACCTCCACCGCCCGGCCCTTGTAACTGAAGCTTGAGTTCCGGGCGATGACGAACAGATTCCGGAATCGCGACAAGGCGGTGGTGATTTCTTCCACCATTCCGTCGGCGAAGTACTCCTGCTCCGAATCGCCGCTCATATTGGTGAAGGGCAGCACCGCGATGGAGGGCTTGTCGGGCACCGTAAGAGCAGGCCGCGCAATCTTGGCCTCCCGATCTGGCCGCGCCCGATACACCCGCACCGGCTCGGCCATGTTCTTCAGAGTCCGACTGCCGAGGCCCTCGAAGCCCACCTCTACCTTGTTCCGGACTTGATCATAGGCACTGCCGGAAACCCAGATTCCCCCCGGCTCCGCCGCTTCCTCCAGACGAGCGGCGATGTTGACGCCATCGCCATAGAGGTCGTCGCCCTCGACGATCACGTCGCCCAGATTGACTCCAATGCGCAGGACGATTCGCCGGTTCTCCGGCAGGTCTGCATTCGCTGCCGCCATCGCCTGCTGCAGATCGATCGCGCACTGAATGGCGTTGACGGCGCTGGCAAACTCTACCAGCACCCCGTCGCCCATGAGCTTGAAGATCCGGCCGTGATACTTGGAGACCAGGGGCTGGAGCACCTCCGAACGCCGACTCTTTAGAGCAGAGAGCGTGCCGGCCTCGTCCTGCTGCATCAGCCGGCTATAGCCGACGACATCGGCGGCAAGAATGGCAGTCAGCCGGCGCTGGACGCGTTCCTCGGCCATAGGCAGCAGTTGCCCCTCGCGAATGCAATGCGGCGCATTCGAAATTGAGTCTCTTAATGGATTATATAGGTCGATGGCCCCGGAGTCCGCTTCGGGTCATAAGCGGACTGCCTCAGTTTAGTTTCTCATTGAGTTCTGGGAAGCGGCTCACCCGTCGCTCTACCAACCGCTCGGATAATACCCGTTTCGCGCCGACCGAGCCTTTCTGGGCTTCAAGTGCTGGCTGTTGAGCTCTGGCTGATACTTCGCGATCAGGTCCTGCTCCTCGGCGCGCCGCGCCAGCAGCCCGCGGGCATTGAGATTGACCAGCACATGGCTGCAGCCGAGCTTCGCCGCCGCGTCCCATTGGCCGTGACTGCGCATGCGGTGCCAGAGGCTCGCAGTCTCGCCGACATAGACGATGCGCCATTCGCCGCCCTCGTCCCGAAACGCGAAGGCGTAGTTGGCCGGATCGGGATGCCAGCGCGTCGCCCAGGGATAGGGTGTGTAGAAGTATTCGCGCCCGGAGGCGCCGGTGAGGATGATGCCGTTCATTCTTGGGCTGCTCGGTCTCTACGGAATTCGCGCCGCCGCACGCGGGGTCGCTCGCTCACTTGAGTATCCGCGCGCCGCGCGTTGCGCCAGAACAAAAAATGAACTAAAATGATCTTCTGTGTGACGAAACGGTGTGATCGGTTCGCCGGAGCAGCCAGGCCACGGATCTTGCGACCTCCAGGCATCCGCGCCACCGCCGACCTCACGGGGTGGTTCGGCTCGGTCCTCAACCTTTACCGGACCTTTACCGAACGAAAATCCGCTTTCATCCGCTCCGCTGCCGTTTCGCTCTGTGTCGTCAGTGGGTTGACTTGCTTTTGCGCCATTGAAAGACGGGGGAGCTCGTAAATGTGAAAGCCGCCGCGGCGGCGACATTGGGACGGTGCTCTGCGTGATCCGGCCCTGTTCCTGACGTGATGCGGCTGTCAGACTGCCGAGGCGAGGCTTGCGAAAGAGAGACGCGATGGATGGGTCCACACCGCAACCGACCCCCAGTGCCGCCGAGATCGCGCGCTGGATCGACATCATGCTGCACGGCGACGGCTATTTCGTCCTGCCGCAGGTCTTCTCGCCGGAAGAGGTGAAGGCGGCGCGGGACATCATCATCGAGGAGGGCACGCGGCGGGCCGAGACGGTGACGCATTTCCACGGCCATCACGAGGACAAGGTGCATCTGCAGCGCCGGGTCTGGAACCTCCTGAACAAGGGCGAGATCTTCGTCGAGATGCTGAAGCGCGAGCCGGTCGTCTCGCTCGTGAAGGCCTTCCTCGGCGATGAGTTCATCCTGGGCTCGATCGCCGCCAACTGGCTGTTGCCCGGCGGGCCGGGCCAGGAGCTCCACATCGACTATCCCTATTGGGACCTCTACAAGCGCGCGAGCTTCCCGACCAACATCAACCCATCCTTCCCGCTCAACTGCCAGGCCACCATCCTGCTCGACGACTTCACCGAGGAGAATGGTGCCACCGCCATCGTGCCCGGGACCCAGAAGCTGGGGCGCTATCCCGACGAGCCGGCGAAGCTGCCGCCGGAGACGCGCCGCATGACGGGGAAGGCCGGCGACGTCGCGATCTTCTACGGCCTCTGCTGGCACTGCGCGATGCCGAACAACAGCAACGCCGACCGCGTCGGCCTGCTGATCGAATACCTGCCGAAATTCGTGAAGCCGCTTGAGGACCAGATCGCCGGCGTGCGCCCCGAGGTGATCGAGAAGGGCGGCGACTTCATCCGCCAACTGGTCGGCCTCGCCTATCCCTATCCGCAACTGCTCGACCAGGCGGAAGGCGGCACCAAGGAAGGCTATTATTCCAAGAGCTAGGCTCCTTCCAATTGTATCTCGACCTTAAACAGTAGGGACGCATCACATGCGCAATGCGGAGACCCGCGCGGTCATCACCGGCGGGACACAGGGTCTCGGCCTCGCGATCGCGAAGCGGCTCGCCGCGGAGGGAGCGAAGAGCATCGTCATCAGCGGCCGCAACGTGGCGAAAGGCGAAGCCGCCGCTGAAGCGGTCTCGGCGCTCGGCACGCCCTGCGCCTTCGTTCCCGCCGATGTCGGCGTCGCGGCGGATTGCACGCGCCTGATCGCGACGGCGATCGAGACCTTCGGCAGCGTCAATGCGCTGGTGAACTCCGCCGCCGAGACCGGGCGCGGTTCGCTGCTCGACACCAGCCTCGAGACCTGGGAGAAGCACTTCAACGCCAATGCCCGCGGCCCCTTCCTCACCATGCAGGCGGTGGCGCGGCATCTGGTCGGGACCGGCCGGCCGGGCAGCATGGTCAACATCCTCTCCATGGTGATCCATTGCGGCCAGTCCTACCTCACGCCCTATTCGGCCTCGAAGGCGGCGCTCGCCAACTTGACCAAGAACGCCGCCAATGCGCTCGCCACCAGGCGCATCCGCTGCAACGGCATCTGCGTCGGCTGGATGGACACGCCGGCGGAGGACCAGACCCAGCGCACGTTTCACGACCGGCCGGAGGGCTGGCTCGCCGCGGTCGAGGCGCAACAACCCATGGGCCAGCTGGTGAAGCCCGACCAGCTCGCCGGGCTGGTCGCCTACATGCTCAGCCCCGAATCCGGCGTCATGACCGGTGCGCTGGTGGACTACGACCAGAACGTCAACGGCCGCTATCCGGAATAGCCGGCATTTGATGCGCTTTTTTGTACACACTCCTGTGCCTGCATCGCACGTTTCGGCCGGCGCCGAAGCATGGATGACGTGACAGGGCGGGATGGCGCGCCTATCTTTCGGGGCATGAACACGATCCCATCCGGAATCTCCATGGCCGAGATCGCCGCGCTGGTCGGCGATCCGGCCCGCGCCAACATGCTGACCGCCCTGATGAACGGCGAAGCCTTGAGCGCCAGCGATCTCGCCTGGCATGCCGGCGTCACGCCGCAAACCGCGAGCGGGCATCTGGCGCGGATGATGGCGGCCGACCTGATCAAGGTCACCGCCCAGGGCCGGCACCGCTACTACAAGCTCGCTTCGCCGGCGGTGGGCCGCATGCTGGAGACGATCTACCAGGTCGCCGGGGAGCAGTCCGCGCCGCGGCGCCGGCTGCCGTCCTATGTCGACACCGCGATGCGCGAGGCCCGCACCTGCTACGACCATCTGGCGGGCGTGCTGGCGGTGATGATCACCGAAGCCATGGTGTCGAAGCGCTATCTGGTGCTGAACGACGAAGCCGGCGTGGTCACCCGCGGCGGCCGTCGGTTCTTCACCGGGTTCGGCATCGACCTCGACGCCGCCTGCCGCACGCGCCGGCACTTCTGCCGGGTCTGCATCGATCTGACCGAGCGCCGGCCGCATGTCTCGGGCGCGCTCGGTGCGGCCTTCTGCGCCCGCTGCTTCGAGCTCGGCTGGATCACGCGGATGAAGGACACCCGCGCCGTGGCGGTGACGCCGAAGGGCGCCGCCGGCTTCCGCGAGGCGCTCGGGATCGAGTTCGGCCCAAGTCAGGTGCGGCGCCGTGCCGCCTAGCGGTTGCGCCTGGGCCTTAAGGAAGCGTTAGCGCAAAGGGTCTTCAATTGAGCGCGTTTGAGAAGCGGAATCGCTGAGGCAAGTCTTGGAGCTGTGGGACAAAATCTGGCCGGTCCTGGTCGATCCCTTCCGTTACCTGATCGACCACAACGAGCGCATCTATTTCGGCTATCTCGCCTCGTCCTTTGCGCTCGGGATCGGCGTCTATTTCGCCATGAGATGGCGCGAACCGGGTTCGGTGCCAGGCAGCATCTTCGCCTACCTCTTCCCGAGAAGGATCTATCTCCACAAATCGGCGGTCGCCGACTACGAGTTCTTCCTGGTTGATCGGATCCTCTACGTCCTGCTCTTCCCGGTGCTCGCTTTCGTCGTGACGCCGATCAGCGACACGATCAGCGGCGCGCTCACGCAGCAGTTCGGCACGAACCAGCATCCGCTGCAGGCCGGCAGTGGCTGGATCTTGCTGGCGTCCACGCTCGCGCAGATCCTGTGGATGGACTTCATGCTGTTCTATGTCCATTACCTGTTCCACAAGGTCCCGGCGCTCTGGGAGTTTCACAAGGTGCATCACTCGGCCGAGGTGATGACGCCGATCACCGCCTACCGCGTGCATCCCGTCGAGCTCTTCGCCACTATGAACGTGACCGCGCTCGGCAGCGGTGTGCTGATCGGGCTGATCGGCTATCTGACCGGCTTGACCGGGGGCCAGCGTCCGGAGCTCACGATCGTGGGCATCAATGTCGTGCAGTTCGCCTTCTACGTGGTCGGCTTCAACCTGCGGCATTCGCATATCCCGCTGCATTACGGCAGCGTGCTCGGTAAGGTCTTCGTCAGCCCGTGGATGCATCAAGTGCATCACAGCCGCGAGCCGAGGCATTTCGACAAGAACATGGGCTTCATCTTCTCCTTCTGGGACTGGATCTTCGGCACGCTCTATGTCCCGAAACCCGGCGAGCAGTTCGAGCTCGGGCTCGCCGACGGCGAGCATGTCCGCTTCCACAGCGTCCCTGCGCTCTATTTCCGCCCCTTCACCAATCTCATGCGCCGCTGGTGGAAGCCGGCGAAGGTCGCGTGAGCGCCCGAAACCGGGGCGCGCTCGCGCGGCGCCTGGGTCTCATTCTTCTCCTCGTGGGATTGAGCAGAGCGGCTCTCGCCGATCCCGGCCCCAACACCGTGATGATCGAGGACCTGACCTGGCCCGAGATCAAGGCGCGCATGGCGGCGGGTGCCACCACCATCATCGTGCCGACCGGCGGCACCGAGCAGAACGGGCCGCACATGGTGCTCGGCAAGCACAACTACATCGTCGCCTATACCGCCCAACAGATCGCGCGCCGGCTCGGCAACACCCTGGTCGCCCCGGTGCTCGCCTATGTGCCGGAGGGAAGCTGGGATCCGCCCGAGGGCCATATGCGCTTCCCCGGCAGCATCAGCGTCCCCGATCCGATCTACGAGGGCGTGCTGGAATCGACCGTGCACAGCTTCGCCGCCGAGGGGTTCAAGGCCATCCTGTTCCTGGGGGATTCCGGGCCGAACCAGCATCCCCAGGAGGTGGTGGCGAAGAAGATGGACGCCGAGCTGAAGCCCCGCGGCATCCGGGTGCTCCAGATCGGCGACTACTACGCCCATAACGGCCAGGTGGAATGGCTGAAGTCCCAGGGCTACAGCGAGGCCGATATCGGCGTCCATGCCGCCATCGCCGACACCTCCCAGCTGATGGCGATCCGGCCCGATGGCATCCGGACCGAGCTATTGCAGTCCAGCGCTGGCAACGCCGACGGCAGCAAGAACGGCGTGATCGGCGATCCCGCCAAGGCCTCGGCCGCGGTCGGCCAGCAGCTGCTGGAGCTGAAAATCCAGACCGCGGTTCGGGAAATCCGGGAGAAACTGGGCGCAGGCCCCTGATTCAAGGGCCAATTTCGCCATTGTCCGGACATGGTTTCTTGCGTAAAATGCCAGCCGGGACTGGGACCGAGCCGCGAGCGGGGGAAGCGATGCGGGCTGCGTTAACCTTGAGCGTGATGGGCGCCGCCCTTCTGCTGGCGAGCTGCGCCGGGCGCGACCCCAACCCCGAGCCCGTGGACTGGGTCTTCGACCACTACTACGGCTGCCAGGACATCCGGGCCGAGAAGGATCGGATCAACCAGCAGCTTCTCGCCCGCAGCGACGAGGAATACGCGGTCCGGAGGCGTGACGACGACCTCATGGCGCGCACCATCCCGTTCCTGCCGCCCGGACTGGCGGCGGTCGATGAGACGCGGATGAGCGGGAGCGCCAAGAGTCCGCAGCAGGTCGAGATCGAGGCCCTGAAGGCGCGCGACGCGCATCTCGACAGCATGGCGGCCGATCGCGGCTGCTGAGGTGAGAAGGATGGGACATCCCATGCGAGTGACGGCACCACGAAGGATCGGACTGACGGCGCTCGCTTTGGCCGTGCTGCTCTCCGGATGCGCCGGCCGCGCGGCGGCGCCGGTCGCGCTGAACCAGCCGGGCGATCCCGACAAGTCCTGCAACGACCTCGTCCACGAGATCAACTACAACCAGTATCTCGAGGCGCGCCTGGTGCGGGAGAGCAACCACGTGAAGGCCGGCAACGCCGAGGTCGCCGCGGCGGACGCCTTCTTCTTCCCGCCGGTCCTCGTCGCCTATGACAAGGGCCACGCCCAGTCCACCGAGCTCAAGGCGCTGCAGGACCGCAACGCGAACCTGACCAAGATCGCGATCGACAAGGGTTGTTGAAAAACGGCGGCTGTTGAAAGACGGCGGCTGGCGAAACGCGGGCTTGATCGCCGCGCCGTCTTGGTATTGAACCAGGGCGAGCGACAGGCCCCATGATTCCGTTCCAGTCCCATCCATGATCCTCGACCAGGCGCCCGCCGATCCGGGACCGCTGCGCCGTCGGCTGCGCAAGCTCTACCGCGCCGACGAGGCCGAAGTTGTCGAGCAGCTGCTCGCGGAAGCCGAGCTTCCCCCGGAGCTGCAGGATCGCATCGCGGCACGGGCGCGACGCCTCGTGGATTCCGTCCGCGCCAACCGGGTCGGGTCCGGCGGCATCGACGCCTTCATGCATGCCTACGAGCTTTCCAGCAAGGAAGGCGTGGTGCTGATGTGCCTCGCCGAGGCGCTGCTCAGGATTCCCGACGCCGAGACCGCGAACCAGCTGATCAAGGACAAGCTGCGCGACGCCGATTTCGGCCGGCACCTGGGTGAATCGGACTCGATCTTCGTCAATGCCTCGACCTGGGCGCTGATGCTGACCGGCCGCATCCTGAAGTTCGACCAGGGCGGCGCCGACTTAGGGGGCGTGCTGAAGCGGCTGGTCTCGCGCAGCGGCGAGCCGGTCATCCGCCAGGCCATCACCCAGGCGATGCGCATCCTCGGCCGCCAGTTCGTCATGGGCCGCGACATCGGCGAGGCGCTGGAGCGCGCCGAGTCAGCCGAGGAACGCGGCTATCGCCATTCCTATGATATGCTCGGCGAAGCGGCGCGGACCGCCGCCGATGCCCAGCGCTATTTCGAGGCCTATGAGCGCGCCATCGCCGCGATCGGCAAGGCCGCCGCCGGCCGCGGCCCGATCGCAGGACCGGGCATCTCGATCAAGCTCTCGGCGCTCCATCCGCGCTACGAGTTCGCCCAGTGCCGTCGCGTCATGGGCGAACTGGTGCCGAAGGTGGTCGCACTGGGCCAGGCGGCGAAGCGCCACGGCATCGGCTTCACCATCGATGCGGAGGAGGCGGACCGGCTCGACCTTTCGCTCGATGTGCTCGAAGCGATCTCGGGCGACGCGAGCCTCACCGGCTGGGACGGCTTCGGCCTCGCGATCCAGGCCTATCAGAAGCGCTGCCTGCCGCTGATCGACTGGCTGGGAGAGATGGCGCGCCGGCATCGGCGGCGACTGATGGTGCGGCTGGTGAAGGGCGCCTATTGGGACAGCGAGATCAAGAGCTCGCAGGAGCGCGGCCTGCCCGGCTATCCGGTCTTCACCCGCAAGGCCTCGACCGACGTCTCCTATCTCGCCTGCGCCCGCAGGCTGCTGACCGACGGCCAGGCGTTCTTCCCGCAATTCGCCACCCACAACGCCCACACGCTCTCGGCCGTCATCGAGATGGCGGGCGGCGAGGCGGCGGCGCGGGAGAAGCTCGAGTTCCAGCGCCTCCACGGCATGGGCGAGCCGCTCTACGAGCAGGTGGTGCCGAAGGAGACCATGGGCATCGCCACGCGCATCTACGCGCCGGTCGGCAGCCACGAGGACCTGCTCGCCTATCTGGTGCGCCGCCTGCTGGAGAACGGCGCCAACACCTCCTTCGTCAACCGCATCGTCGACGAGAAGGCGCCGCTCGACGAGATCGTCGCCGACCCCGTCGCCAAGGTGCGCAAGCTGCGCGAGAAGCCGCATCCGAGGATCCCGCTGCCCGCGGCGATCTTCGGTCCCGAGCGCAGGAACTCCAAGGGCATCGACCTCACCGATCTCGACGCCTTGCAGCCGCTCGACGCCGAGATTGAAGCCGCAGCGCGGCGCGAATGGCGGGCCCAGCCGATCATCGGCGGCCGGCCGTCGAACGCCGAGGCTGCGCCGGCGCTCAACCCTGCGGATCTGCGCCAGACCATCGGCGCCGTGGTCCATGCGGGACCGCAGGACGTCGACGCTGCGATCTCCCGCGCGGCGCGAGCCTTTCCGGACTGGGCGGCGACCCCCGCGGCCGAGCGCGCCGTCTGCCTGGAACGCGCGGCCGATCTCCTGGAGGCCGAGCGCGGCGCCCTCATGGCGCTCTGCATCCGCGAGGGCGGCAAGACCTTGCCGGACGCGGTGGCCGAGTTGCGCGAGGCCGTGGACTTCTGCCGCTACTACGCGACGCGCGCCCGCGCCGATTTCGC
Organism: Candidatus Cybelea sp.; assembly: GCA_035542015.1. Lineage (GTDB taxonomy): Bacteria > Pseudomonadota > Alphaproteobacteria > Dongiales > Dongiaceae > Dongia. The sequence continues at coordinate 22,540 of DATKMF010000172.1, forward strand.
CAAGCCGACGCCGATGCCGGGGCCGACGGGAGAGCGCAACCAACTCGCCCTCCACGGCCGTGGCGTCTTCGCCTGCATCAGCCCCTGGAACTTTCCTTTGGCGATCTTCCTCGGACAGATCACCGCGGCGCTCGCCGCCGGTAACACGGTGATCGCCAAGCCCGCCGAGCAGACGCCGCTGATCGCTTCGCTCGCCGTCGCTCTTCTGCATCGCGCCGGCATTCCCGGCGACGTCCTGCATCTGCTGCCCGGCGACGGACCATCCGTCGGTGCGCCGCTGGTCGCCGATCCCAGGATCGCCGGCGTCGCCTTCACCGGCTCGACCGAAACGGCGCGGGCGATCAACCGCGTGCTCGCCGGCAAGGAGGGACCGATCGTCCCGCTGATCGCCGAGACCGGCGGCCAGAACGCGATGATCGTCGATTCCTCCGCGCTGCCGGAGCAGGTGGTGCGCGACACCGTGATCTCCGCCTTCCAGAGCGCCGGCCAACGCTGCTCGGCTTTGCGCGTGCTCTTCGTCCAGCAGGACATCGCGCCGAAGCTGATCGAGATGCTGAGAGGCGCCGTCGCCGAATTGAGCATCGGCGATCCCGCGAAGCTCTCGACCGATGTCGGCCCGGTCATCGATCGCGAAGCCAAGGACATGCTCGGGGCACACGCGGCCCGCATGAACCGAGAGGGCCAGCTGCTTGCGGAAGCGAAGCTCGGCGCCGACTGCGCCAACGGCCATTTCTTTGCGCCGAGGGCCTATCGCATCGACTCTCTCACGCGACTGCAGCGCGAAGTGTTCGGTCCGATCCTGCATGTGATAACCTATGCGGCCGACCGGCTGGATGCGGTCATCGATTCGATCAACGACACCGGCTACGGCCTGACCCTCGGCATCCACAGCCGCATCGACAGCAAGGCCGCCTATATCGTCGAGCGGCTCCATGTCGGCAACGCCTATGTCAACCGCAACATGATCGGCGCGGTGGTCGGCGTGCAGCCGTTCGGCGGCGAGGGCCTCTCCGGCACCGGACCCAAGGCCGGCGGCCCGCGCTATCTCCACCGCTTCGCCACCGAACGCGCGCTCTCGATCGACACCACGGCCTCCGGCGGCAACGCCTCGCTGCTGAGCCTCAATGAGGAAAGCGCCTGATGAGGATATTGCGATACGCAATCCTGGCAGTCGTGCTTCTGGCACTAGGGACGAACGTCATTCCTGAACGTGCAGGAGCGGATGATTTCCCGAACCGCGGAAAGATCTTTCAGGAAGGCGACTTCAAGCGTTCCGCCAAGCAAATGATCGTCTGTGTCGGCGCTCTCATGAAACTCCTCCATCCCAAGCTGCATTTCTTCACAGGGACGATGGACACTTGGCAGCTTGTCGCCGGGTCTCCAAAAGACGACATCGACGCATCGACCTGGGCGATTGCTGCCATGGACAAGGCGAGCAATGCTTCCCACGCCAAAGTGCTCGATCTGAATGCGTCGCCGCAAGAGCTGGACGATGCATGGGGTTCGCTCGGGATATGCGAAACCCAAAAATAGCGACGCAATGATCGTCCGGCGACGCATCCTAAGCGTATTGGGATGGATCGCCATCGCTCTCTTCAGCCATCGAAGTCCAGCCGACGAGGCGCCGGTCGCTTTCGCCGACTGGGTGCGCGCGCTCTACGAGGGTGCCATTGCGCTGCGCGAGGCCGCGGAGGCCGGCGCCGGCAGCGATCTCTCGGACGATGACCTGCAGGCCCTGTTCACACCGGAGGTCCAAGTCCTGCGCGCGGAGGCCAGGGACCGCGCGCCGCCGCCGACCGAGCCGGAAGGGCCCATCCTCCATGTCCTCTTTGGCTGGGGCGCGCTGCCTAACCGCAGGGTCGCGCTGGTCTCGGTCGACGCCGTTTCCGGGAGCAGCGCCGCCATCAACCTGACCATCGCCGGCAACCCCGTGCGGCTCCAGCTCTCCGGCGTCTATGACGAGAGCGCAAAGAGCTGGCGCATCGATGATATCGATTACGGCGAAGGCGGCCCCGACCGCACCCTGCGCGGGCGTCTCATGCGGATGAAGGACTGGCCGAAGCGTTAACCGGCCCGCCTCGCCTCGCCGCATGCTATCATCCCGCCAGAAGTGATCGGCCGTGGGCGATCGGCGGAGACCGTTTCCATGACCTCTCCAAACCAGGACGCGGATGCGGGCATCGCGGTCGACCTCGCCTTGGTGCTCGCCGTCGATTGCTCGAGCAGCATCGATCTCGGCGACTTCAAGCTGCAGATGGACGGGATCGCCGGCGCGCTCCGCCATCCGGCGCTGGCGCGCGCGATCGCGTCCGGCGCCCATGGTCGGATCGCGCTGGCGCTGGTGCTGTGGTCGAATGCCGAGACCCAGGTGGTCGCCGTTCCCTGGCGCGCGCTTGCCGGCAACGGCGATCTCGAGGCGGCGGCGGCGGCAGTCGCTTCGACCGATCGGAACAATCAGCGCGGCGGAACCGGGCTCGCCGTGGCGATCGGCTTTTCCACCGCCGTCCTCTCCACCCTGCCGGTCCCCACCGCGCGGCGCGTGATCGACGTTTCCGGAGACGGCGAGGACAACGAGGGCGGCGACGTCGCCGCGGCGCGCGACCTCGCCGTGGCGCGCGGCATCACCATCAACGGATTGCCGATCGTCACGGGATCTCCCACCCTGGTCGGTTACTATCAACGCCAGGTGATCGGGGGCGAGGGCGCCTTCCTGGAACCCGCCAAGAACATCGCGTCCTTCCGCGACACGATCCTCCGCAAGCTCCTCAGGGAGATCGGCGCCCCTTCGGCGTGAGGCGGCCTACGCCGCCAGCGTGCCCGTCAGCCCGGCGACGAAGATGGTGCCGAGCTCCTTGGCACCGACCTTGATCGGGTTGCCGCCGGCGGAGGGATCGGCCTCGGCCATCTTGGCGACCTCGTCCACGCGCTTGTCGTCGACGCCGATCTCCTTCAGCGTGTGCGGGATACCGATCTCCTTTCGGAGCTGCAGGATCCAGGTCTGTACCGCCTTGAAGGACGGATCGGCAAGGCCGAGGAAGCGCGCAAGCCGCGTCATCCGCTCGTCGATCGCCTTCCTGTTGAAGTCGAGCACATAGGGCATGACGACCGCGTTGGTGAGGCCGTGATGGGTGTTGTAGAGCGCGCCCAGGGGATGGCTGATCGCGTGCATGGCGCCGAGCCCCTTCTGGAAGGCGGTGGCACCCATGCTGGCCGCCGCCATCATGTTGGCGCGGGCGGCGAGGTTATTGCCGTCCTTGACCGCGGCCGGCAGGTTCTCGGCGATGAGGCGCATGCCTTCGAGCGCGATGCCGTCCGCCAGGGGATGGAAGCCGGGGGCGCAATAGGCCTCGAGGCAATGCGAGAGCGCGTCCATGCCGGTCGCCGCGGTGATGTGCGGCGGCAGGCCGACGGTGAGCTCCGGGTCGTCGATCACGATCGAAGGCAGCATCTTCGGATGGAAGATGATCTTCTTCACATGATTGCTCTCGTCGGTGATGACCGAGGCGCGGCCGACCTCCGAACCGGTGCCGGACGTGGTCGGCACCGCGATGATCGGCGCGATGCCGGCGGCATTGACCCGCGTCCACCAGTCGCCGATATCCTCGAAATCCCAGATCGGCCGGGTCTGGCCGACCATCAGCGCGACGGCCTTCGCCGCGTCCAGCGCCGAGCCGCCGCCGAAGGCGATGACGCCGTCATGGCCGCCCGACTTGTAGACCTTGACCCCGTCCTCGACGTTCTTGCCGATCGGATTGCCCTGCACGTCGGAATAGAGCCCGGTCGGGACGCCCGCGGCGGTATTGCGCGCGACCGCATCCTTGATCATCGGCAGCCCGGCGAGCCCCGGATCGGTGATCAGCAACGGCCGCTTCAGGCCGAGCGCCTTGCAATGGTCCGGCAGCTCCTTGATCCTCCCCACGCCGAATTTGACGGAGGTGGGGTAGTTCCAGTTGCCTTTGAGCGCGGCGGCGTCGGTCATGATGGAAGATCCTCGTTTTGGAAAAGTGGAGCATTCTACCCGGACCGGCGCGGCTGCCGCCAGTTCCGGCAGCGGTCGACAGCATCCGCGAAGCTGCGATGCTGGGCCGCATCGAGCAGCGTGTCAGGCTCGATCATCGCCTGCGGAGGCTGCTCCGGCGGCAGGGTATCGATAGTGGCCAACCCGGCGCCGATCAGGGCGAAGAGGGCGCAGCCTTGGCCGGTCAGCTCCATGCTGGCGGGGACAGTGAGGCGGCGGCCGAGGGCGCGGGAGAGAAACCGGCGGAAGTAGCTGTTGTTGGCGAGGCCGCCGTCGATCGACAGGCGCGGTGCAATCGGCTGCAGGCCATCCATCGCTTCGATCACCTGGGTGGCGCGTAACGCGACGCCTTCCAGCACCGACTGGACCATGTCGCCGCGCGCTGTTTCCAGCCCCATGCCGAGCCAGAGGCCGGCGGCGCTGCGATCCCAATAGGGGCAGCCCAACCCTGAGAGCGCCGGCACGAAGACCAGGCCGCGTTCGATAGCAGGTGCGCCCTCGAAGGAGTCGATCTCGGCAAAATCCTGGAACAGGCCGAGCTCGCGCGCCCAGTTGAGCGCCGAGGCAGCATTGTAAACGCCGCCATCGATCGCATAGGTGACCGGCGCCGCGCCCAGCTTCCAGGCCACCGTCGGCAAGAGGCCGCTCTTTGCATCCTTCAGCGGCTTGTCGCCCGCGATGGCGAGGGCGAAGGCGCCGGTGCCGAAGGTGATCTTGGCGTCGCCCGGCTTGCGGCAGCCATGGCCGAACAGGGCCGCCTGCTGGTCCACCATGCTGGCGGTGACGGCCAAGCCGTCGATGGCGCCGAAATCGCCGGTGGTGGGACGGATCTGCGGCAGGCATTCGATCGGCACGCCGAAGAGATCGGCCAGACCCTCGTCCCATTGCAGGGTCTCGAGATTCATCAGGCTGGTGCGCGAGGCGGTCGTGACGTCGGTGGCGAAGGTGCCGGCGAGGCGGTCGAGGAAGAAGGCGTCGCTGGTGCCAAGGCGCAGCCGCTTCTCGCGGCGCAGGCTCTCCGCCTCGGGCACGTTCTCCAGGATCCAGCGCAGCTTTGCGGCGGAGAAATAGGGATCGAGCGGCAGGCCGGCGCGGGCGAGCGTGGTCTCCTCGTTGCCCGCCGCCTTCAGTGCCTCGATGCGATCATGGGTGCGCGCATCCTGCCAGACGATGGCGCGATGGATCGGCCGCTTGGTCTTCGCATCCCAGGCCACCACCGTCTCGCCCTGGTTGGCAATGCCGATCCCGCGGATCGCTGTGCCGTGCTGCCGCTTCGCCTGCGCGACCAGCGCCGCGACGTTGCCGACCAGCTCCTCGGCATCATGCTCGACCCAGCCGGGTTGCGGATAAAATTGCTTGTGACCGGCCGTTCCCGCGGACGAGAAGCTGCCATCGGCGCCGAGCACATGGAAGCTGGAGCCGGTCGTGCCCTGATCGATCGCGATGACAACAGGCTCAGTCATGCAATGCCTTCGAGAGAAACGGTGATCTTGCCGGCACCTTGCAGAGCCGATACCGCCACTGGCCAGGCGATGCGCCGCTCGGGCAGCGCACGGATCGGCTTCGACCAGGCGATCCTGCCGTCGGCCTTCACGGTGAGCGTGCCCGTGGCTGAGCTCGCGGCGCGCGCCAGGAACAGCAGTTTCGGATCAAGCGCTTCGCCCGGGGCAATGCGTTGTGGATAGACATATTTCAGGGCGCCTTCAGCGTGCACCGGGATGCTATCTGAAGCCGGCAGCCGTCCGGCGAGCGCCGCAACGATGGCGCGGGCGACGGCGCGGCCTTCGCGGTGGCATTGGCCGGCGGTCTCGATCCCGCGCAGGAGATTGCCGGCGGCGAAATAGGTCGGATCGGCGCAGCGCCAGTACTGATCGATCGACGGCCCGCCGGTGCCGCGGTCGACAGCGACGGGGCCACCGGCAAGCAGCGCATTCTCCGGCCGGAATCCGCCGGTCAGGATCACGCCGTCGCAGTCCAGCCGCTCGGGACCGTTGCCGCGGTCGATCTCCACGCCGTCGACCCGGTCGCCGCCGAGGATGCGATTGAGGCGCGTGTTGAACAGCACCGGCGTGCCGAACAGCAGGCGCGCGACCCAGTCGGCGGGTCGCCGTGCGGTGATGCGCCGTCCGGTTTCGATCATCGCCGCCGCGCGCAGCCCGAGATGACGCAGGGTCATCAGGCAGGAAAAGGAAACCAGCTCCGTACCGACGATCACTGGACGCTCGAACGGCTTCTTGCCGCGGAGATAGACGTATTGCTGCAGCGTGCCGGTGTTCATCACGCCGAAGGGCCGCGTGCCGGAGATCAGCCGGGCGCTGCGCGGCGTCTCGCGGGCACCCAGTGCCAGCAGCACGGCCCGGCCGCGATAGGTCTCGGGGCCGTTCGGCCCGACCGTTTGCACGGTGCCGCCGGGCTCCAGCCGGAGCACGGTCGTGCGCAGCAGGATCTCGGCGCGGCTGGCGGCGGCTGCCGCGACCGTCTGCGCATAGGCAGGGCCGGTGAGCAGGCGATGGAACTCCTCGAGGCCGAAGCCGAGATGGCCGCAATGGCGCGGGATGCCGCCGGGCGTTGCTTCGCGCTCCAGCACGGTGACCTTGCCGGCGCCCAGGCGCGCGAGCTCAGCCGCTGCCGCGAGGCCGGCGGGTCCGCCGCCAAGGATGAGGACATCGCGCTCGATCACGGCTCGATCCTCCCCTCGGCCAGCGCCGCGACATGGGCGCCGCAATAGAAGCCCTGGCAGCGGCCCATCATCGCGCGGGTCCGTCGCTTCAAGCCGCCGAGATCGCCGGCAGGCAAGGGTCCGCCGAGCGCGGCCTCCACCTCGCCCCGCGTCACCCATTCGCAATGGCAGAGGATATCTCCACCGGTACCGGTTTGATAGGGGCGGGGGCGCTCCTCGCACAGATTGGGGACCGGAGTCCAGATCGGCGCCGCGTCCTCCAGCGGATGAAAGTGCGCCGCATAGAGATCGCCGACATGAGCGGCGATTCCGAGCGACGCAGTCAAGCCGGTCGAGCGGATGCCGCCGACCGTGATCCAGTTGCGCTCGGGCAGAGCCGCGATCTGATAGTCCTTGAACTGCGTCGCCGGCCGCAAGCCGGCATAGATCGCGTTGACGCCGACATCGGCGAGGCCCGGCACCAGCTCGCATCCTTTGGCGACCAGCATCGCCAGGGTGTCGTGATCCACCTCGGCGAGATCGCGTTCGGTCTGGTCCTCGGCGGTGGGGCCGACCAGCAGATTGCCGAAGGCGGTGCGGCAGATCACGATGCCCTTGGTGCGCTCGCTCGGCACCGGCAGGATGATCGCGCGCACCAGCCTCGCCGCCGGCTTGTCGAACACCACGAACTGGCCCTTGCGCGGGGTGATCTTGAACGGGCTTTCGCGGCATATCGCCTCGACGATGTCACCGTGATTGCCGGCGGCGTTGATCACGATACCGGCGCCGATCCGCCCGCGTTCGGTGGTCAGCGACCAGCTGCCGCGGGCGAAATCGCCGCCCAGCACCTTGCAGCCGCGCAGGACGCGGCCGCCATGGGCGAGGCCCTGGAGAGCATAGGCGAGCGGGGCGGACCAGGGATCGATGATGTGCTCGCCCGGTACCAGCGCGGCACCCAGCGCATGCGGCGCCAGATTCGGCTCGCGGCGGCGCAGCTCGTCGCGCGGGATCTCGATCACGTCGCCGACGCCGTTCACATGCGCCTTGTCGACGATCTCGGGCAGGCGCTGGAGCTGCGCCTCGTCCCAGGCGACGACCAGCGCGCTGGTCTCGACCAGCGGCAGGTTCAGCCGGTGGTGGATGTCGCGATATTCGCGATAGCCCGCCTGCATGCAGCGGTGCTCCAGCGAGCCCGGCGGCGCATCGAAGGCGGTATGCAGGATGGCGCTGTTGCCCTTGCTGGCGCCGGAGAGGATGTCGCCGCCGGCTTCGAGCAGCAGCGGCTTCTGCCCGGCCAGCGCCAGGCGCCGGAAGATCGCGCAGCCGACCACGCCGCCGCCGATGACGACGACGTCGGCGCGGTCGATTTCAGGCATCGTTCAGAGGGCCGTGCGCAAATGGAAGCTCTTCGGCCGCGTCAGCATCTCGTAGCCGACGCGGGAGAGCGTGGCGCCGCGGCCGGAATCCTTGACGCCGACCCAGGCGAGCGCCGGGTCGAGATAGTCGCAGCGGTTCATGTAGACCGTGCCGGTCTCGATCTCGGCGCCGATCTTCTTCGCCGCCGCCTCGTCCATGGTCCAGAGCGCCGCGGTCAGGCCGTAGTGGCTGTCGTTCATCAGGCGGATCGCGTCGTCGTCGGACTTCACCTCCATGATGCCGATGACGGGCCCGAAGCTTTCCTCGGCCATCACCGCCATCGAATGATCGACATTCACCAGCACTTGCGGTGCCAAATAGGGCGTGCCGGGCTTGTCGGCCTTGAAGGCCGCGGTATCGATCAGCGGCTTGGCGCCCGCGCGGACCGCCTCGGCAGTCTGCTTGCGCACGAACTCCGCCGCCGCAGTGCGCACCATCGGCCCGAGGTTGGTCTCCTTGTCGAGCGGATTTCCGAGCTTGTACTTGCGGGTGAGGTCGGCGAAGCCCTCGACGAACTTATCGTAGAGGCTCTCATGCACATAGATGCGCTCGATGGCGCAGCAGCACTGGCCGGAATTGAACATCGCGCCGTCGACCAGGTTCTCGATCGCATGGGCGAGGTTGGCGTCGGCGCGGACATAGGCCGGGTCCTTGCCGCCGAGTTCGAGACCCAATCCCATGAACTTGCCGAGCGCCGCCTGCTGCACGGCGTGGCCGCCCGCGACTGAGCCGGTGAAGTTGACGTAAGCCGTCTCGGGCGCGGCGATCACCTTGGCGGTGTCGTCGTGGGTCAGCACCAGATGCTGGAATAGGCCCTTGGGCAAGCCGGCCGCATCGAACGCCTCCTGGAACCGCTCGGCGCAGAGCGGCGTCTGGGCGGAGTGCTTCAGGATGACGGCGTTGCCCGCCATCAGCGACGGCACCACGCCGTTGACCGAGGTGAGATAGGGATAGTTCCAAGGGGCGACGATGAAGACGACGCCCAAAGGCTCGCGGTGGATGAAGCGGGTGAAGCCCGGCTTGTCCTTGGCCTCGATGTCGGCGAGGGCTTCCGGCGCGATCTGGATCATGTAGCGCGCACGTTCCTCGAAGCCGCGCATCTCGAACGGGCTCTGGCTGATCGGCCGACCCATCTGCCGGGTGATCTCCTCGGCGACGGCTTCCTTGTGGGTGAGGAAGATATCGACCGCCTTCGAGACCAGCTTGGCGCGCTCGGCGACGGACACGCGTTTCCACGCGCGCTGCGCCGCGACCGCAGATTTCAGGGTCGCGGCGATCTCGTGCGCCGTTGCGTAAGGCCGCTCGACATAGACCGAGCCGTCGATCGGGGTGATGGTCTTCTGGGTGGCGGGCATGATCCTCGTCGTCTCCACTCTCTCAAATGATCTCGAAATACCGGGCGAGTTCCCAGTCGGTGATCGCCTTCCGGAACTCGCGCTCTTCCCATTCGCGGGTCGCGGCATGGTGCTCGACGAAATCGTCGCCGAACAGCTCGCGCGCGGCCTTGGACTTTCTGAGGCGCTGGGCCGCGTCCCAGAGCGTCCGCGGCAGGTCGAGCTTGGCCGGGTGCTTCATGTCGTAGGAGTTGCCGACGATCGCCTCGGTGGGCTCGATCTTGTGTTCGATGCCGTAGAGGCCGGAGCCGATCGAGGCGGCGAGGGCGATATAGGGATTGCAGTCGGCTGCGGCGATCCGGTACTCGACCCGCTGCGATTTCTCCGAGCCCGGGATCACGCGCAAGGCGCAGGTGCGGTTCTCGACGCCCCAGGTCGCGTTGGTCGGCGCCCAGAAGCCGGGGATCAGCCGCGAATAGGAGTTGACCGTGGAGGCCACCATGGAGAGCAGCTCCGGCATCAGCGCCTGCTGGCCGCCGATGAACCAGCGCATCTTGTCGGAGATGTTGTGCGGCTTCTTCGCGTCATGGAAGATCGACTTGCCGTCCTTGCCCTTCAAGGAGATGTGGATGTGTCCCGACTGGCCCGGCCAGTTGTTCGACCACTTCGCCATGAAGGTCGCCATCATGCCTTTGCGCTGCGCGAGCACTTTCATGAAGGTCTTGAACAGCGCGCCGCGGTCGGCGGCTTCCAGCGCCTTGTCCACCGTGATCGCGGCTTCGAGCACGCCGGGGCCGGTCTCGGTGTGCAGGCCCTCGATCGGCATCCGCATCTTCTCGCAGGTGTCGAGAATCTCGTGATAGAGCTCGGACCAGACCGAGTTGCGGATCACGGAATAGCCGAACCAGCCGGGCGTCATCGGCTGCAGGTTCTTGTAGTTCTTCTCGCGGACGCTCTCCGGCGTCTCGTCGAACATGAAGAACTCGAACTCCAGTGCCGAATAGACGTCGAAGCCTGACTTCGCGGCACGATCGAGCACACGGCGCAACGTGCCGCGCGGGCAGATCGCCTCCGCCTTGTCGACGAACTCGGCGAGGAAGAGCAGCATGTTGCCTTCCATCGGGATGTCGCGGCAGGTCGTGGGCACGACCCGCACCCAGGCGTCCGGATAGGCGGTGTGCCAGCCGGTGTATTTGACGTTGTCGAACAGCTGGTCGTGGCTGTCCCAGCCCAGCACCACGTCGCAGAAGCCGAAGCCGTTCTCGAGGGCGGAGAAGAACTTCGCCTTCGACATGTACTTGCCGCGCAGGATCGCATCGCCGTCGAATGCGCCGACCTTGACATGCGTCAGGCCACGCTCCTCGACGATCTTCCGCGCGTCGGCGACACTCTTCACTTGCTCCGGTTTCAACGGCATCTACAGCCCCCCTGGTCCAGTCCTCTGGCGGTTTCTGGATTTCTTGTCTGTCTAGTCGGAACTCTAGCGATCCCGCAAAGAAAAAGGGAGGCGGCGAACCGCCTCCCCCGCGAGATATCGATGGCCGGGATCAGCCGGCGCCGCCGAGCGCCGCCTCTTCCCGCGCGATCTCGGCCTGGCGCGCCGCCACCGCTTCCGGCGTCAGCGGCGGACCGGCGAAGCGGTTCCGCTCGACCGCGAACCAGATGATGATCATCAGCACGATCGCGCCGGCCAGGAACTCGCCGACCAGCTGGTAGGGCGGCTGGAAACCGACGAAGGCGAGAACGCCGCCACCGATGACAGCGAGCACGCCGACCGGCTTCGACATGCCGCCGAGATCGAACGGGCCCTTTTTGGTCCAGGTCTTGCCTTCGGCGAGGATTCCCGCCGCGATCGGCATGATGTAGGACACATAGAGGAACACCGCACAGCCCGATGCCAGGATGATGTAGGCGTTGGCATCCTGGCCGCAGACCCAGCCGAGGATGAAGCACAACACCGCACCGACCCAGATCGCGCGGCCGGGGGTCCGGTATTGACGGCTGATCTTGCGCAGCCACTGAGAGCAGAAGGGGATGCCGCCGTCGCGCGAGAAGGCGAACATCATGCGCGAGAGTGAGGTCATGCCGGCGAGGGCGCAGAGGTAGTTCGAGACCACGATGCCGATGGCGATGATGTCCTTCACGAAGTCTGGCATCTTGTTCGCCGCCAGCGCCCAGGCGAAGACCGAGAAGCCCTGCTTGGCACCGTCGTCGACCGAGGGCATCGCCAGCAGGATGGCGACCACCATGATCCAACCGAACAGACCCGACCAGAAAACTGAGGTCAGCATGCCCTTCGGCACCGAACGTTGAGCATCCCGCGTCTCTTCCGACGTGTGTGCGGAGGCGTCGAAGCCGGTGATCGTGTAACAGACATGCAGCAGGCCGAGGATGAAGGCGAAGAACAGGCTGCCCGTCAGCGGCCAGGTCCCGGCACCTGGATCGCCGGTATAGTTCGTGAACTTGACGATCCGCGAGAAGTCGAGCGGAACCGGCGAGCCCGCCAGCATGCCGATGATGATCACGACCGAGATAGCGAAGATCAGATAGCCGGCGAAATCGGTGAGGATCGTGGTTGCGCGGATGCCGACATAGTTCAGGATCGCCTGGGAGATCGTGATGACGGCGACCGCGATCAGCAGCGTCGTCCCGGTGAAGCTGTCCGCCGACATACCGAAGACGCCGACGAAAACCAGATCCCGCGCCAGCAGGTAGACGCCGTAATTGACTGACGAGACCACGAACAGCAACCCGAGCAGGTTGAGCCAGGCGGTGGCCCAGCCCCAGCCCTTGCCGCCGAGGATCGAGCCCCAGTGATAGAGACCGCCGGCCGTCGGATACGCCGAGGCGATCTGGCCCATGGCCGCGGCGACGATCAGCGCGAAGACCGAGCCGACGATCCAGCCGATGCCGATCGAGCCGCCGCCGCCGGCGCCGAGCGCCACGGCGTAGGCACCGATGCCGCCGGCCAGGATGCAGATGATCGAGAACGAAATCGCGAAGTTCTGGAACACGCCCATGCGGCGGGAGAGTTCCTGGGCATAGCCCATACTGTGGAGGACCTTCACGTCCTCATCGTGGTGTTGGTCTTGCGCAGACATAATGGTCCCCTTCCCTGTTTCACCGTCGGGCAGAGCCATCGCCCCCGATGTTCGAGCGAGTCTTCTTCGAGCCTGTTCTTTCGTTGGTTGCGGGGCGGCCCCAAACGGCCGCCGCATCCCCTTAGCTGGCCCTGCCTCGATCCATCCGCGACACTTGGTCGCCGACGACAGAAATTATGCCGTTTCGTTAAGAAGGTGTAAAGCCAGGGAATGGGCGTTGCCGCAGTGTTGAACTTTCAAGTATTTGAAAGTGCTTCTAAATTGATGACGATTCGCGGCGGGCTTTCAGTCGATTCGCCGCCGTGGCATTGGAGTCGCGTCAAGGATCAGGGGAACGCCAGGATGGCCTACAGCCATGTCCGCCTGCGGAAGTTCAATACGGCCAAGACCTATCCCGAGCAGAAGCTCGACAACGATCTTTCGATGTCGGTCCGCGCCGGCAATTTCGTGTTCCTGCGCGGCCAGGTCGGCCAGGCGCTCGACGGCGGCAATGTCGGCGTTGGCGACGCCGTCGCCCAGGCCGAGCAGGCCATGAAGAACGTGAAGCAGCTCCTCGAGGAGCAGGGCGCCAGGCTGCGGGACGTCTGCAAGATCAACATCTATCTCACCGATCCGCGCTACCGCGAGGCGGTCTATCGCGTGGTCGGCAAATGGCTCAAAGGCGTCTATCCGGTCTCGACCGGGCTCGTCGTGCAGGCGCTGGCGCGGCCGGAATGGCTGGTCGAGATCGATGTCTTCGCCGTCATCCCGGACAAGCGGCTGAAGGCGATCCCCGAGCCGGACGAGCGCTTGCAGTGGAAGGAGAGCGCCGATCGTCTCGATCGCGCGAAGACACCGAAACGCGCCAAGCGGAGGAGCCGCAAATGACCTTCTCGATCGCCGGCCGCTGCGCCCGCACCGGCATGCTGGGCATCGCGATGTCGACCTCGTCGATCGCGGTCGCCGCACGCTGCCCCTTCGCCCGCGCCAAGGTCGGTGCGGTCTCCACCCAGAACGTCACCGACCCCAGGCTCGGGCCGAAGGGCCTCGATCTCCTGCAAGAAGGAATGCCGGCGCCGGAGGCGATGAAGCATTTGTTGGCGCACGCGCCGCACAAGGAGTATCGGCAGGTGATCATGGTCGATGCCCACGGCCGCACGGCGCATTGGACCGGCGCCAAGGCGCTCGGCACCCATGGTGCCGCGGAGGGGAAGGACTGTGTCTCGGCCGGCAACCTGTTGCAAAGTGCTGGCGTGCCGCGCGCCATCGTGAAGAGCTTCGAAGCCAATGCGGAGATGGCGCTGCCCGACCGCCTGATGCTGGCGCTGGAAGAAGGCGTCGTGGCCGGCGGGGAGCAGGGACCCGTGCACTCGGCAGCACTCCTGGTGATGCACGAGCAGACCTGGCCGCTGGTCGATCTCCGGGTTGATTGGGACGACGACAACCCGATCTCGGCCCTGCGGAGGCTGTGGGAGGCCTATCGGCCGCAGATGAACGATTACGTCACGCGGGCGCTCGATCCCGTGGCGGCGCCGCGCTACGGCGTGCCCGGAGATCCGAAATAGGGTAATCCAAGCAGGGTGTTCCGAAATAGGAGAAGACCGCGTATGCGCCGGCTTTCCCTCGCCTGGGCCTTCGCCCTCGTCGCCATCTCCTGCCCCGCTTTCGGCTGCGAGACCTCGGTCATCAATACCTCGCTGGAGAAGCTCCAATCACTGTTCGCGCAGATGCGGGACGAGGGCCATTTCAACGTCTCCGGCCCGCTCGCCTGGGACTTCTATTTTCTCGATCCGGACCAGAACAAGCTTGCCGCATTCGCGCAGAAGCTCCAGGCGCAGGGCTTTCGCGTGATCGGCATTGGCCCCGGCCAAGGCACGTTTCAGCTCACGGTCGAGCGCTTCGAGGTTCAGACGCCGGAGTCGCTTCTGCAGCTGAGCAAGGATATGGGAGTCCTTGCGCTCAAGGATTGCGTCGCGCATTACGACGGCTTCGATGCCGGCCCCAACCCCAGTCCGTGATCGCATCCGCAGAATCGCGGCAGCGGCACCCCGGATCGGCTAGCTTCCGCGCTTCTTCCTGGCGCCTCGCTGGTTGATGTAGATGCAGCTCGCGACCACGATGGCCGCGCCGAGCGTCATCGTGAGGGTCGGCTTGTCGTTCCAGAAGATCCAGCCGATGATGGTCGCCCAGATGAGGCCGGTGTAGTCGAGCGGCGCCACCAGCGAAGCCTCGCCATAACGGAAGGCCTGATTGAGGCAGAACTGTCCGGCGGTGCCCATCAGGCCGATGGCGACGAACAGCAGGACGTCGTGCCAGCTCGGCGTGATCCAGTAGAACGGCATGGCGACTCCCAGCACCACGACGACCACGAGCGAGTAGTAGAACAGAATGCGGTGGCTGGGCTCGCTGGTGGAGAGCTGGCGCGAGGAGACCTGCGTCGCCGCCCAGGCGGCGGCCGAGAGCAGGGCGAGGATCGACCCCCATTGCGGCCCGGCGGCGCCGGGATCGGTGAAGAGGGCCAGCAGCGACTCGAGGTTGATGCCCTTGGCGGTCGGCTGTGCAATCAGCACGATGCCGAGGAAGCCGACCGCGACCGCCGACCAGCGCCGGATCCCGACATGCTCCTTCAGCATGGGAATCGAGAGGATGGTGACGAAGATGGGCGAGGCGAGCGCGATGCAGATCGCATTCGGCAGCGGCACCAGTTTCAGCGCCAGGTAGAACGAGAGCATGGTGAAGAGGTTGCAGCACGACCGGATGAGATGGCCGCGAAGCCGTCGCGTGCGCAGGCTGCCGAGCCCCTCCCCGGAACCCCATGCCATTCCGATCATCATGCAGAGGCCGAGCGAATAGCGCAGAAAGGCGATCTGACCGACCGAATAGGGTTGCGACCCGCCATTGCCGATGGCGAGCCATTTCACCAGCCCGTCCATGGCGGTCAGCAGGAAGGCCTGGGTCAGCATGTAGCGGACGGCACGGCCCGGCTGGTTGCGCAGTGCCGACGGTGCGGCGCGCGCGGGCGACTCGGCGGTGGTTTGGGTCACGTTGCCAGCAGGCCTGCGGAGGGGTAATTATTGCGGAATTATGCAGTCCCGCCCAGCAGTTGACCAGGGGCTTGGCCCAAGGGTCCGTTAGGTCCATGCCGCTCGATTTCGTCCATTCCGCCTGTCCGCATGATTGTCCCTCGACCTGCGCGCTCGAAGTCGAGCGCTTGGGCCCCGACCGCATCGGCCGGGTGCGCGGCGCGCGGGACAACCCCTACACGGCCGGCGTCATCTGCGCCAAGGTCGCGCGCTATGCCGAGCGACAGCATCACCCGGACCGCTTGACGCAGCCTTTACGTCGCCTCGGCGAGAAGGGCGTCGGCCGCGCGGCCTACGAGCCCATCAGCTGGGACGCCGCGCTGGACGAAGTCGCCGAGCAATTCACGCGCGCCGAGAAGCGTTACGGATCGACCGCCGTCTGGCCCTATTTCTACGCCGGCACCATGGGTTTGGTGCAGCGCGACGGCATCCACCGCCTGCGGCATGCGAAGAAATATTCGCTGGAGAAGGAGACGATCTGCGTCGCGCTCTCCGATGCCGGATGGATGGCGGGCGTCGGCGTCATGCGCGGCGTCGATTCCCGCGAGATCGACGAATCCGATCTGATCGTGGTCTGGGGTGGCAATCCGGTCGCGACCCAGGTCAATGTGATGACCCATGTGGCGCATGCGCGGAAGGAGCGCGGCGCCAAGCTGGTCGTGGTCGACCCCTACCGCACCGGCACGGCAGAGGCGGCCGACCTCCATCTGATGCTGCGCCCGGGCACCGACGGCGCGCTCGCCGCAGCGGTCATCCATGTCCTGTTCGCGGAAGACTTCGCCGATCGCGACTACATGGCGAAATACGCCGATGACCCCGAGGGGCTCGAGGCCCATGTCCGCTCGCGCACGCCGGAATGGGCGGAGGCGATCTGCGGCGTGCCGGCGGCGACCATCCGGGACTTCGCGCGGCTTTACGGAAGAACCAAACGCAGCTTCATCCGCGTGGGCTATGGCTTCTCACGTTCGCGCAACGGCGCCGGGAGCCTGCATGCGGTCACCTGCCTGCCGACGGTGACCGGCGCCTGGGCGCACAAGGGTGGCGGCGCGCTCTATTCCAACCGCTCGATCTACAAGCTGGATAATTCGACCATCATCGGGTCGGAGATGAAGGATCCCACGATCCGCACCCTCGACCAGTCGCGGATCGGCGAAGTGCTCACCGGCAACAAGCGCGACCTCGGCGACGGGCCGCCGGTCACGGCGATGCTGATCCAGAACACCAACCCCGCCGTCGTCTGCCCCGACACGCTGCGGGTGCGCCGCGGTCTCTTGCGCGACGATCTCTTCGTCTGCGTGCACGAGCAGTTCATGACCGACACCGCGGCCTATGCCGACATCGTGCTGCCGGCGACGACGTTCCTGGAGCATGACGACATCTATCGCGCCAGCGGCCACAGCTTCCTGCAGGTGACGAAGAAGGTGGTCGAGCCCTATGGCGAGGCGCGGCCCAACCATTTCGTGATCTGCGAGTTGGCGAAGCGCCTCGGCTCCACCCACCGCGGCTTCTTCATGAGCGAGTGGGAGCTGATCGACGAGATGCTCCTGAAGTCCGGCTGGCCCGGCGCCGATGCGATGTACGCGGCGCATTGGCACGACTGCATGCCGGATTTCGAGACCGCGCATTTTCTCGACGGCTTCGGCCATGCCGACGGCAAGTTCCATTTCCGCGCCGACTGGTCGAAGCTCGGCACCGACACAAAAGGCGTGGCCGAGTTCCCGGATTTCTCACCGGTGATCGACGCCGCAAACGACCTGCATCCATTTCGTCTCGTCGCGGCGCCGGCGCGCCAGTTCCTGAACTCGACCTTCACCGAGACTCCGTCATCGCGCGGCCGCGAGCGTCGGCCGACGCTGCTGATCCATCCGGAAGACGCGCGCCGGCTCAATGTCGGCGAGGGCTCGCCGGTCGAGGTCGGGAACAAACAGGCGACCATCCGTCTTCATGCCGGTCTGTTCGATGGCGTGCTGCGCGGCGTGGTCGTGATCGAGAGCATCTGGCCCAACGCCGATTTCCCCGGCGGGCTCGGCGTCAACGCGCTGACCAGCGCCGATCCCGGGAAACCCGGCGGCGGGGCGGTGTTCCACGACACGGCGGTCTGGGTGAGAGCCGCCGCGTGAAGGGATAACAACAAGGCCGGGGGAAGGGCCGAGGGGGAGGACATGTCGAACAAGCCGCACATCGTCGTGGTCGGCAACGAGAAGGGCGGATCGGGAAAATCGACGGTCGCGATGCATCTCATCGTGGCGTTGCTGGCGGAGGGGTTCCGCGTCGGCTCGATCGATCTCGATTCCCGCCAGGGCACGCTGACGCGTTATGTCGAGAACCGCCGCCACACGTCGGAGAGCCTGCCCAAGCCGCTGCCGATGCCCGAGCATATCGCGATCGAGCGTAGCCGGGCCGCAACACTTTCCGAGGCGGCGGAAGAGGAAGCGGAAGCGCTCGATCGTGCCCTGCGGCAGCTCGGCAAGGCCGACTTCATCGTGATGGATACACCGGGCAGTGACAATGCGCTCTCCCGCCGCGCCCACGCGATGGCGGACACGCTGGTGACGCCGCTCAACGACAGCTTCCTCGATCTCGATCTCTTGGGCCGGGTCGATCGCGCGGGGAAGAAGGTGACGCGCCCCAGCATCTATGCCGAGATGGTCTGGGACCAGCGCAAGCGCCGCGCCGCCGCCGGCGGGCGTTCGATCGACTGGGTGGTCTTGAGGAACCGGTTGACCACGCTCGACGCCCGCAATAAGCGCGAGATCGCGCGGCTGCTGAGCGAGCTCTCGAAGCGGATCGGCTTCCGGATCGTGCCGGGATTCACGGAGCGCGTGATCTTCCGCGAGCTTTTCCCGCGGGGGTTGACCTTGCTCGATCTGCCGCGGGTCGATACCGGCGTCGAGCTCGCGATGTCGCACTTGGCGGCACGCCAGGAGATCCGCGACCTCGTCTCCGCCTTGAAGCTGCCAGGAACCAAGAAGCTGCGCCGGAGTTGATGGCGGCGGCGGATTGTGGCACCAATTCGGGCCTCCCTGCCCAGGCCGTCTCGGCCCACACGAGGAACACCCCAATATGAAAAAGCCGTTGCGCAAGGCCATCTTCCCGGTCGGCGGTCTCGGCACGCGCTTCCTTCCGGCCACCAAGGCCATGCCGAAGGAGATGCTGCCGGTCGTGGACAAGCCCTTGATCCAATATGCGGTCGAGGAGGCGCGCGCGGCCGGCATCGAGGAATTGATCTTCGTCACGGGGCGGGGCAAGTCGGCGATCGAGGACCATTTCGACTATTCCTACGAGCTGCAGGACACGCTGAAGGCCCGCGGCAAGAAGGCGGACCTCAAACTGGTTGAGAGCCTGCTCCCAACGCCCGGCAATATTACCTATACGCGCCAGCAGGAGCCGCGCGGCCTCGGCCATGCCGTCTGGTGCGCGCGGCATCTGATCGGCGGCGAGCCCTTCGCCGTGCTGCTGGCGGACGACCTGGTGCAGGCCGATGTGCCTTGTCTCAAGCAGATGGTGGACGTCTACAACAAGCTCGGTGGCAACCTCGTCGCCGTCATGGACGTGCCGCGCGAGCACACCGACCGCTACGGCATCCTGAAAACCGGCGGCGAGAGCCGGGGCGTCGTGGAGGCGCTCGGTCTCGTGGAGAAGCCGAAGCCGGATGTCGCGCCTTCGACCCTCTCGATCATCGGCCGCTACATCCTGCAGCCTGAGGTGATGGAGCATCTCGGCGCCCAGGAGCCGGGCGCCGGCGGCGAGATCCAGCTGACCGACGCCATGGCCAAGATGACCGGACGCGGCCGGTTCCACGGCTATCGCTTCAAGGGTCGGCGCTTCGACTGCGGCGACAAGGCCGGCTTCATCGAGGCCAATATCGCCTTCGCCCTCTCGCATCCCACGATCGGCAAGCAGGTGCGCGAGAGCGTGAAGGGCTTCGCCTCGACCCTCACGAATTGATCGTCGTAGGGCCGTCGATGCGCCGCATGCCGGGGGAGGGCGTGCGATGACGCCGGAGGAATTTCGCAGAGAAGGACATCGGCTGATCGACTGGATCGCCGACTACCGCGCCGGGATCGCGGCGCAGCCGGTGATGGCGCAGGTGAAGCCGGGCGAGGTCAAGGCGGCGCTGCCGAAGTCTCCGCCGCAGGAGCCGGAGCCGTTCGGGGCGATCATCGCCGATCTCGACCGGTTGATCGCGCCCGGCCTCTCGCATTTCCAGCACCCGCGCTTCTTCGGCTACTTTCCCGCCAACAGCGATCTCGCCTCGGTGCTCGGCGACTATGTGAGCACGGGGCTCGGCGTCATCGGCCTCTCCTGGCAGTCGAGCCCGGCGCTGACCGAGCTCGAGGAGGTGATGACCGATTGGCTGCGCCAGATGATCGGGCTTGGGGAGGCTTGGCGCGGCGTCATCCAGGACACGGCCTCGACGAGCACGCTGGTCGCGCTGATCTCGGCGCGCGAGAAGATTTCGAACTATGCGCTCGCCGGTAAAGGTCTGCAGGATGGCGGCGCGCCGCTGGTGGTCTACGTCTCCGGCCACGCCCACAGTTCGGTGGACAAGGCGGCGACGCTCGCCGGCTTCGGCGCGGCAAACATCCGGCACGTTGCCGTGGACGACGCGTTCGCGATGCGGCCTGAAGCGCTGAGGGCTGCCATCGAGGCCGACCGCGCCGCGGGCCGGCGTCCCTGCGCCATCGTCGCCACCGTCGGCACGACCACGACGACGGCGATCGATCCACTGGCACCGATCGGCGCGATCGCGAGGGAGTTCGGCGTCTGGCTGCATGTCGATGTGGCGATGGCGGGCTCCGCGATGATCCTCCCCGAATGCCGCTGGATGTTCGACGGGATCGAGGCGGCCGACTCGCTGGTGCTGAACCCGCACAAATGGCTCGGCGCCGCCTTCGACTGCTCCGCCTATTTCGTGCAGGACCCGCAGCACCTGGTCCGGGTGATGAGCACCAATCCGAGCTACCTGCAATCGAGCGTCGATGGCGCGGTCGTGAATTATCGCGACTGGGGCATCCCGCTCGGCCGCCGCTTCCGTGCGCTCAAGCTCTGGTTCCTGATCCGGAGCCAAGGTGTGGCGGCGCTGCAGGCGCGCCTCCGCCGCGACATCGAGAACGCGCGCTGGCTGGCCGAGGAGGTGAGACAACGCCCGCATTGGCGTGTGCTGGCGCCGGTGCACCTGCAGACCGTCTGCCTGCGCCATGAGCCGCCAGGTCTTTCCGGCGAGGCGCTGGACAGGCACACGCTGGCCTGGGCCGATGCCGTCAACCGCTCCGGCGGTGCCTATGTGACGCCAGCGACACTCGACGGGCGCTGGATGGTGCGGGTCTCGATCGGCGCACTACCGACTGAGCGAGACGACGTCGCGGCCCTCTGGCGGTTGCTGCAGGATTGCGCCGAATCAGCGAGCTAGTTTTGCCAGCAGCCGGTCGATGGCGGAGTCCAGCGCGCGCTGCTCAGCGGTGGTGAGATCGTCGAGCAGCTGGCGGGCGAAGTCGGCCGCACGGGGCGCCAGATCGTCATAGGCGGCGCGGCCCTTCGCGGTCAGCGAGAGCAGGGCCTCGCGGCGATCCGTGTCGCTTTCCATGCGACGCACGAATCCGAGCCGCTCCAGCTCACCCACCGCGCGGCTGACCTTGGTCTTGTGCATCCGGCTGCGGGCGCCGATGTCGCGCGCCGTGATCGGCGCATATTGCCCGAGGTGGGCGAGCACCCGCCATTCCGGAACCCCAATTCCGTACCGCTCATAATAGATGCGGGAGAGCGCGCGGCTGACGCCTTCCGCCAGGATGTCGAGGCGATAGGGCAGGAAGCGGTCGAGGTCGAGCGGCGAAGGACGACGGGTTGACATTGGTCCCATTTGCAACTATATCAGTTGCAAATGTAACCATAAGCCGGCGCCTTGTCCAGTTGCAGTCGTCCAGTTGCAGTCGGGGTCTAGCCGGCACGGCGGAGGAAGCGCTTATGAGCGGCGCCAAATACATCTCCTTCCCTAGGGTCGAGGGCCGTGCCTCGCGCCAGGCCCACGCCGACCTGCCCGAGGGCACATTCGAGCGCGAGCTTGGGAAGGAAGGCTTCTTCGGTCCCGCGACCCACATGTATCACCGCCACGCGCCGACCGGCTGGCGGCGTTGGGAGGGTCCGCTGCGGCCGCGGGCCTATGACCTGACGGCGCTCGGGCAGACCGGCGCCTCGCCCTGGGACGCGACGCTCGTGCTGCACAACACATCGGTGAAGATGCGGCAGTGGCGTTTCGCGGGCCGCATGGATCATCTGGTGCGCAACGCCGATGGCGACGAGCTGCTGTTCATCCATGCCGGCGCCGGCTCGCTCTATTGCGACTACGGACATCTCCCGTTCCAGTCCGGCGACTACATCGTGCTGCCGCGCTCGACCATGTGGCGGATCGAGACGACGGTGCCGGTCACGATGCTCCTCTTCGAGTGCAGCAACGGCACGATCCGCGCGCCGGAGCGCGGATCGGTCGGCCGGCACGCCGTCTACGACGAGGCGATGCTGGAGACGCCGCGCATCGACGACGCCTTTAAGGCGCAATACGACGAGCGGGAATGGCGGGTCGTGGTGAAGCGGCGCGATGCGCTCTCCACCGTCATCTATCCGTTTAACCCGCTGGATGCCGTCGGCTGGCATGGCGATCTGGCCCCGGTCCGACTCAACGTCGCCGACATCCGTCCGCTGATGAGCCACCGCTATCACTTGCCGCCCTCGGCCCACACGACCTGGGTCGGCAACCGGTTCGTCATCTGCACCTTCGTGCCGCGGCCGTTCGAGACCGATCCGGGTGCCTTGAAGGTGCCGTTCTTCCACAACAACGACGACTACGACGAGGTGATCTTCTACCACGCCGGCGACTTCTTCAGCCGCGACAACATCAAGCCGGGCGTCATCACCTGGCATCCCTGCGGATTCACCCACGGCCCGCATCCGAAGGCGCTGCAGCGGATGTACGAGGCGGCGAAGCCGGCGACCGACGAATATGCGGTTATGCTCGATACGCGGGACGCGCTCGATCCGGGACCGGAAATGGACGGGGTCGAGATGCGTGCCTATGCGGAGAGCTGGATGACGCTGGAGCCCGTCACTGCTCCGAAGCCGAAGCGGGCATGAAGCTCGCCACCCTCCGCGACGGGACGCGCGACGGCCGCCTCGTTGTCGTTTCGCGCGACCTCGCCCGCTGCATCTCCGCTATGCCGATGGCGAAGACGCTGCAGACCGCGCTCGACGACTGGGATGCGGTCAAAGGCACGCTCCGACTGCTCGCGGACGAACTGGAGCCGGCCGACCGGCGCGCCGAGCCTTTCGACCCGCGGCAATGCCTGTCGCCGCTGCCGCGCGCCTATCAATGGGCCGACGGCTCGGCTTACGTCAATCATGTGGCGTTGGTGCGGAAGGCGCGCGGCGCCGAGATGCCGGAAAGCTTCTGGACCGATCCGTTGATGTACCAGGGCGGCTCCGACACTTTCCTGGCGCCGCACGATCCCATCCCGCTGGCCGACGAGGCCTGGGGTGCTGACTTCGAATCCGAGATCGCCGTCGTCACCGACGATGTGCCGATGGGCGTCACGCCAGCCGAGGCGGCGTCGCGGATCCGCCTTGTCATGCTGGTGAACGATGTCTCGCTGCGGAACCTCATTCCCGCCGAGCTCGCGAAGGGCTTCGGCTTCTTCCAGGCGAAGCCGAGCTCGGCCTTCTCGCCGGTCGCGGTCACGCCGGACGAGCTCGGCGCCGCCTGGGACGGCGGCCGCCTGCACCTGCCTCTGCTTTCGCATCTCAATGACCGGCTCTTCGGGCGGCCCAGTGCCGGCATCGACATGACCTTCGACTTTCCGACCCTGATCGCCCATGCGGCCAAGGCCCGGCGTCTCGCCGCGGGCACGATTATCGGCTCCGGGACGGTCTCCAACCGCGATGCCGACGGCGGCCCCGGTCGCCCCGTGACCGAGGGCGGTGCCGGCTATTCCTGCATCGCCGAGCAGCGCATGGTGGAGACCATCCTGACCGGTGCCGCCAAGACGCCGTTCCTCAAAGCCGGCGATCGGGTGCGGATCGAGATGAAGGATGCCGAGGGCCGGTCGATCTTCGGCGCGATCGACCAGGGGGTGGAGAAGGCCGGGGCCTGACGCGACTTCCGCCGGCTTCGCTTCCGCGCTATATGCGGGCCAGCAAGGCGAAGCACGCGAGGACGTCATGCAGACGAAGCCGTTCGACTTCACCGGCGCCGCGGGCCAGAAGCTCGCCGGCCGCCTCGACCTTCCCGACCAGCCCCCGCGCGGCTATGCGCTGTTCGCCCATTGCTTCACCTGCACCAAGAACTCGCTGGCTGCGGTCCGCATCGCGCGGGCCTTGACCGGCCGCGGTTTCGGCGTGCTGCGCTTCGACTTCACCGGCCTCGGCGGCAGCGGCGGCCGCTTCGCCGATGGTGGGTTGAGCGGCGACATCAGCGACCTCCTGGCCGCGGTCGAGCACATGACCCGCGCCGGCATGCCGCCGAGGCTGATGATCGGCCACAGTCTCGGCGGCGCGGCGGTCTTGGCGGCGGCGGCCGAGCTGCCGGAACTGGCCGCGGTCGCGACCATCGCGGCGCCGTTCGACGTGCAGCACGTGACCGGTCTCTTCAAGGGCGGGCTCGAAGCCATCCTGGTGAAGGGTGAGGCCGAGGTCGATCTCGGCGGACGGCCTTTCACCATCCGCCGCTCCTTCATCGACGATCTCCGCCAGCACGATCAGGGTGCGCGGATTGCGCGGCTCCGGCATCCGCTGCTGGTGCTGCATTCGCCGACCGACCAGACCGTCGGGGTCGAGAACGCCTCCTCGATCTTCCTCGCCGCCAAGCATCCCAAGAGCTATGTCTCGCTGGACAATGCCGATCATCTCCTCACCCGCGAGGCGGATGCGATCTATGCCGCCGAGGTGATCGCCGCCTGGGCCTCACGCTATCTCGATGCGGCGGCCGCGGAAGAGACGCTCGACCGCGTCCAGGAGCAGGTGCTGGTGCGCGAGACCCGCATGGGCAAGCTCCAGGTCGAGGTCGCGATCGGCAAGACCCGGTTCTATGCCGACGAGCCGGTGTCGGCCGGCGGACTCGGTTCCGGCCCGAGTCCCTACGACCTGCTTTGCGCGGCACTCGGCACCTGTACCTGCATGACGGTCCGGCTCTATGCCGATCACAAGCAATGGCCGCTCCAGCGCATCAGCGCCACGGTCGGCCATGAGAAGCACAAGGATCGTACACCGGCCGATCTCTTCACCCGGACCGTCACGCTGGAAGGCCCGCTGGACGAGGCGCAACGGGCGCGATTGATGGAAATCGCCGGCAAGTGCCCGGTGCATCGCACGCTGGAATCCGGCTCCGCCATCGTCACAGCGGAAACCCACACGACGGATGTGCCTGCTCGCGCGGCTTCCTGACCGCGCTCGACTTGGAAGGGCGTGTGCGGGCGAATACCCTTTCCCGCCCTAATGCTTTGGTATCGGTGCGGCAGAATCTTCGGGATTTTCCGTCGGCCGCCGTGCAAAATCGATCTACGACGTGTCGACAACAAGAGGCCGGCATGACGGATCTGCTTCAGTCTCCCGAGACGCCGTCGCCGGCCGCGCCCGGCGGGTCACCCCCATCACCTGCCCCGAGACCCAACCGTTGGCGTTGGCTGCTGGTCACGGCGCTCATCGGCATCGCGGTCTTCGCCGCCGGCGCCTGGTACTTCGGTCGACCGCCCGAATCCGCCGCGGCACCGGCCGCCGCGGCACAGATGCCGGCGCTGCCGGTCACGGTCGCCAAGCCGCTGAAGCAGCAGATCATGGAATGGGACGAGTTCACCGGCCAGTTCCAGGCGGTGGAGTCGGTCGAGATCCGCGCCCGGGTCAGCGGCTATCTGGACAAGATCGGCTTCCAGGACGGTCAGCTGGTGAACAAGGGCGACCTGCTGTTCGTGATCGATCAGAGGCCGTTCCAGATCACGCTCAATTCGGCCCAATCGGCGCTGAATTCCGCGAATGCGCGGCTCGCCCTGGCCAAGCAGGAGTTGGCCCGCGCGCAAGAGCTGCGGAAGAACGACTTCACCTCGCAGAGCACGCTGGACCAGCGCCAGCAGGCGATGCTGAGCGCCGCCGCGGACGTGCAGGTGGACCAGGCCGCGATCAATTCCGCCCAGCTCAACCTCGATTTCACCCAGATCAGCGCCCCGGTCTCCGGGCGGATCAGCCAGCACGAGGTCAGCATCGGGAATCTGGTGATCGGCGGCGATACCAGCACCACGACCCTGCTCACCACCATCGTGTCGCTGGATCCGATCCGTCTCCTCTTCGACATGCCGGAATCCGCGTTTCTCGCCTATCAGCGTCGTTTCGCCGAGGGCAAGATGCCGTCGACCCGTGCCTCCGGCATCGAGGTCCAGGCGCATCTGATGGACGAGAGCGACTGGAGCCTCAAAGGCACGCTCGATTTCGTCGACAACCAGGTCGATCGCACCTCCGGCACGATCCGCGCCCGAGCGCTCTTCCCCAACCCGGGCCTGCTGATCACGCCGGGGCAGTTCGGGCGGGTCCGCATCCCGGGCTCCGAGCCCTATGAGGCGATCCTCATTCCGGACAGCGCCATCGTCTCCGACCAGTCGCAGAAGATCGTCATGACGGTCGGCGCCGACGGGACCGTGACGCCGAAGCCGATCCGGCCGGGGCCAAGCTATCAGGGGCTCCGCATCGTGCGCGACGGACTGAACGGCGACGAGACCATCATCATCGACGGGCTGCTGCGCGCGCGGCCCGGCGGCAAGGTCGCGCCGACGCAAGGCAAGATCGAGCTGCAGCCCGACATCGAGAATTGAGGGTCGGGCCCGGTGAACCTCTCGCATTTCTTCATCGACCGGCCGATCTTCGCCAGCGTGGTCGCGATCTTCATCACCCTGATCGGCGGCGCCGCTTATTTCACCCTGCCGATCGCGCAGTATCCGGAGATCGCGCCGCCGACGATCGAGATCCGTGCCAGCTATCCCGGTGCTTCGGCGGAGGTCGTCTCCAACACCGTCGCGACGCCGATCGAGCAGCAGGTGAACGGCGTCGAGAACATGCTCTACATGACCTCCCAGGCGACCGGCGACGGCAACCTGGTGATCCAGGTCACCTTCAAGCTCGGCACCAATCTCGATACCGCCCAGGTCCTGGTGCAGAACCGGGTCGAGACCGCGCTGCCGCGCCTGCCGGATGAGGTGCGCCAGATCGGCGTCACGGTGCAGAAGAACTCGCCGGACCTGATGATGGTGATCCATCTGGTTTCTCCGGACAAGACGCGCGATCAGCTCTACATGTCGAACTACGCGACCTTGAACATCAAGGACGTGCTGGCGCGGCTCGACGGCGTCGGCGACGTCAGGATCTTTGGCGCCCGCGACTACGCCATGCGGATCTGGCTCGACCCCGAGAAGATCGCCGCGCATAACCTCACCGCCGGCGACGTGGTCGCCGCGCTGCAGGGGCAGAACGTGCAGGTCGCGGCCGGGAGCCTCAACCAGCCGCCGGTCCCCAATGAGGGCGCGTTCCAGCTCGGCATCGAAACGCTGGGCCGCCTCACCGACGACCGGCAGTTCCGCAACATCGTGGTGAAGTCCGATCCCGACGGCCGCGTCACCCGCATCAGCGACATCGGCCGGGTCGAGCTCGGCGCCCAGGATTACAGCGCCAACGGCTATCTCGACAAGAATCCCGCCGTGCCGCTGCTCCTGTTCCAGCGCCCGGGGTCCAACGCGCTGGCGACCGCCGAGGTCATCAAGGACACGATGAAGGAGCTCGCCAAGAGCTTCCCGGCCGGCCTCGAATACCGGATCGTCTACGACCCGACCGAGTTCATCGCGCAATCGGTCGATGAGGTGAAGAAGACCATCTACGAGGCGATCGGCCTGGTCGTCATCGTCGTGATCCTGTTCCTGCAGACCTGGCGTGCCTCGGTCATCCCCATCGTCGCCATCCCGGTCTCGCTGGTCGGCACCTTCGCGGTTCTTGCCGCCCTTGGCTATTCGCTGAACAATCTCTCGCTGTTCGGACTGGTGCTCGCGGTCGGCATCGTGGTGGACGACGCGATCGTGGTCGTGGAGAACGTCGAGCGCAACCTCCGGACCGGCCTCACGCCGCGCGAGGCGGCCCGCCGCACCATGGACGAGGTCGGTGGCGCGCTGATCGCGATCGCCTTGACCCTGATCGCGGTCTTCGTGCCGGCGGCCTTCATCACCGGCATCTCCGGCCAGTTCTTCCGCCAGTTTGCCGTGACCATCGCCGCCGCCACGGCGTTCTCCTGCCTGGTCTCGCTGACCCTGAGCCCGGCGCTCTGCGCCGTCCTCTTCAAGCCGCACGATCCGCATCCGAAGCAGGAGGCATTGCCGCTCCGGATCGTCCACGGCTTCTTCAACGGCTTCAACTTCGGGTTCGAGCGGCTCTCGGCCGGCTATGGCGCCGTGACGCGCCGTCTGGTCCGGGTGGTCGCGGTGGTGCTGGTGGTCTATGCCGGGCTGATCGCGCTGACCGGCTGGCAGTTCAGCCGCGCGCCCACCGGCTTCATTCCGCAGCTCGACCAGGGTTATCTCATCACCGTGCTGCAATTGCCGCCGGGCGCCTCGCTGGCGCGCACCGATGCCGTGGTGCGCAAGGCGACCGACATCATCCTGAAGACTCCCGGTGTCGCCCATGCGGTGCCGTTCGCCGGGTTCGACGCTGCGACCTTCACCAACGCGCCCAACGCCGGCGCGATCTTCGTGCCGCTGGAGCCGTTCCACGAGCGTGCGGCAAAGGGCCTCTCTGCGCCCGTCATCCTCGCCGATCTTCGGAAGCGTCTCGGCGCCATCCAGGAGGCGTTCAGCATCGTCATTCCGCCGCCGCCGGTGCGCGGCATCGGCAATGCCGGCGGCTTCAAGATGATGGTGCAGGATCGGCGCGGGCGCGGCCTGCCGGCGCTCGAGGCCGCGGTGCAGGACCTCGCCGGTGTCGCCAATCAGACGCCGGGCCTGACCGGCGTGTTCACCTTGTTCAACACCAGGACGCCGAAGATCTATGCCAACATCGACCGGGCACGGGCCGAGATGCTGGGCGTCACCCCGGACCAGGTGTTCCAGACGCTGGAGGTCTATGTCGGCTCGGTCTTCGTCAACGAGTTCAACTATCTCGGCCGCACCTATCGGGTGACCGCGCAGGCCGACGGCCAGTTCCGCGAGCAGCTGCATGACATCGAGAACCTGAAGACCCGGAACAATCTCGGCGAGATGGTGCCGCTGGGCTCGGTCGCCTCGTTCGACGACATCACCGGTCCCTATCGGGTACCGCGCTACAACCTCTATCCGGCGGCGGAGCTGCAGGGCAACACCACCCCCGGCTATTCCTCCGGCTACGGGCTCCAGAAGATGGAGGAGCTCGCCGCCCAGCGCCTACCCGACGGCTTCGGCTTCGAATGGACGGAGCTCGCCTATCAGGAGAAGCTCGCTGGCAATAGCGGGCTCTTTGTCTTCGCCGCCTCCGTCGTCTTCGTCTTCCTGGTGCTGGCGGCGCAATACGAAAGCT
>DATKMF010000173.1:0-27030 GCA_035542015.1 Candidatus Cybelea sp.
CAGGCCTGGGCTTGAAGCGTATTTCGGTCGCCGGCGAGCCGGGCGGCGGTGAAGGGTCGTTCCGCGCGACGCTGGAGCAGAACTACGGCGCCAAGGTCTGCGAGGCGATGGGGATCGGCGACATCTCGATCTCGCTCTGGGGCGAGTGCGAGCACCAGCAAGGCATGCATTTTTCCGGCGGCGACTTCGTGCATGTGGAGCTGATCGATCCTGCGAGCGGTGCGCCGCGTGCGATCGCGGACGGGACCGAAGGCGAGCTGGTCTACACCGCGCTGAAGCGCGAGGCGGCGCCGCTGCTACGGTTCCGCAGCCATGACCATGTGATCGTCTGGACCGCGCCCTGTGCCTGCGGGCGCAAGACGATCCGCGCGCGCTGCATCGGTCGCACCGACGACATGCTGATCCTGCGCGGCGTCAACCTGTTTCCGACGGCCGTGCGCGACGTCGTCGCCGGCTTCCGCCCGCAGGTGAGCGGCGCGCTGCTGATCAAGCCCGCCTCGCCCGGGATCCGCCAGGAGCCGCCCTTGCCGGTCGACGTGGAGCTGGCGGCGGGCGTTGTGGCAGAAGACGGCTTGCAGCAGTCGATCGAGGCGGCAGTGCGCGCGAAGCTCGTGGTTGCGGCCCGCGTCACGTTGCTGCCCTATGGCAGCCTGCCGCGCAGCGAATACAAGACCAAGCTGGTGAAGCGCTGAGGCCCGAATGTCCAAGCTGCCGAAGACACGGATCGCCACCGCCGACGCCACGTCGATCACGGTGCGCGGCAAGGACCTGGTGAACGAGCTGATCGGGCGGCACAGCTACACCGAGATCCTCTACTTCCTGATCGCGAACCGGATGCCGAGCGCCGGTGAGACGCGGGTGCTCGACGCCTGCCTGGTGACCCTGATGGAGCATGGCCTGACGCCAAGCGCCATCGTGGCGCGGCTGGTCGCCGACAACGTGCCCGAAGAGCCGCAGGCGGCGATGGCCGCGGGACTCCTGACCGTCGGCAGCGTCTTTGTCGGCACCATGGAAGGCTGCGCTCGGATCCTGAAGGCCGGCGTCGATGCGGGCGGCAGCGCGGAAAGCTATTGCCGCGACGTGGTCGAGACCCACCGCGCCGAACGCCGCGCCCTGCCCGGCTTCGGCCATCCGGTGCATAAGCCCGACGACCCGCGCCCGCCGCGGCTCTTCGCCATCGCTGCCGAGGCCGGGCTTTCAGGCGGATATATCTCGATGCTGAAAACGCTCGGCGCCGAGCTCGACCGCCAGGCCGGCCGGCATCTCACAATCAACGCGACCGGCGCCATCGCCGCGCTCCTGCTGGAGATCGGGTTTCCGGTTGAGGCGATGCGCGGCATCGCCGTGGTCTCCCGCGCCGGCGGGCTGGTCGGACATCTGCTGGAGGAACGCGCAACGCATTCCGGGCGCGCGATCTGGGAGCTGGTCGACCAGTCCATCGAGTACGACGGAGACCGCTGACTTACGCCGCCTCCGTCTTGCTCTTCTGCCAGCGGTCGAGGATCTCGCGGGCCTGGTTCTCCTTGGGATCCATGTCGCGCTCGTGACCGGGCTTCTTCGCGGTCAGCTCGATCACATAGCCGTTGGGATCGCGGAAATAGATCGAATCGATGAAGCCGTGGTCGGAGACGCCGCGCACCTCGCGGCCCTCGGCCTTGCCCTTGGCCATCATCTTCTTGAGGGAGTCGTGGTCGACCTCCAGTGCGATATGGAGGTCGAAGTCGTGCTGCTCCTTGAAGGTGAAGGGCCGGTCCGGCGCCTCGAAGAAGGCGAGGTAGGAGCCGTCGTCCATCTCATAGAAGGTGTGCAGCGCGTCGGTCGAGCGGCCCGTCTTGGTCTCCTTGATCCAGAGCGTGCCGGCGAGCGGCAGGCCGAGGAAGTCCTCGTAGAAGCGCCGCGTCTCTTCGGAATCGCGGCAGCGATAGGCGTTGTGATGCAGGCCCTTGATCATGGCATCCTCCTAGACTGCGGCGAACTCCTTGCCCTTGAGGCTGGCGGTGAGCTCGTTGAACGGGCCGAACACCTTGGCGTAGCCCGGCCGCGCCTTCATGCCAGCGATCCAGCGCTGCACGTTGGGATATGACTTGAAGCCGCAGCCCACGAGCTCGCCGGCGGTGAAGATGCCGGCGCCGAAATAGTCGGCGATGGTAAGCTTGTCGCCGACGAGATGGTTGCTGCCGGCGCCGAGGATCTTCTTGTCCAGGATCTCGAGCCAGGCCTCGCAGCGCTCCTTGGCCCAGTCGAGCGTCATCTTCTGGCCTTCGTCGGTCGGCCGCTTGTGGCCGGGGAACACCTGCGGATAGACCAGGCCATAGCCGAAGTCGCGATAGAAGTTGGCGTTGATCCAGTCCATCGCCTCGTTGATCTTGGCGCGGGTTTTGAGATCGCCCGCAGGATAGGCCGGCGAGCCGCTTTTCTCGGCAAGGTATTTCAGGATCGCCGAACTCTCGGTCAGGATGAAGCCGTCATCGTCCAGCACCGGAACCATCTTGCTCGGGTTCAAGCTGGCGAAAGGCTCCTTCATGTGCTCACCGCTGAAGAGGTCCACGGTGACCTCCTCGACCGGGATGCTCGCATCCGCAGTAAAGAAAAGCACGCAGCGGCTGGTGGTCGACAGCCGGTGGCAATAGAGCTTCATGTTCCCCTCCCGTCGTTCAAAGGCTTCTCGCTTGGAACAGGATAGAAGCGCGCGCCGTCGCTGTCCATGCGGCGGCCGGATCGGCGCGCCAAGGGTTAATGCGGTACGATGCGGCTCAGCCCGGCAGCGTGATGATCGCGCGCAGGCCGCCTTCCTTGCGGTTCTCCAGCGCGATGTCGCCGCCCTGGGCGCGGAGCACGCTGCGGGCGATGGCGAGGCCGAGGCCGGCCCCGCCGGACTCGCGGTTGCGGGATTGCTCGACGCGATAGAAGGGCCGGAACACGCGCTCGAGCTCCACCTCCGGGATGCCGGGACCTTCGTCCTCGATGATGACCTGATAAGCATCGGCGCTTCGCGTCAGGCGCAGGCGCGCCGACCTACCATAGACCACCGCGTTCTCGATGAGATTGCCGATCGCGCGCTTCAAGGCGATCGGCTGCGCCTCCACCAGCGCCTTCTGCTGGCCGAGAGCGGGATCGATCTCCAGAGTGACCGCCTTCATCCCTTCGACGCAGTCCTGCAGCAGCGAGACCAGATCAATCCGGTTGCGCGCCTCCGGGTTGGCGTCCTCGCGGGCCAGCGCCAGGGTCGACTTGATCATGGTCTCCATCTCGTCGAGATCGCGTAGCATCTTCTCGCGCTGATCCGGATCCTCGATGAACTCGGCACGCAGCCTGAGCCGCGTGATCGGCGTCCGGAGATCATGCGAGATCGCGGCCACCATCTGCATGCGGTCCTCGATCAGGTGACGGATGCGGGTCTGCATCTCGTTGAAGGCGCGGGCGGCGCGGCGGACCTCGCTGGCGCCGGTCTCCTCCAGCGCCTCGGTGCGTCCCGAGCGCCCCAGCGCCTCGGCGGCGCGGGTCAGGCTGTCGAGCGGGCGCGTCACCCGCCGCAGTGCAACGACGCTCAGGCCGAACACGGCGAGGATGCTGAGCGCGGTCAGCGCCAGGAAACGCGGCGAGGCCAACGGCAGCGACTCGATCACGGTGAATTCGAAATTGAGCCAGGTGCCGTCGCGCAAGGCAACCGCCACTCTCACCGGCACCACGCTATGCTTCTCCTGTTCCGGGCTCGGCGCGGCACGGCCGACGCGCACCTCCTCCCAGTAGTTGCCATGCAACCGGTCTGAGACGGCGGCGCCGAGATGTTGAAGGCGGCGATCCGGCACAACGTCGTCGGGCACATTGGCGGTGCTGGTGGCGGCGATGGTCATGGATGGCACGCTGATCGAACCGGCAAGGCTCGGTCGCAGCACCGGCGAGGTGTGCTGAAGAAATTCGGTGAAGGTGGCGACGCGCTCCGCGGCGCGGAGATCTTCGACCTCCAGGATCGCCTCGTTGCGTTCGTTGTTGTGGTAGAGCGTGGTCATGGCCTGCGAGGCGGCCAGGCCGGCCACGAGGATCAGGGCCAGCCATCCGAGAATGCTGTCCGGTGCGAAACGGCGCACATGCGTCGCGAGGGTCTCTCGCGAAGGCCCATCGGCCTTTTCCGGCGCTGCCGGAGCCTTTTTGGAAGTGCCTGCGCCACGGCGGAACCGCAGGCTCAACGCCTCAAGCACTGGAGCGCCCGGCCTCCCGCGCCTCAGCAAGTAACGCCTGCACTTCGTCGCCGCGCGTTACTTCCGGCGCAAACATATAGCCGCCGCCGCGCACCGTGGTGATGATCTTGGGATCGGCGGGATCGGGCTCGATCTTGCGGCGGAGCCTTCCGACCTGCACGTCGATGCTGCGGTCGAAGGGCTGCGCCGCGCGGCCCTTGCAGAGATCGAGCAGCTGGTCGCGCGAGAGCACGCGGCGCGGGCGCTGGGCGAGCGCCGCCAGGAGGTCGAACTCGCCGGCCGAGAGGTCGATCTCCTTTCCGTCCGGCGCATTCAACCGACGCGCGCCAAGGTCGAGACGCCACCCGTCAAACA
Organism: Candidatus Cybelea sp.; assembly: GCA_035542015.1. Taxonomy (GTDB): domain Bacteria; phylum Pseudomonadota; class Alphaproteobacteria; order Dongiales; family Dongiaceae; genus Dongia. The sequence goes on from DATKMF010000173.1 coordinate 4,554, forward strand.
GCAGCACCGGCGGCCGATCCGCGTCGCCGATCGTGCGGCCAGCGTCTTCCGTCCGGCGCAGCACTGCGCGGATCCGCGCCAGCAGCTCGCGGGGGTTGAACGGCTTCGGCAGGTAGTCGTCGGCGCCCATTTCGAGACCGACGATGCGGTCGGTGTCCTCGCCGGCCGCGGTGAGCATGATGATCGGCGTGCGCGCGGCCCCGCCCGCGGACGGACCCGAGGCACCCGGAATACCCTGGGCGCGCAGTTGGGCGCAGATCTGCAAGCCGGTCTCGCCGGGCATCATGATATCCAGCACGATGAGATCGATCCTGGCATCGGCCAGGATCTTGCGCATCTCCCGTCCATCGGCCGCCGTGCTGGCGCGGAAGCCGTGCTTTTGCAGGAACCTCGACAGGAGGTCGCGGATTTCACGATCGTCATCCACGATCAGGATATGCGGCGTCTTCTCCATGGTCCTCGGTCAAGCAAGGGAAATGGGTGCCATTCCAGGCGCTTCGCGTCATCTTGGTGGGCCGCCCGGACCCGGCGACCGAAAAAGTGTAACCGATTGTAACAGCTCGCCGGGGCGTCGCAATTCGTTACCAATCAACCATTTCCCAGACATCGTCTGGATGCGTTGATGGACCAATATCCGGGTCAAGCAAGGCCGGTGGCTGCGCCGGCGCAGACTTACTCTGGAGGACCTTTCGATGCTTGGAACCAACGAAAAGAAGAGCGGCGCTCCCCGGCAGACCGGGTTGAGAACCGCCGCCCTGGCGACGGCCGCCGCCCTGATCGCCATTCCCGCCATTTCCGGCGGGGTGACCCTGCTGAAGCCCGCTTTCGCCGATCAGCCGATGGTGCAGATGGTGCCGGCGAGCTTCGCCGACCTCGCCGCCAAGGTGACCCCGGCGGTGGTGAACATCTCCTCGACGCATGTCGAGACCGCGGATGCCCAGCCCGACATGCCGTTCGACGTGCCGAAGGGCTCGCCCTTCGAGCAGTTCTTCAAGCAGTTCATGCAGCAACAGCACGGCCAGCAGGGCAAGCGCAAGGCGACCGCGCTCGGCTCCGGCTTCATCATCGATCCTTCGGGCTACATCGTCACCAACAACCACGTGATCGAATCCGCGACCCAGATCCAGGTCACCACCAACGACGGCACCGACTATCCGGCGAAGCTGATCGGCGCCGATCCCAAGACCGACCTGGCCCTGCTGAAGATCGAACCCAAGAAGCCGCTGACCGCAGTCTCGTTCGGCGACTCCGACAAGGCACGGGTCGGCGACTGGGTGCTTGCCGTCGGCAACCCGTTCGGTCTCGGCGGCACGGTGACGACCGGCATCATCTCGGCCCGCAGCCGCGACATCCATGAGGGTCCGTTCGACGACTTCCTGCAGATCGACGCTTCGATCAACCAGGGCAATTCCGGCGGCCCGACCTTCAACATGAACGGCGAGGTGGTCGGCATCAACACCGCGATCTTCTCGCCCTCGGGCGGCAGCGTCGGCATCGGCTTCGCGATCCCGGCCAACATGGCCAAGCCGATCCTCTCCGAGCTGCGCGACAAGGGCTCGATCCAGCGCGGCTGGCTCGGCGTCGAAATCCAGCAGGTGACGCCGGAGATCGCCAAGGCGATCGGGCTCGACGAGCCGAAGGGCGCCCTGGTCGCCAGCGTGCAGCCGAACAGTCCGGCCGCCAAGGCCAAGCTGCAGGCGGGCGACGTGATCGTCTCCTTCAACGGCCAAGCGATCCATGAGATGCGCGATCTGCCGCGTCTGGTCGCGCAGACCGACCCCAGCGCCAAGGTCGAGCTCGGGATCGTGCGCGACAAGCAGCAGATCACGGTCGCGGCGACCGTCGCCAAGATGAAGGACGACAACGAGGTTGCCAGCAACGACCAGCAGAACGACAGCACGACTTCGCCGGACGCGAGCGCCAACGGCGTGCAGATCCCCGCACTGGGCGCCACCCTCGCCGCGGTCACGCCGGAGATGCGCCAGATGTTCAATCTGAGCGAGGACACGACCGGTGTCGTGGTCGCCGATCTCGACTCCGACAGCCCGCTGGCCGACCAGGGCATCCGCCCCGGCGACGTGATCAAGAAGGTCTCGGACTCCGAAGTAGCCTCACCGGCCGATGTGAAGCGCCTCGCCGAGCAGGCCAAGGCGAACAAGGAGAACGTGCTGCTGATGCTGGTCGACCGCCAGGGCAAGAGCCTGTTCGTCGCCGTGAAGCTCGACAACGCCTAGGGCGCAAAGGAGACCACCCAGCTAGGACCGGAAGGGCTGCGGCCAGCCCCTGCCTCCACGCCCCGCGAGGTCGCACTTTTTCGGTCCTTTCGTCGGCGCGGGTTCCAACCCCATCCCCCGGAACCCGCGCCGACACCCTCTTCGAAAAGCCGGAGCCGATGGCTCCGGCTTTCTTGTTGCCCTCTGCTTAGAAACCGAGCGCTGGATCAAGAAGGCATCGCGGCTGGATCGATCCGGCAAATACGACCTCAGCGCGCGGCGGCTTCTTCCGTGATCAGCTTGGTGAGGATGGCGCGCCATTGGCTGGTCGGCGGGCGATAGCGGATGTCGAGGCCGCGCTCGTCGTTGGTGAGGACGACGCCATAGGTCGGCAGCCGCCGCTCCTTACCCTGAAGATCGAGCACGAAGGAGAAGTCGAGCCGCTGCTTGGGCGCAATCCAATCCGGCGCGCCGCCGACCAGCACGTCCTGGATATTCATGCCGACCACCGGATAGAGCTTCAGGTCGATCGACACCTGCATGCATTTCAGGGTGAAACGCGGCAGGGATGAGGCTTGCACTTGTGCCAAGGCGACTTCCTGCGCTGTTCCTCCGTTCATCGGCCGCATGCCGATCCCGGAGCCCGACTCGGATTATAGAGAACCCCGAATAGGGTTAGGAAATTGTTAATAGCACAGCCCGATGCTCACGCCCTGCTGGAAGGCCGCCTCAGCGGTGCTTGAAGCCCGGCTTCCGCTTCTCGACGAAGGCCGCCATGCCTTCCTTCTGGTCCTCGGTGGCGAAGGTGGCGTGGAACAGGCGCCGCTCGAAGCGGATCCCTTCCCCGAGGGTGGATTCGAAGGCGCGGTTGACCGATTCCTTCGCCAGCATGGCGATCGGGAGCGACATCGAGGCGATCTTCTCGGCGACCGCCATCGCCTCCTCCAGCAGCTTCTCCGGCGGCACGACCCGGGCCACCAGCCCCGCGCGCTCGGCCTCGGCAGCATCCATCATCCGGCCGGTCAAGACGAGATCCATCGCCTTCGCCTTGCCGACGGCGCGGGTCAGGCGTTGGGTGCCGCCGGCGCCGGGAATGATGCCGAGCGTGATCTCCGGCTGGCCGAACTTGGCAGTTTCGGCGGCGACGATGAGATCGCACATCATCGCCATCTCGCAACCGCCGCCGAGCGCGAAGCCCGCGACCGCGGCGATCACCGGCTTGCGGCACTGCGCCACCCGCTCCCAACCGACGGTGATGAAGTCCGCCTGATAGACGTCCATGAAGGAACGGTCCTTCATCTCCTTGATGTCGGCGCCGGCGGCGAAGGCCTTCTCCGAGCCGGTGATCACGATGGCGCCGATCCCGGGATCGGCTTCGAAATCGTCGAGCGCCTTTCCCAGCTCCGCGACCAGCGCGTCGCAGAGCGCATTCAAGGCCTTCGGCCGGTTCAGAGTGATGAGGCCGACGCGCCCCTTGCGCTCGGCGATGATGTTCTCGAAAGCGGGGTTGGAGCCGTCCATGCGGGGACCCTTTATTGCGAGGAGAGTGTGTAGCTGACATGGGTCGGCCCTTCCGCCGGCCCGGCGACGTCGATCTTCAGCGTCTCCTTCTTGCGATGATAGGTGCCGGAGGACTGCCGCTCCCAGCCCAGGCCGGGCAGCTTTGCATCATAGAAATCGAGCACGGCCTGGGGCGCCACATTCCCGCTGGCATAAGCGTTGACCACCTTGCCCAGCGGCGTATCGAACACGGTGGCTTTTTCGGCCTCGTCCCTGAGACCGGTCGCCAATGGAAGATCGGCGATGGCCGACAGGTATTCGGCAGCCAGCGCAGTTGCCGGGACGAGCAGCGCGAATAAGAGCAGCAGGGCGGCAAACGACCGTCGCATGGGTCCTCCAGGAGGGGCGACCCTTCTAGCCGGAACGCCGGCCGTTCACAACCATGTGAAATCCCTGCATACCCGGGTGTAGCATCAGCGCGCCTCAGGCCGTTGCGGGGCTAAAGCCACTTGATCTTGGTCATGACTCCTTAACTCCCTATCGATAGTGTCCCCCGGAGCCGATCCGACTTGCCGATCCGACTTCTGGGGAAAATCTTGGCTGATCTTACGCTTCAGGGGCATTACGACCTCCGATTGGTCGCGCTCTCCTGCGTGATCGCGGTCTTCGCCTCCTTCGCCTCGTTGAACCTGGCCGAGCGAATCCGGTCGTCCCAGGGCGCCGCCCGGCTGGTCTGGCTGGGCAGCGCCGCGCTCGCCCTCGGCGGCGGCATCTGGTCGATGCATTTCGTCGCCATGCTCGCCTTCTCGATGCCGGTCGCGATCTCCTATGACTTCTGGTGGACCTTCGCTTCCATGATCTTCGCGGTCATGGCGACCGCCTCCGGCTATGCGCTGATCGCCTTCGGCTCGCTGAAACCGAGCCGGCTGGTTCTGGCCGGGCTGGTGACCGGCACCGGCGTCGCGATCATGCACTACACCGGCATGGCGGCGATGCTGATGCAGGCCACCGTCGCCTACGACCGCACACTGTTCATCGCTTCGGGCGTCATCGCGGTGACCGCAGCCACGGCGGCGCTGTGGCTGAGCTTTCGCTTGGAAGGCATGCTGCACAAGCTCGGCGCCTCGTTGATCATGGGCGCCGCGATCGCCGGCATGCACTACACCGGCATGGCCGCCGCCAACTTTCAGCGCTGCCTCACCGTCGATCCGACGCTGCCGGACGGGATCGACGCACGGCTGCTGGCCGTCACCATCGCCGGCGCCACCTTCGTCATCCTCTCGCTCGGGCTCACCTCCGCGCTGTTCGACCAGCGCATGGCGCGGCGCGCCACGGCCGATGCCGAGAAGCTGACGCGCAGCGAGCGCCGCTTCCGCGCGCTGGTCAGCTCCAGTTCCGACATCATCGCCGTGCTCGATGCCGAGGGCCGCATCGTCTACGACAGCCCGGCGGCCAAGCAGATACTCGGCTTCGGCAGGGAGGCGCTGATCGGGCGCCGGCTCACCGATCTCGTGGTCGGCGAGGACGACGTGGCGGCAAAGACGCTGCTCGACCGGCTGCTTGCCAACCGCGAGCCCCGCGTCTCCGGCGAGATCCGCTGCCGCAGCCAGGACGGAGCGGTGGTCGATCTCGAGTTCGTCGGGATGAACCGGCTGGACGATCCCGACGTCGGCGGCCTCGTCATCAACCTGCGCGACATCACGGAGCGCAACCGCGTGGCGGCCGAGCTGCGCGCGGCCAAAGCGCGGGCGGAATCGGCCAACGAGTCGAAGTCAAAGTTCCTCGCCAATATCAGCCACGAGCTGCGGACGCCACTCGACGCCATCATCGGCTTTTCCGACGTGTTGAAATCGGCGGCGCTGGGCCCGCTGGGGAATCCCCAATATCTCAGCCACGCGGAAGACATCAACCGCAGCGGCAAATACCTGCTGACGGTGATCAACAGCCTTCTCGATTACACCCGCGCGGAATCCGGCCATCTGCGCCTCGAGAACATCCTGGTCGATCCGATGGCCGAGGCGAAGGTCTGCCTGCGGCTGTTCGAGGAGCAGGTTGCGGCGAAGATGATCGACTTCCGGATCACGCCGGTCGCCGAGGATTTCATGCTGATGCTGGATCGCGGCAAGCTCCGGCAGATCCTGATCAACCTGATCTCCAACGCGGTCAAGTTCACGCCCGACCATGGCAAGATCGTGCTCGCCGCGCGGATGACCGAGGAGCGCGCCTGTGTGATCAGCATCGAGGATACTGGAATCGGCATGTCGGAGGGCGATATCGCGACCGCCATGCAGCCCTTCGGCCAGACCAGCAACGACCTCAACCGCGGCCTCGACGGCGCCGGCCTCGGCCTCCCGCTGGCGAAGTCGCTGGTCGAGCTCCATGGAGGACGGCTGGAGATCGAGAGCGCGCGCCACCACGGGACCACGGTGCGGATCGTGCTGCCGGCCGATCGTGTCAAATACGTCCCTGCTGCCGACCGCCCGACCACCGGGCCAGCGGCGGCGCCGGTGCGCTTGGTCGCCGCGAGCTAAGCGCGCCCGCGCGGATTGGCGTTGCTATCGATGGTGAAGAGCTCCTGGGGCTGGCCGACGCCGCGCAAGGCGTAGCGGCCGAGCGAGACCAGGTCGCGTCGACGCGGACCGGCCGCCTCGGCGAAGGCCGAGGAGACGATCACCCGTTGGTCGAGCGAGCGGCACATGCCGCCGATCCGGCTGGTTTCGTTGACGGCGGGACCGAGCACTGTGAAGTCGAGCCTGGTGTCGCTGCCGTAGTTGCCGAACAGCAGCGTGCCGACATGGAGAGCCAGGTAGAAGTCGGTGGTGCGCAGCCCCGCGTCGCGCCGGGCGACATTGAGCGCATTGACGCGCCGCTCCGCCGCCAAAGCCGCGTCCAGCGCATTGGCCCGCGCCTTGCCGCCGTCGGGATCTTCGAAGATGGCGAGGATGCCGTCGCCGATGAACTTCAGCACCTCGCCGCCATGGCTTTCGATCGATTCGACGAGACAGGCGGCGTATTCGTTCAACAGGCTCAGCAGATGGTCGCGCTCGACCTCGTCGGCGATGCGCGTGAAGTTGATGAGATCGCTGTTCCAGATCACCGCTTCGATCGTGTCGGCCTGGCCGCGCACGATATTGCCGTGTAGCACGCGTTCCGCGGCGCCCCGGCCGAGATAGGTTTCCATCAAGGTGCGGACCGTCGATTGCGTCGCCCGCGCCTGGTAGCTCAAGGCGAAGGCCGCCCCGATGCGATTGATCTGCACGATCTCCGCATCGCGATAGCCACCGGGCCGGTCCATGGTCCAGGAGGAGACCGAGGCCCCCATCTTGCCGGCCGCAGATTCGTCCGTCCCGTTCAGAATCGAGTAATAGTCAGTCGCTCCGGCGGCACGCAGAGTGTCGAGCAGATCGAACTCGCCCTCGCGGTAGTCGCCATCGAGCCGGCGTCGCATGGTGCGGGAATTGCCCTCGACCAAAGCCCGGAACGGGCTGTTCTGCCACTCCTCGGAAGAGGGGCCGCGAGGATAGTCCTCGCGCACCACGCGTTCGCCGCGCTTCCAGCGATAGCCGCGGGAATCGATGGTCGGGTGCAGCAGCCCGGACCCCGCGACCACGCGCGTCAGTGGCAGCCCGTGCTCGACCAGGCGGTCGCACGTGCCTTGCAGCAGCTCCTCCTCCGCGGCGCCGTTGAGCGCAGTCTCGATTACCCAGTCGATCACCTCGGAGGCAACCTGTTCATTCATCTGCGCCATCCGTCCCATTCATGCGCCTGCCAGAGATAGGCATGTTGGCCGCCGGGGGCAATGACCTCGGCGGTCACGAGTCGGCCCTGGCGGTCAGGGCTGTTGCCACCATATTGTCAGGATCGGCGAAGAAAGCAGCGAGCGTCTGGAAGTGCGGCGTCGCGCGGTAGTTGATCTCCCGCAGCCCGTCCCGGTCGGAATAGAGCAGAGTCGCGCGGGGCAGTGCCATCAGCAGCGGCGCATGCGTCGCCAGGATCACCTGAGTCTTGCCGGAGGTGCTCCATTCATGGATCAGCCGCAGCAGGCGCAGCTGCCATTTCGGCGACAAGGCGCTTTCGGGCTCGTCCATCAAGAAGATCGATTGCGCGTGGCTCTGCAGCCGGTTCTCGAACAGCGCCAGGAAGGTCTCGCCATGGCTCTTCCGCAGCAGCGGCTTGCCGCCCCAGTAGTCGAGATTGCCGACCGCATCGATGTAGCTCGCCAGATTGCGATAGCTGTCGGCGCGGAAGAAGAAGCCGTTGCTGATCTTCGGCAGCCAGGAGAACTTGAGCAGCTTCGCCAGCGGCGCGCGAGCGGAATCGGGGCCGGAATAGCTGTGGTCCCTGCTCCCGCCGCCCTGGTGGAAGCCGCAATTGTCGGCGATCGCTTCCAAGAGCGTCGACTTCCCGGTCGCGTTCTCGCCGACGAAGATGGTGACCGGCGTGGTGAACTCGATCTCGAAATCGCGGGTCTTCAGGAACGGCAGCGTGCCGGGAAACTCCTGCGGCAGCTCCGCCTTGGGATCGAGCCAGAGCCGGCGGAGGAACGGCGAGTTGAGCGTGCTCTTGACCGGCTTGCGCATGGCAACGCTCAGCGCTGGCACTTCGGGCAGTAGAAGGTGCTGCGGCCGCCCTGCGTGATGCGGCGGATGGTGCCGCCACAGTTCGGGCATTTCTGGCCTTCCTTCTCATAGACTCGCCAGCGATGCTGGAAATACCCGAGCTCGCCGTCGGCCTGCACATAGTCCCGGAGCGACGAGCCGCCGGCGGCGACCGCCTCGTTGAGCACGTCCTTGATCGCCTTCACGAGCTTCGCGACGCGCTCGCCCTGCACCGTATAGGCCATGCGCTTCGGGCTGATGCGCGCGCGATAGAGCGCCTCCGAGGCGTAGATGTTGCCGACACCCGCGACCACTCTCTGGTCGAGGATCGCCGCCTTGATCGAGGTCTTCTTGCCCTTGAGCGCCGCGGCGAGCACCGCGGCATTGAACGAAGGATCGAGCGGCTCCGGGCCGATGCCTTTGATCAGCTTGTGCTGCTCGAGCTTGGCGAGCGGCACCAGGTCCATCATGCCGAAGCGCCGGGCGTCGTTGAAGCGCAAGACCCAGCCCTCGTCGGTCTCGAAGATCACATGGTCATGGAGGTCGAGGTGCTCCGGCCGGCCCTGCGAGAGCAGCATACGCCCGGTCATGCCGAGATGGGCCAAGAGCGCTGTGCCGTCGTCGAGCTCCATCACGATGTACTTCGCGCGGCGCCGCACCTTGAGCACGCGCCTTCCGGTCAGCCGTTTGGCGAAGCCCTTCGGGAACGGCCAGCGCAGGTCGCCGCGCCGGGTCTCCGCCTTGGCGAGCACCCGGCCCTCGAGCCGGCGGGCGAGGCCGCGCGCGACGGTTTCGACTTCGGGAAGCTCAGGCATGGGATGGGGCCGGTCCGGTCGGGTTCGGGGTCATCTCGGATTGCAGAGTCGCGGTTTGGTACCTCGCTGCTTACCGCTTCGCTGCCTTGGTTCCAAGCCTCGCTCCTGCCGGGGCGCGTCAGGAGTGATCGGCCTCGCTTTCAGCTTGCGCGCACGGGCCCTGACGGCGGGTATGTCGGATTGCAGCGCCTCGGCCATGAGGGCATCGGCCGTTCCGGCATGGCGCGGGTACCGCGCCGCGATCGCGCAAGCGGCGGTGAGCGCTTCCGCCTTCACGATGCGGCTCTCGGCGTCGCGGAATCGGCCCGCCAGCCATTCGATCGCGCGACGGGCCTCTGCGCCATCGAGGTCAAGGCGCGGCAGCATCTGGCAGAGATGCCACTCGACCTCGGGTGGACGATCGCGGCGGATCGCGGTCGCGAGCGTCACCCGGTAGGGATCGAGAATGCCCGGCGCGGCCATCGAGGCCTTCTCCAGCGCGTCGGCGGCGCGGGCTGCGATCAGCCGGTCCTGGCCCAGCATCAGAGCAACCAAGACGCGCACGGTCTTGGGTTCGCGCCGTGCGCGCCGGGCAACGGCATTGGCCCGCCCGATCGAGCTCAGATCCCCGCCGGAGAGCCGGTCGCGGATGGCCACCAGATCGGACTTTCCCCCCATCGCTTGCTTTTCCCGCAGCAGTCCCGGCACCGGCCCGGACTCTAGCCTCAGGCCGGTTCTGCGGCTATTGTCCGGCGCCATGAGAGAGCCTTCCAGATGAGCGAGACGCAACCCGAGAGCTGGTTCGGCTTCCGCCGGGTCGATGCGGCGGAGAAGACCGAGCTCGTGCGCGCGGTCTTTTCATCGGTCGCCGGCCGCTACGACCTGATGAACGACCTGATGTCGGGCGGCATTCATCGGCTCTGGAAGAGCGCGATGATCGACTGGCTGAACCCGCGGAACGGGCAGCAGATCGTCGACGTCGCGGGCGGCACCGGCGACATTGCGTTCCGCATCCTGGAACGCACGCCCAAGGCCGCGATCACCATCTGCGACCTGACACCGGAAATGCTCAGCGTCGGGCGCGACCGCGCCATCGACCGGGGCCACCTGCACGGCATCGATTGGCTTGCCGGCAATGCCGAGGCGCTGCCGCTCGAAGAGATGCGGTTCGACGCCTATACGATCGCCTTCGGCCTCAGGAACGTCGCCGACACGATGGCGGCGCTCCGGGAGGCCTATCGCGTGCTGAAGCCAGGGGGGCGCTTCCTCTGTCTCGAGTTCTCCCACGTGGCCGTGCCGGCCTTGGCCAAGCTCTACGACCTCTATTCCTTCCGGGTGCTGCCCTGGCTGGGACAGCAAGTGGCGAAGGATCGCGACTCCTACCAGTATCTGGTCGAGTCGATCCGTCGCTTTCCGCCGCAGGATCGCCTGGCCGGCATGATCGCCGAGGCCGGCTTCCGCAACGTCTCCTATCGCAATCTTTCCGCCGGCATTGCGGCGCTGCATTCGGGCTGGCGGATCTGAATGCTGCGGGCACTCCGGTCGCTCTACCGCCTGTTCCAGATGGCGCGCAGCGCGGCGCGGCATGGCGCGCTGGCGCCGTTCGAGGAGGCGCTGGCCGGGGCGGGCCTGACGCCGGTCGTGCTCTACCTGATCCGCGTGATGTTCGGGCGACGGGTCGGCGATCTCCGGCCCGGCGAGCGCCTGGCGGCGGCCTTGAGCGAGCTCGGCCCAGCTTTCATCAAGTTCGGCCAGGTGCTGTCGACCCGCTCCGACCTGCTCGGCGAGGACGTCGCCGCCGATCTCGCCAAGCTGCAGGACCAGCTGCCGCATTTCAGCGCCTTCGAGGCGCGGAGCACGATCGAGGCCGAGCTCGGCGCCCCGATCGAACAGCTCTTCCTCCGCTTCGACGACACGCCGGTCTCGGCGGCTTCGATCAGCCAGGTGCATTTCGCCGTCGCCATGCCGGATGCCCGGCATCCCGAGGGGCGCGAGGTGGCGGTCAAGGTGCTGCGGCCCGGCATCGAGCTCGCCTTCGCCCGCGACATCGACCTGCTGCTCTGGATCGCCGAGGTGATCGAGAGCACGCAACCGCGGCTTCGCCGCTTGAAGCCGATCGAGGTGGTGAAGACCTTCGCGGCGACGGTCCGGGTCGAGATGGATCTGCGCCTCGAAGCGGCCTCGGCCTCCGAGCTTCGCGAGAACTTCGCGGGCGATTCCAGCTATCGCGTGCCGGAGATCGACTGGTCTCGTACCGCGCGGCGCGTGATGACCCAGGAGCGCCTGGTCGGCATCCCGTTCGACGACGGCGTCGCGATGCAGGCGGCTGGCTTCGACGTCGACGACATCCTCGCCAAGGCCGCGGCGATCTTCTTCAACCAGGCGTTCCGCGACGGCTATTTCCATGGCGACCAGCATCCCGGCAACATGAGCGTCGGCGCCGACGGCGCGATCCAAGTGGTCGATTTCGGCATCATGGGCCGGATCGACCGCAAGACCCGCTACTTCCTTGCCGACATGCTGCTGGCCTTCGTCGAACGCGACTATGAGCGGATCGCCAAGGTCTATGTCGATGCCGGCTATCTCCCGGCCTCGCAATCGGTCGAGGACTTCACCCTGGCGCTGCGCTCGATCGGCGAGCCGATCCAGGGCCGCCCGCTGCACGAGATCTCGTTTGCGCGGGTGCTGGGCCAAGTCTTCTCCATCGCCGAGACCTTCGAGATGGAGGTGCAACCGCAGCTCCTGCTGCTGCAGAAGAACATGCTGATCGCCGAGGGCGTCTCGCGCCAGCTGCATCCGGGAATGAACATCTGGACCCTCGCCCAGCCGCTGATCGAGCAGTGGATGATCGAGAACCGCGGACCTCAGGCGCGGATCGAGCAGGCGGCGCGCGAGCTGACCCATGCGGTGGAGCGCCTGCCCTCGGTGATGCGCAACCTCGACCGCCTGGTCGCCGATCTGGCCGAAGGCGGATTGAAGCTCGATCCCCAGGCGCTGAAGGTGATCAACCGTACCGGCTCCAGCTGGTATCTCTGGATCATCATCGCCGTCATGGCGGCGGCACTGCTGTTCACGCGGTAGAACGCGGCCGTTCCGGCAGCGGCGGCGCGGGCCGGCGCCGTCGGGCGGATTATCACCGGATCGGTACCGGCTGGGAACCGCCATGCCGGCGCCCCCGAAGCCTTTTCACATCACTTTGCGGCGCCAATGGGAACGTTTGCCGGTGATTTTCGTTGTTCATATCTGCGGCGTCGCAGCGGGGTGTGTGCTTCTTAAGTCGCTGATGGCGGCCGGCAATCCCGGCCAATCTTGAAAAAACCCGGGCTGCGGAATAAATACTGAACAGCCCTGTTGAATCAGCCGAGTGGAGCCAGGAGGTCCAATGCTGGCCGGCAAGCGGATCCTGCTGATCGTCTCCGGGGGGATTGCAGCCTACAAGACGTTGGAGCTGATCCGGCGCGGTCGTGAGCGCGGCCTCTCCTTGCGGGTGATCTTGACCAAGGGCGGGGCAGAGTTCGTGACTCCCCTGAGCCTTTCCGCCCTCTCCGAAAGCAAGGTTTACCAGGACCTGTTTTCGCTGACCGACGAGAGCGAGATGGGCCATATTCGCCTTTCCCGCGAGGCCGACCTCGTCCTCGTGGCGCCCGCCAGCGCCGACATCATGGCCAAGCTCGCCCATGGTCTCGCCGACGATCTTGCCACCGCGACGCTGCTCGCGACCTCGGCGACCGTCCTGCTGGCGCCGGCCATGAACGTGATGATGTGGCAGAACCCGGCGACCCAGGCCAATGTCGCGGCCCTGAAGGCACGCGGCATCCGCATGGTCGGGCCCGACGCCGGCGATCTCGCCTGCGGCGAAGTCGGATCGGGTCGCATGGCCGAGCCGATGGACATCCTGAAGGCGATTGAAACCCTGCTCGGCGAAGGCGCGCTCAAGGGCTTGAAAGCGCTGGTGACCTCCGGCCCGACTTTCGAACCCATCGATCCCGTGCGCTACATCGCCAACCGCTCCTCCGGCAAGCAGGGCCATGCCATCGCCGCGACCCTCGCGCGCATGGGCGCCGAGACCACGCTGGTTTCGGGTCCGACGCAGTTGGCGGACCCGCCCGGCGTCATGACGCGGCGAATCGAGACCGCGGCGGAGATGCTCGCCGCCTGCGAGCAGGCCTTGCCGGTCGATGTCGGCGTGTTCGCGGCCGCGGTCGCCGACTGGAAGGTGGCGCGGCCCGCCAACCATAAGCTCAAGAAGGACGACAATCAGCAGCCGCCGTCGCTGGAACTTGCCGTCAATCCCGACATTCTAAGGGCCATGTCCAACGCTGGAACCCGGCGTCCCAAGCTCGTGGTCGGCTTTGCCGCGGAAACCGAAAATCTCGCCGATTTCGCCCGGGCGAAGCTGCGCAGCAAGGGCTGCGACTGGATCCTCGCCAACGACGTTTCGCCGGATCGCGGCACGTTCGGCGGCGACCGCAACACCATCCATCTGGTGACCGGGGCCTTAAGCGAGCAATGGCCGGAGATGAGCAAGGCCGAGGTCGCCGATCGGCTCGGCCAGCGCATCGCCGCGCATTTCGGGCGCGCCCATGGTTGAGCACGCGAATCCCACGGTCACCGTCCAGGTCAAGCGGCTGCCCCATGGCGAGGACTTGCCGCTACCGGCCTATGCGACCGCCGACAGCGCGGGCCTTGACCTTCTCGCCGCTGTCGCGAAGGAGCTGCGACTGGGACCCGGCGAGCGTGCGCTGGTGCCGACCGGGATCGCGATCGCGCTGCCGCAAGGCTTCGAGGCGCAGGTACGGCCACGCTCCGGGCTCGCCCTGCGGCACGGCGTCACCACCTTGAACACGCCCGGCACGATCGATGCCGATTATCGCGGCGAGATCGGCGTCATCCTGATCAACCATGGGCAGGAACCGTTCCTGATCCGGCGCGGCGACCGCGTCGCCCAGCTGGTGGTGGCTCCGGTCGTACGCCTCGCTTGGTTGGAGCAGACGAGCCTCGATGAGACGTTGCGCGCCGGCGGCGGCTTCGGCTCGACCGGGATCGATTCCACCGGCATCAATGGAGCACCGATGGCCGAGGGGGCGGCAGTCGATGGATAGAGCGGTCCCCATGCTGCATCCGTCGAAGCGCCTCCTGTTCGCGATCGAGGCCGTGCTGGACATCGCCTATTACGGCGGCTCCCAGCCGGTGCAGTCAGGCGAGATCTCCGGCCGCCAGGGCATCCCGCGGCGCTATCTCGAACAGGTGTTGCAGCATCTGGTGCGGGCGGGCATCCTGGCCGGGCATCGTGGCCCGAAAGGCGGCTACATGCTGGCCAAGGAGCGGCGCCGGATTTCCATGGGGGAGATCGTCCGCGCAGTCCGCCAGTTCGAGGGGGGCAGCGATCCCGTGGAGACCGCTTCCGGTTCGAGGGTGGGGCTCGAGGTGGTCCGCCCGCTCTGGCGCCAGCTGCAGCTCGAAATGCTGGCCAAGCTCGATGCCGTGACGCTGGAGGATCTGTGCACGAAGGCGCAGAACGCCGGCATCCGTTCCGACGCGCATCAACGTTTGGACTTCAGCATCTAGACCATTCCCGTCTAATTTGCTGGATTCAATTCATTCGAGCAATACGAGAGCGGCGATGACCGAGACGACGAGCGAGTCCCGTGGCCGGTTCCGCGGGCGGATCTACGACACCTTCCTCGACACGATCGGCGCGACGCCGATCGTGCGCCTGGCGAAGCTCGCCAAGTCCGAGAACGTGAAGGCGGACCTGCTCGCCAAGTGCGAGTTCTTCAACCCCTTGTCCTCGGTCAAGGACCGCATCGGCCTTGCCATGATCGAGGCCTTGGAGCGCGAGGGCAAGGTGAAGCCGGGCGGCACGCTGATCGAGCCTACCAGCGGCAATACCGGCATCGCGCTCGCCTTCGTCGCAGCGGCCAAGGGTTATCGCCTCATCCTCACCATGCCGGAAAGCATGTCGGTCGAGCGCCGCAAGATGCTGCGGCTGCTCGGTGCGGAATTGGAGCTGACACCGGCACCGCGCGGCATGTCGGGTGCCATCCAGCGCGCGGAGCAGCTCCTGAAGGAGATCCCGAACTCGGTGATGCCGCAGCAGTTCAGCAATCCGGCCAATCCCGAGATCCATCGCCGGACGACCGCCGAGGAGATCTGGACCGATTGCGGCGGCAAGCTGGATTACTTCGTCGCCGGCGTCGGCACCGGCGGCACGATCACCGGGGCCGGCGAGGTCTTGAAGAAGCGCCTGCCGAGCCTGAAGGTGATCGCGATCGAGCCCGAGGACAGTCCGGTCATCTCCGGCGGCCAACCGGGACCACACAAGATCCAGGGCATCGGCGCCGGCTTCATCCCGGACAACCTCAACCGCTCGGTGATCGACGAGGTGCTGACCGTCTCCAACGCCAACGCCTTCGCCATGGCACGGAAGGCGGCGAAGATCGAGGGCATGCCGGTCGGCATCTCCTCCGGCGCGGCGATCACCGCCGCCTGCGAGCTCGGCCGCCGCACCGGCATGGAGGGCAAGCGCATCGTGGTGATCCTGCCCTCGTTCGCCGAGCGGTATCTTTCCACCACACTGTTCGAGGGGTTGGAGTGAGCCATGCTTGAACTCAGCGACCGCCAGCTCGAACGCTATGCGCGACACGTGATCCTCGACGAGGTCGGCGAGGAGGGGCAGGCAAAGCTGATCGCGGCCCGGGTGCTGATCGTCGGCGCCGGAGGCCTGGGCGCGCCGCTGCTGCTCTATCTCGGTGCCGCGGGCATCGGCACGCTGGGTGTGGTCGACAATGACACGGTCGATCTCTCCAACCTGCAGCGCCAGGTGATCCATGACGAGAGCACGCTTGGCCTGCCGAAGACCGCGAGCGCCAAGGCGCGACTCTCGAAGCTCAACCCTGAAGTCAACGTCATCGAGCACGAGGAGCGGCTGACCGCGGACAATGTCGAGCGCATCATCGCCGGATACGACATCGTCGCCGACGGCTCCGACAATTTCCGCACCCGCTATCTGCTGAACGACGCCTGCTTCCAGGCGAGGAAGACGCTGGTCTCGGCGGCGCTGCTGCGCTTCGACGGCCAGCTCTCCACCTATAAGGCGCATCTCGGGGCCGGGCATCCCTGCTATCGCTGCATCTTCCCCGACCAGCCGCCCGCCGACCTGATCCCGCGCTGCGAGGAGGCCGGCATCTTCGGTGCCGTCGCCGGGGTCATGGGCTGCCTGCAGGCGACCGAGGTCCTGAAGGAGATTCTCGGACTCGGCGATTCGCTTTCCGGCCGGCTCCTGATTTACGACGCCCTGTCGCCCGCGTTCCGCACCGTCCGCATTGCCAAGGACCCCGCCTGCCCCTGCTGCTCCAAATCCTGAAGACCTGAGTGTGACGAGGGCCCCTGAAACGGGGGCGAGGAGCGGTGTATGATGGGTGAATGATTCCGGACAGCGATCCTTGGGCTGACCTCTGGGTGCCGACCCTGCGCGTGGCTCGGCCCACCGACGATATCGAGGCACTGCTGCCCTTCTATGTGGACGGCCTCGGCTTCCAGGTGCTGGCGCGGTTCGAGGATCATCAGGGCTTCTCCGGCATCGTGCTAGGCCATCCGCGGCAGCCTTATCACCTGGAGTTCACGCACCAGGTCGGCCATCGGGTCGGCCGGGCGCCGACCCAGGACAATCTCCTGGTCCTCTATCTGCCACACCGCGCGATCTGGCAGGCGGCGATCAACGCCATGCAGGAGTCGGGTTTTGAGCCCGTGCCGTCCTACAACCCCTATTGGGACCGATACGGCCAGACCTTCGAGGACCCCGACGGCTACCGCGTGGTGCTGGCCAACAAGAGCTGGGACCGCTGAGCCCAGCCGTTTCGGCAGGCGTGCCGGTCGTCACAGTGAACCCTTCCAGGTCCCTCCAGGCGTGCGGACCGTCACGATCGCGGTCAGCGCCGACATTCCTGCGGCCCGGTTGACGCGACCGACCCTCCAGAAGGTCGGCTGGCCGGCTCGAGAAGCAGGCGCCGGCCATGATGATGGAGGGTGCCATGAACATGTCGATCGTCACCATGCCGGTTCCGACCCCGATCCAGGACATCTTCGCGCCGCTGAACTATTACGGCACGACCGGGGATGACACCATCACCGGAGCCAGCCTCGTTCACAACTATATCGAGGGCTATGCCGGCAACGACAACCTGACCGGTGGCGCCGGCAACGACCTGCTGGTCGGCGACGACGGCAACGACGCGCTCAACGGCGGCGCCGGCAACGACACGCTGATGGGCGGCGCGGGCAACGATACGCTGTTCGGCGGCGACGGCGACGATGTGATCTATGGCGGCGACGGCAACGACCTGGTCTGGGCCGGCGCCGGCCATGACCTGGTCCACGGCGAGGCCGGCGACGATACGATCCATCTCGGCATCGACGGCGGCACGGCTTATGGCGACGACGGCAACGACGTGATCTATGGCGGCAACGGCCGCGACCTCATCCAGGGCGGCAATGGCGACGACATCGTCATGGGCGGCGCCGGCAACGACGTGATCTACGGCAATGCCGGCAACGACATCGTCTATGGCGGCACGGGCGACAACTACCTCGATGGCGGCAACGGCAACGACTACCTGTTCGGCGGCACCGGCCACGACACCATCGACGGCGGCGCCGGCAACGACGTGATCGAAGCCGACGACGGCAACGACATCCTCTACGGCCGCGGCGGCGACGACCAGTTCAACGTCAATCCCGCCGATATCTCGACCGACCTGATCGAGGGCCAGGCCGGCCATGATATTCTTGCCTTCATGCAGGACGGCAACGTCGATCTCGATACGGTGAAGAGCCATCTCGAAGGCATCGACGAGGTCAATCTGCTTGGCACGACCTCCACGGTGTCGCTGAACGCCCAGGACGTGCTCGACATCAGCGACAACGGCACGCTCTTCGTCACCGGCAACGACAAGGACGCGGTCGTCTCGCACAGCCAAGGCTGGCAGCTCACCGGAACGCAGACGCTGCACGGCGAGACCTACAACGTCTACGAAGCGCAAGTGGGCGGCCAGACCGCGCACCTCCTGGTCGACACGCACATCATCGACCAGAGCGCCAATCTGAGCTGAGAGTCACCCCGCCCGGACCCTCCCCCGAACTCGGGGGAGGGATTTCTTTTGGCGACCGCTCCCCGAGATCAGATCGCTCCGCTACTTGAAGGTCCAAAGACCACCCGCCCATTCCTAAGAAATATCGGGGGGCGGAAAATGCCGGCTTAGAAGTGGGCTGAGGAAGTCATATTCAGGGCGCTGTCAGCGACCAGCGGCGCAGGAATGATGGTCGCCTATGGGCTTTGGCTACTTATTGAACAAGACAGCGACCTGGTGGGTCCTCGCCTTCTTCGTGCGTGCCGGTCGTCACAGTGAACCAATCCAAGTCTCTCCAGACGTGAGGATCATCACGACTGCGCCGCACTCGGCGCTGCCCGCATGCGGATGATGCGACCGAATCTCCAGAGCGCCGGCATCCGCCGGCCGAGACATCGGAGGTTCACATGAGCGGTCAGATTCCCGTTTCGCCGATCCAGGTGCCCGCGCTGTCGCAGCTCCTGCCCGAATACTACTACGGCACGGGCGGGACCGACGTGATTCACGGCTACAGCACCACCTACAACTTCATCGAAGGATACGACGGCAACGATTGGCTCTACGGCGGCATCGGCAACGATGTGCTGCTGGGCGATACCGGAAACGATGCACTCTATGGCGGCGCCGGCAACGACTGGCTCTGGGGCGGCGCCGACAACGACTGGCTGCAGGGCGATGCCGGCGACGACTTCCTGATGGGTCAGGACGGCAACGACACCATGCTCGGCGGCGACGGCAACGACACCATGAACGGCGGCTATGGCGACGACACGCTCATCGGCAATGGCGGCCACGACGTGATGCATGGCGATGCCGGCAACGACTGGCTCACCGGCGGCGACGACGGCAGCACGCTCTACGGCGACGACGGCGACGACACCGTTTACGGCGGCGCTGCGGCCGACAGCCTCGAAGGTGGCGCGGGGAACGATTATCTCGATGGCGGCGCCGGCAACGACGACGTGACCGACATCGGCGGCGGCAACGATACGCTCTATGGCGAAGCCGGCGACGACTACATGGTCGGCGGCGACGGCAACGACCACATGTATGGCGGCGCCGGCAACGACACGATGAGCGGCGGCAACGGCGACGACTTCCTCTCAGGCGCCGACGGCAAGGACCATCTCTGGGGCGGCGCCGGCAACGACACGATCCAGGCCGGCAACGGTGCCGACCAGGTACATGGCGAGGGCGGCGACGACACGATCAACGTGCTCTCGAGCGATCTCCTCAACGACACGATCGACGGCGGCACCGGCCACGACAGCCTGCACTTCCTGCAGGGCGGCTCCTATGACCTCGGCACCTTCAAGGGCAACCTCGCCGGCATCGACGAGATCGACTTCACCGGCATCGGCGTCAGCGCCGGCTTGGTCTTAAAGCCGCAGGACGTGCTCGACGTCAGCGACAGCGGCACGCTGATGATCACCGGCAACGGCGACGACATCGTCTCCTCCTATGGCCAGGGCTGGCAGAAGGTCGGCACCGACAACATCAACGGCCACACCTACAACGACTACACCGCCCATGTCGGCAACGAGACCGCGCATCTGCTGGTCGATGTCAGCATGAACCAGGGGCTGAGCTGAGCGCGGCTTAGACCGAGACTTACCCCCTCCCCGACGCTCCCCCGATTCGGGGGAGGGTTAGGGCGGGGGTAAGTGCAGAACTCGGCGTTGGCCTACCCGAGCCGGAGCTCCAGGAACACCGAGACGCCGTTTTCCGGGTACTCGGCGAAGGCGGGACGGTGGCGGAAGCCGACGGAGCGGTAGAGGCTGAGCGCCTCGAGTTGTTTTTCGCCGGTCTCAAGGCGGAGGACGGCGATGCTGGCCGCATCGGCGTGCTCGATCAACCGGTCGAGGATCAGGCGGCCGATGCGGCGGCCGCGGGCGGCGGGCGCCACGTACATGCGCTTCAATTCCGCCCATTCGTGGCCGGCTTCGTCCCTGCCCCGCGCGGCGACGGCGCCGAAGCCGAGCAGGGTTCCCCCCGCCCGGGCGACGAAGAACGCGACGCCCGGTTCCTGGAGCGAGGCGACATCGATCAGGAAATTGTCCTCGGCGGCGTAGAGGCCGGCATAGTACCGGTCGGCCTCTTCCAGGAGCGCGCGGATCTCAGGCTGGTCGGGGTCTTCGATCGCGATCGCGACCTTAGGCAGCGGCTGCGTGTTCAGAGCATCGCCTCCAGCACCCGATCGGGCGGCTTGTGGCCGTCGGCGAAGGTCTTGATGTTGATGATCACCTTCTCGCCCATATCGACCCGGCCCTCGATGGTGGCCGAGCCCATATGCGGCAGCAGCACGACGTTGTCGAGCCGGAGCAGCTTCGGGTTGACCGCGGGCTCGTGCTCGAAGACGTCCAATCCGGCGCCCGCGATCTCCTTCTTCTCCAGCATGCGCGTGAGGGCGTTCTCGTCCACCACCTCGCCGCGCGCGGTGTTGACGATGTAGGCATGTTTCTGCATCAGCTTGAGGCGCCGCGCCGAGAGGAGATGATAGGTGGCCGGCGTGTGCGGGCAGTTGATCGAGATGATGTCCATGCGCGAGAGCATCTGGTCGAGGCTCTCCCAATAGGTCGCTTCGAGCTGCTGCTCGACGCTCTGATGCACCCGGCGCCGGTTGTGGTAGTGGACCGAGAGGCCGAAGCCCCTGGCCCTGCGCGCGACCGCGGTGCCGATCCGCCCCATGCCGACGATGCCGAGCCTCTTCCCGTAGATGCGGTGGCCCAGCATGAACATCGGCCCCCAGCCCTTCCACTCGCCGGAGCGGATCAGCCGCTCGCCCTCGCTGACGCGTCGGGCCGTGGCAAGAATCAGAGCCATGGTCATGTCGGCGGTGTCCTCGGTGAGGACGCCCGGCGTGTTGGTGACGGTGATGCCGCGCTCGCGGGCGCTGGCGAGATCGATGTGATCGACGCCGGTGCCGAAGGAGGCGATCAGGCGGAGGTTGGGCCCGGCCTGGGAGAGCACCGCATTGTCGATCCGGTCGGTGACGGTCGGCACCAGCACGTCGGCGGTCTTCACCGCCTCGATCAGCTCGCTCTGCTCGAGCGGCCGATCCTCGAGATTGAGCTTCACCCGAAAGAGCTCCATCATCCGGGTTTCGACACTGTCCGGAAGCTTCCGCGTGACGACGACATAGGGCCTGCCGGGCATGAACGACCTCCGAGAAGCGCCTCCCCTCCCCCCAGTGGAACCAGTCGGGGGACCAGTCGGGGGGACCCGTCGGGGTGCCGGCTTCACGGCATGCAATAGCAAGCCGGGCGGCGCGTTGTCCAGCGGTCCGGCCGCCGCAGTTGGACCGGTCAAGCCCTTGAGAATCGCGCGAAGCTTGACCGGTCTGGCAAGCTGAATCAGAGTGAAGGCGCAATGCCCGATTCGCCGCTGCTCACCGACCGCCTCGGCCGGTTCCGGCTCCTTATTCCCGGCTCGATCCGGGAATTGATGGTGACGGCCGGTCGGCGGTGCATTGGGGGCGTATGCTTGCCGCCGGCATGCATTGGGCTCCTGGTCCTGATCCTCTGCCTTGCCGCCGGCCGGCCGGTCGCGGCGGATTCCGACAGCAAGCTTCCGCTGCCAAGATTTGCCTCGCTGGATTCGAGCGAGGTAAATTTCCGCGTCGGTCCCGGCGAGGACAAGCCCAAGCTCTGGCTCTACCAGCGCGCCGGCATGCCGGTCGAGATCATCGAGGAGTTCGACGTCTGGCGCCGGGTGCGCGATTACCAGGGGACCGTCGGCTGGGTGAAGGTGAGCCTGCTCTCCAGCAAGCGCACCGCGATCGTGATTGACTCCCGCCGCACCTTGCACGCCGAACCCGATGCCGATTCGCGCGCCGTCGCACTGGTCGATCCCGGCGTCATCGGCAAGCTTATCGAATGCAAGACCGAATGGTGTCGGCTCAGTTTCAAGGGCTATGAGGGCTGGCTGAAACGCGGCGAGTTCTGGGGCGTCTATCCGAACGAGACCGTCAAAGACTAGCGCCAAGCGCGCCAGCGGAGAGCCGACAGAACGTTGACATAGTCGTCGGTCCAGGCCCGCGCATCCGACGGCGAAGGCGGAAAGGACTGCCAGCGCGGATCGGTCGCCATCGAACCGAGATCGGCATCCTGCCGTGCGACGATCGCCCATTCCGAGGATGAGATCAGCGTTCCCTCGGCGAGCCCGGGATATTGCTGCCAGCGCCCTGTGAGACCGCGGTCCTCGACCAGCCGTGCCACCACCGGCAGCAGGTCGAGATTGCGGTT
>DATKMF010000174.1:0-2660 GCA_035542015.1 Candidatus Cybelea sp.
GGCCAGGGCGATCACGATCTGGTCCAGAGCTCGATCACCTACACGCTCGGCGCCAATGTCGAGGATCTGACGCTGACCGGCCTGGGTGCCATCAACGGCACCGGCAACGTGTCCGACAACATCCTCACGGGCAATGACAAGAACAACGCGCTCTCGGGCCTGATCGGTAACGATACTTTGATCGGCGGCAAGGGCGACGACAGCCTGACCGGCGGCACCGGTGCCGACACCTTCCAGTACTTGGCGCTCACCGACCGGGGCACCGGCAAGGAAGTGATCACGGACTTCAACAAAGGCGAAGGCGACGTGCTGGACGTACACGACCTCTTCACCGGCGGTCCGGCCGACGTGGCCCATGCCTTCAGCGACGGTTTCCTGAAGCTCGATCACACCGGCGGCAACACCGTCGTCTCGATCGACGTCGATGGCGGCGGCAACAACTTCGTCACGTTGGTGACGCTGAAGGGCGTCGATATCGAGACGACCGATACCGCCAGCTTCCAGGTGACTTGAGAAGAGCAGATGCCGGTTCGTTGGATGTCAATTTTCGGAGTCGGAAGCTAGCTTACGCCTTCATCCTCGCACCCGTCGGATCGTGCATCGGGCGGAGGCTGGCGCGGGCGGCGTGGCGCTCACCCGCGATGGCGATCTCGAACTTGCCGGACTTGATGAAGTCCGCATCGACGCCGTCCTCGTTGGCGACATAGCCCATGCCGATGGCGGCCCCCAGCGTGTGGCCGTAATTGGCCGAGGTGACGAGGCCGACACGCTGGCCGTCGCGATAGATCGGCTCGTTGTGATAGAGCAGCAGCGCCGGGTCTTCCATGGCGAACTGCACCATGCGGCGCTTCAGCACGTTCGATTCGCGCTGCTTCTCCACGGCCGGCTTGCCGATGAAGTCCTTCGAGAAGTCGCAGGTGAAGCCGAGGCCCGCCTCGAGGATCGTGTCATGGGTGCCGATGTCGTGGCCCCAATGGCGGAAGGCCTTCTCGATGCGCATCGAATCCATGGCATGCATGCCGGTGGGCTTGAGACCGAAGGCTTTCCCGGCCTCCAGGATCAGCTTCAGCACGCCGCGCGCGAATTCAGACGGAATGTAGAGCTCCCAACCGAGCTCGCCCACATAGGAGATGCGCTGCGCCAGCACCCGCGCGGCGCCGATCTCGATGCCCTGGGTCGTGCCGAAGGGGAACGCCTCGTTGCCGAGATCGGCGTCGGTGAGTTTCGCCAAGAGCGCACGGCTGTTCGGCCCCATGACGCCGAGCGCCGCGAAGGCCGTGGTCACATCGACCAACTCGACCTCGGCACCGGCGCGGAAATTGGATTTCAGATAGTGCCAGTCGCGGGTCGCGGTCGCCGCGGCGGTCACCACCATGAAGCGCCCGTCGCGCAGGCGGGTGACGGTGAGGTCGGCCTCGATCCCGCCCTTGGGATTGAGCCACTGGGTGTAGTGCGCGCGGCCCGCCTCGGCGACATTGGCGGTGCAGATGCGCTGCAGCTCGGCCTCGGCATCGCGCCCCAGCACCAGGAACTTGGCGAAGGTCGAGAGATCGAGGAGACCCACATTCTCGCGCGTGTTGCGGCATTCCGCGCCGCAGGGATCGAACCAGTTCTGGCGCTGGTAGCTGTATTTGTATTCCGGCACGACGCCTTTCGGCGCATACCAGTTCGGCCGTTCCCAGCCGGCGACCTCGCCGAAGCAGGCGCCGAGCGACTTCCAGTCCTCGTAGAACGGCGTCAGCCGCACGCCGCGCGAGGATTCGAACTGGCGATAAGGCCAATGCATCGCATAGAGCAGCCCCAAGGCTTCCGAGACCCGCGGCACCAGGAAGCTCTTGCGGCTCATATGCGGCATCAGGCGCCGGATATCGACGTCCCAGAGGTCGAAGGGCGGCTCGCCGTTGGCGATCCAATGCGCCAGCGCCATGCCGGCGCCCCCGCCCGACTGGATACCGATCGAGTTGAAGCCGGCGGCGACGAAGAAGCGGTCGAGCTCCGGCGCAGGCCCGAGGATGTAGCGCTGGTCCGCGGTGAAGCTCTCCGGCCCGTTGAAGAACTTGCGGATGCCGACCTGCTCCAGCGAAGGCACGCGGTGGATGGCGCCTTCGAGGATCGGCTGGAAATGGTCGAAATCCTCGGGCAGCTCGTCGAAGGCGAAGTCCTCGCGGATGCCGTCCATGCCCCAGGGCTTGGCCTTCGGCTCGAAGGCACCGAGCAGCAGCTTACCCGCGTCCTCCTTGTAGTAGGCGCAGGCATCCATGTCGCGCATGACCGGCAGGTTCGGCACCATGCCGTCCATCGGCTCGGTCACGATGTAGAAATGCTCGCAGGCATGGAGCGGAATGTTGACGCCGAGCCTGGCGCCGATCTCCCGCGACCACATGCCGGCGGCGCAGACCACATACTCCGCCTTGATCGTGCCCTGCGGCGTCTTCACGCCCCTGGCGCGGCCGTTCTCGGTCAGGATCTCCTCGACCTTCACGTCCTCGAAGATCTTCACGCCTTTCATGCGCGCGCCTCGCGCCAGCGCCATGCAGGTGTCGGCCGGATTGCACTTGCCGTCCTTCGGGTAGAACACGCCGCCCAGCACGTCGGAGACGTTCATCAGCGGCCATTTCTCCTGCACCTGGGCCGCCGTGATCCGCTCCGCCGGCACGTCG
>DATKMF010000175.1:0-128513 GCA_035542015.1 Candidatus Cybelea sp.
TCGATCACGTCCTTCTCGAAGGCCGCCTTCATCTGCGGCGTCCACGGGCTCTCGGCGAGCTTGTAGGGCACGTATTGCACGAAGACCGACATGAAATGCTTGCCGGGCGGGGCCATGGTCGGGTCGACCGTGGTCGGGATCACAATGTCGAGGAAGGGCCGCTTGGACCAGGAGCCGTATTTGTAGTCGTCGAAGGCGTGCTCGATGTAGTCGAAATCGCCCCCGATATCGACGGTGCCCCAGGCACTCTCCATCGGGCAGCCGGCGAAACGCGGCAGGCCGTCGAGCGCGATGTTGAGCTTGCCGGACGAGCCGCGGATCTTGAAGTTCTTGGCATAGGCGTGGATGTCGGGATCGATCGCGTCGAGGTCGGACTTCTCAATCAGCTTCAGATAGGTGCGTTTGGGATCGAGGTTGGAGACCACGGTCTTGGCGTAGATCTCCTCGCCGCTGGCGAGCGCAACGCCGACCGCCTTCCCTCCCTTGACGATGACCTTCGCCACTTCGGCATTGGTGCGGATCTCGACGCCCGCCTCCTCCGCCGCGGATGCTATGGCCTTGGAGACCGATCCCATGCCGCCGCGGGCGAAGCCCCAGGCGCCGATCTGGCCATCGACCTCGCCCATGTAGTGATGCAGCAACACATAGGCCGTGCCAGGCGAATAGGGGCCGAGGGCGGTGCCGATGATCGACGAGGCGGCGGAGAATCCCTTCCAGCGCGGATGCTCGAAATACTCGTCGAGGAAATCGCCGATCGACATGGTCCAGAAGCGGATGATCTCGTACATCTCCTTCTCGCCCATGCGCGAGAACTCGGCGGCGATCTTCAAGAGGCCGTCCAAGTCCTCGCGCCGGCCCCAAGGGTTGATGCGGTTCTGGGCGAAGGGGTTGAGCTGCGTGGGATCGGGCGGCGTCAGCAGCAGCAGCGGCTTGATGAAGCGGCATTGCCGGCTGATTTCGGCGGCATAGTGGTCGTAGGCCTCGGCATCCTTGATCGAATGCCGGCGCAGGCTCTCGCGGGTGCGGTCGTGGTCCTTGTAGGTGATGATCCCCTCGCCCTCCGGATTGGGCGAGGAGTTGATCTCATAGGGGATAACCTGCAGCCCGTGGCGCGGCAGATCGAGGAAGCGGAAGATCTCCGGGCGGAGCAGCGAGCAGACATAGGAGCAGGTCGAATAGGTGAAGCCGGGATAGATCTCCTCGGACATCGCCGCGCCGCCGACCTTCTTGTAACGCTCGAGCACCAGGACCTTGAGCTTGCCCTTGCCGTCCTTCTCGCCGCCCTTGGCAAGATAGGCGGCGCAGGTGAGCCCGTTATGCCCGCCACCGATCACGATCACGTCGTAGCTGTCCGCCATGCACCGGTCCCGCCTGCAGGGGTTGAATGAACGTTCAAACTTTGAATGAACGTTCAAAATATATCAAGCCGCCGGAAACCTGTCAAAGCTCGGGTCCACTGGCGGGCAACCCAATCCCCGTTTGACACATTTACCAGCGGCGTTTAGCCCTCACGAAGGCACCCGCTCAGGGGGAGACTCGGTGACATCCAAGCCGTTCAGCCTTGCGCTGCAAGTCCTTATCCTGTCGGCGTCTCTTTCGACTGCCGCCGGGGCGAAGTCCACCAAGACCGACGACGCGCCGGCGCCGCCGGCGGTGCCGGTGCCCAAGGTCGACCAGCAGGACTTGATGCCGCCTGGCCCGAGCCTCATCGAAGGCACCGCCGAGGTCATCGACGGGGACTCGATCCGGGTCGGCGATTCGATGGTACGGCTCTACGGCATCGCGGCGCCGGCGATCTCGTCGCCGCTCGGGCCGAAGTCGCGCGCGATCATGGACGCGCTGGTCGGCGGCCAGCGGGTCAGCTGCCAGGTGTTCGGCAAGACCGAGAGCGGCGATGCGCTCGCGCAGTGCAAGGTCGGCGACAAGGACCCGGCGCCGGTGCTGCTGGCACAGGGCCTGGCCGCGGTCTATCGCACCGGAACTGCGCCGGAGGATGTGGCGCAACCCATCGACACCGCCTATGAGGCGGCGGAAGCGGAAGCGCGGCAGGCGCAGCGCGGGGTATGGCAGCAGTCGCCCGCCGCGGCGGCCGACAATCCCGCTCCGATCGACCAGCGGTTCAAGATGCAGGTGCTGGGCTTCGCCGCCTTTGCGCTGCTGATCCTGGCGCTCTTCGCCATCTCGATCACGCGGGTCTCGATTGCGCGCACCGAGCGCAGGGAACGCGAGCGGCTGCGGAAATCGCGGCGCTTCACGCTTTGCTCCGGCCTGGCGGCGGAGATCGAGATCATCCGCGCCGCCGCGCAGTGGATGGTGGACGAGATCGCCCCTCATCCGCCCGAGAAACCGATCCCGAGCGACGCCAGCGTGCTCCTCGGGCTGCCCAGCGCCCCGTTCTGGAATGCCAATACGGAGCGGCTGCCGATGTTGCCCGCGGAAGTCACGGCGGCGCTGCTCCGCTGTCATGCGCTACACGAGGAGGCGACACGGAAACTGGCGGTCGCCGGCCGCATCCCGGCCGAGGTGGTCACGACGGCCATGAGCGACCTCGCGAGCGCGGCAGACCGGGCGCTCGCGGCGCTCGATGCGGTGCTGGGGACCAAGCGGGAGAAGCCGAAGGAGAAGAAAGAGCCGGTGATGTCGGCGCCCAAGGAGGCGAAGAAGGAGGCCGTGACGGAGGCTGCGAAGACGGTGGCGGTGGTAGAGGCGAAGCCGAGCGCAGGGGCTGCACCTGTCCAAGCTCCTGCGGTCAAGGACCCTTCAAGAACCGACGTGGGCGAGGCTGCAAAAGTGGAACCGAAGAACGAGGCCACGCCCGGCGTTGGCTCTTGAGCATCACGGCTGCATCAACCCCCCTCCCTCGCGCAACGCGCCATCAACTTACACCGCGCTTTCGGCGCCTTTGCCGCGGCGGGCGAGGTATTTGAGGTTGACGGCGCGGAGGCGCATCGCGGTCGCTTCGGTAAGGGCGTCCAGGAGGCGCACCTCGCGCGGCGAGCCTGGGGCGAAGCGGCGGGCGCGGATGTCGGCGGCGAGGCGGCGGCGGGCGGCCGTGAGATCGTCGCCCACGGATTCGTCATAGAGCGCCTGTATGTGCTTGAGCTCCGCAGCATCGGCGGCGGTGCCTTCACGGAGCTCCGCCTCGGCGATCGCGATCGCCCGCGCGGCCATCAGGCCGGCGTATTTCGCCTCGCCGTCGAGCGAGCCCAGCACGTGGTCCTGCAACGCCTGCTGGGCCATCTTGAGGAGATCGGCGGCACCCGGTCGCGGCAGCATCATGCGCCTCCCATCATGCCTTTCCCGGGCCGAGCTTCGGCAGGTCGAACAACAGATCGTAATCGCATTCGATGGCGCGCAGCGCCGTCAGGGCGAGATCGAGCGAAGGCTCGGCGCCGGACGCGTGGCGTTCGCCCTGCTGCAGCGCGATGAGGCCCCAGCGGATGGGCGCAACCGCCTCCCAATAGCGCACGCGCGGCTCGTCGACCGCGTGGCCGGTGCCTTCGGCGTAGCCGGCGTAGAAGGCCTCGCGGGTGCCGATGCCGCCGGCCTCGCGGTCGGTGGCGCCGAAGCGCCAGCACCGGGCACAGAACCAGCCGAGATCCTCGTAAGGATCGCTCCAGCCGGTGAATTCGAAATCGAGGATCGCGGTGAGCTGATCCCCATCCACCATGTAGTTGCCGGTGCGGAAGTCCCGGTGGGCGAGCGCGATCTCGGCGATCGGCGGCGCGAGATCCTCCATCCGGTTGATCGCCCATTCCAGCACCGGCTGCGGCTCGGGCAGCGCATCGAGCGCGCGGCGATAATGCGCGGCGCGTTGCGCGATCAAATCGGCGCCGGCCTTCGGCAGAAAGGCGAGCGATGCCGGCGCGTTCTCGGGACGGATGCGATGCAACTTCGAGAGCTCCAACCCGAGGCGATGCGCCAGCGCGTCGCCGGCCTCGGGCTCGAGGTCCCGCAGCACGCGGCGCGCATGGGCCGTCCCGGAGGCCCGGCGCATGATGTAGAACGGCCGGCCGATGACGCGGCCCTCGGGTTCCAGGAACAACGGCTCCGGCACAGCGACACCCGCGTCATGCGCGGCGCCGATGAGGGCGAACTCCTTCTCGCGCGGCCAGCTCTCGGCGATGCCCGAGACGGCGTCGCTCCGGAGCACACAGCGATGCGTGCCGGCCATCGGCCCGCCCTCGATCGCGAGGTCGATCGCCCAGTTCTCCTGGATCGCACCGCCGCCGAGCCGCGCCATCACATCGACGCGCACGCTCTCGGCTTGCGCGGCGCGGGTGATGAAATCGGCGAGGGGTTGGGATTTGGCGGTGAGGGTCATCCCCACGCCCAGAAGTCGTTGCCTTCCACCATGTACGCCCGCGCCATCAGCATCTTGTGGACTTCCGAGGCGCCGTCGAGGATGCGGGCCTGCCGCGCGTAGCGATACATCCATTCGAGCAGCGTGTCCTTGGAATAACCTTTGGCGCCGCAGAGCTGGATCGCGGTGTCGACCGCCTTGTGCAGCACGTCGGCGACGGCGACCTTGGCCATCGCGACTTCCTTCTGCGCGCGATGCCCCTGGTCGATGCGCCAGGCGGCGTGCATGGTGAGCATCCGCCCGGTCTCGATCGCCATGGCCGCCTCGCCCAGGAGCCATTGCACGCTCTCATGCTGGATCAGGGTCTGGCCGAAGGCCTCGCGCTGTTCGATATAGGGGCGCGCGATGTCGAGGGCGCGCTTGGCCATGCCGAGCCAGCGCATGCAGTGCGTCAGCCTGGCGACGCCGAGGCGGATCTGAACCGCCTTCATCCCCTCACCCACTTCCATCAGCCGTTCGGAATCCTTGATCTCGAGCCCGTCGAAGACCAGCTCGCAATGGCCGCCATGCTCCTCCGGACCCATGATCGGCACCCGGCGCTCGATCTCCCAGCCGGGCTGGTCGCGGTGGAACAGGAAGGTGGAGAGGCCGCGCCGCGGATCGTCCGAGGTGCGCGCCAGGAGGATGAAGTGATCGGCGACGCCGGCGCCGGTGATGAACCATTTCCGGCCGTGGATGACCCAGGTATCGCCCTTCTTCGTCGCGGTGGTCTTCATCATCCCCGCGGGATCGGAGCCGGAGCCGGGATGGGGCTCGGTCATGACGATCGCGGAACGCACGTCGCCGCGCATGATGGGCTTGAGCCAGCGTTCCTTCTGTGCCGGTGTCGCCACCTTGTTCAGGAGATAGATATTGCCGTCATCGGGCGCCGCGATGTTGAAGCAGACCGGACCGAAGATCGAGCGCCCGGCGGCTTCGTAACAGGCGGCCATGTTGACGACGGTCTTGCCCTTGGGCGCGCCGTTGCCGCCCTCCTCCTTCGGCACCTGCAGGCACCAGAGCCCCTGCGCCCTCGCCTCGGCACGCAGCTTCGCCAGCAGGTCGAGCCGGATGTTCTCGCCCTCGTCATAATTGGCGCGGTCGGATTCCAGGGGAATCACGCGGGCGTCGAGGAACGCGCCGATGCGCCGGCAGGTGTCCTCGGTTTCGGGAGAGAGAGAGAAATCCATGCAGTCACTCTTCCTGCATCAGAGGAGCCAGCGTCAAGACCCTCACCCCAGCCCTCTCCCTACGGGAGAGGGGGTTCGCACCGGCGCCAGCGACAGAGTGCCTTCTCCCATAGGGAAAAGGACAGGATGAGGGTCTTGCCCCACGCTCGATCTGTCAATGCGGACCCTGGTCACACGCCTGCGACGAGATGGCCGCCGTCGATCGGGATCACGGTGCCGGTCATGTAGGCCGAGGCCGGTGAGGCCAGGAGCAGCAGCGGGCCGTCGAGATCCTTGAACGCACCGATCCGGCGCATCGGGATGCGCTTCACCATGGCCTCGGCGGCGGGGCTCGCGAGATAGTCCTTGTTGAGGTCGGTCGGGAAATAGCCGGGTGCCAGCGCGTTGACCCGGATGCCGTGACGCGCCCACTCGAGCGCCAGCGATTTGGTGAGATGAATGAGCGCCGCTTTGGAGACGGCGTAAGGCATCACGCCGCCCGAGACCGTGATGCCGAGGATCGAGGCGATGTTCACGATGACGCCGGGACGCTTGCGCTCGATCCAGTGGCGCGCGACATCCTGGGTCATCAGCCAGGTGCCTCTGAGGTTGGTCTCCATCACCGAATCCCAGTCCTCGGGCTTCAGCTCGATCGCCGTGTCGCCGACATGGAGGCCGGCGTTGTTGATCAGGATGTCGGGGAGGCCGAATGTGCTCTCGACATCTTGCAGTGCGCGACGAATGGAATCGGGATCGGTGACGTCGCAGGAGAAAGCAGCGGCGGTGCCGTGCTGGTCCGCAATCTTCGCCGCGATCTCCTCGGCAAGACGCAGCCGGCGCGCCAGCAGCGCGACCCGCGCCCCCGCCTCCGCCAGCACATGGGCGAAATGCGCGCCGAGGCCGGACGAGGCGCCGGTCACGATCGCGGTCTGGTTGGCGAGAGAGAAGTCGGGCATGGGGGCCCGAGAATGTCGCAAGGTCGCGGCGTGCGCAACCGCGCCGCTAGAACCCGACCAGCTTCTCGGCGCGGCCGATCTTGGCGGCGGCCCAGCGCTTGATCGCACCGGGGGCCGCGTCGCTGCGGGTGATGGTGGTGCCTTCGCCATCGCGGAGCGTGACGGAGCCGCCGCTGGTGGCGACCTGGACCTCACCGTGGAAGACGAAGACTCCGTACGCCCCGTCGATCGGTCCGGCGAAGAAATCGGTGCCGCGCACCACCATGGTCGCGACTGGTGTCACGATGCGGACGGCGCCGGGGCGAGCATGGTCGATCGCACCGCCGACGAAGCGGAGGGCGCCCGAGACGCTGCGCAGCACCAGCGAGGCTGCGCCATCCTTCGGCAGCACGAAGTCGTCAAGCACCACGCGGGCGTTTTCGCCGAGCTCCACGGTGCCACCATCGACCAACGCGATCTCGATGCGGCCCTTCGCGCCGGTCCAAAGCTGCTCGTCGCAATGGACTTCGGCGCCGAGCGCGAGCACGCGTTCGGTGCCGTTCAGCCGCGCACCGGCCGTGGGTGAGAGCTTCCGGGTGCTGCCGACGACGGCAGGATCATCGGCCGCCGCACCGCCGGTCGCTGCCAGCATGCTCAAGGCGAGCACGGCAAGGCCGGCGATCCGCCGGCACGTTCCTGCGCGCGCCGATACGCTGTTCCGCTGCATGTGCCCACTCCGCTCTCAAGTAAGGCACCACATACATCGCCGGGGTCCTGGGCGCATCCTAACACAGCCGGATGCGTGAGGCTCATCACGCGAAACCGCTCCACCAGACGCCGCGCTCGGGAGGGCAGCCGCTGGGTGGATCCTAATGACGCGAAAACCCCGCCCGCGCGTGGCACGCGCGAGCGGGGCTTCGGTTTCTATCTGCGGGGTTGCCGCCAAGCCGACCATTCAGGTGCGGTGCAATGGGGCTCATGGCCCACGGCGTCCCGCGCCCGGTCGTCAGACCGAGCCTGCAATCTGCTGTCTAGGCCAGATTGTCACCAACTATCGCCGGTGGAGTCATGTTGTTTAGACACCCTCCTTCTGGCCGTTGCGGATGACCGGTGAGGCCGCCGTTGCGGCGCCTCACCGTCCAGCGCTGACTCCCGGAGCCGCTTCGCTGAAGCGCTTTCCGCCGGAAGCCGCAGCAGCCCTGGACTGCATAAAAGGCTAGGACTCGGCGCCACAGGCGTCAAGACCAGCGGTGTCGCGGGCCGGAGAAAGCGGTGGATAGTTGATCAGCGTGGCATGAGCGGGCTCAGCGCACTTCCCCATCACGCGCGCGTATGGCGTACCACCCGACGAGATTGCCGCCCACCCAACTCGGATCCTTGTCCTGGTAGCGGTGGTGGAGCCCGAAGACGTAGTGGTCGACGGTCCGATAATCCGGAGCCGCCTCGCACTCATACGACCCTGGTGGATTCGTCTCTGTCGCCAGATGTCGCTGGACAGCGGCCGTCTTCAGTGGCTGGCATGCGGCATCTTCCGAAGTGACGGGCGGATGCGCCGATGCGCGTGTGATCAACGCCAAGAATACCGCGGTCGCGGCGAGCAGCCGCCGCATTGGCCGCTACTTCTCCCTCTGCGCGGCGACGCCGCGGCGGATGAGGTCCATCGCTTCTTCGGGCTCCGCCCAGCGGGAGAACTTCACCCATTTGCCGGGCTCGAGATCCTTGTAGTGGGTGAAGAAGTGCTTCACCTGATCGCGCAGGATCTCCGGCAGATCGCGGTAGGAGCCGATGTTGGAATAATAGGGATGGAGCTTGTCGACCGGCACGGCGATGATCTTGTCGTCGCCGCCGGCCTCGTCCTCCATCATCAGGGCGCCCACGGGGCGCGAGCGCACCACGGCGCCGGGCACGACCGGCGTCGGGCCGATCACCACCACATCGACCGGGTCGCCGTCGTCGGCGAGCGTGTGCGGGATGAAGCCGTAATTGCCGGGATAGAACATCGCGGTATGCAGGAAGCGATCGACGAACAGCGCGCCCGATTCCTTGTGCAGCTCGTATTTGACCGGCACGCCGCCCAACGGCACTTCGATCACGACGTTGATGTCATAGGGCGGGTTCTCGCCCGTCTTGATCTTGCTGAGATCCACGCCTCAGGCACTCCTCGATCTATCAAACAACAAGAACCCCCGGCCGGGAGCTTATCCCGGCCGGGGGCTCGAAGCGAACGCTAAACCGCGCGGCGTCTCAGTTGAGGACGCTGTAGCCGCGGTTGCGCATGCAGTTCCGGTAGATCTCGCGCTTCTGCTCGACGCCGCTATAGGCGCCGCCGCCGAGGCCGAGCACGCCGCCGGTCGCGGCACCGATCGCGGCACCGGTGCCGGCCCCGCCGCCGGTCAGCGCGCCGGTGATGGCGCCCAATGCGGCACCGCCGGCGGCACCGCCGACCGCGCCGACCGCGGCATCACCCGCGACATTGGCCTGGTCGGCATACTGCTGGCATTCGGAATTGTCCTTCGAGTACTGCGCCGCGTCGACGCCATGGGTATCGACGATCGGCTGGCTCGTGGCGGTGCAGCCGGTCAACGCGACCGCAGACACCCCGAGCGCGACTGCAACTGCCATGAAGCGAATCATTGTCTCTTCCCTTTCAAAACCACCGCCGAAGCGGATCATCCTTCAGTCCCCTTGGGGACGCCCTGCGTTCGATCAAACCGCGTGCGTTCGATCACAAGCACCCGCGAAGCGCACCCTGCGGCCGCGCCGCATTCGTCAGCACCAGCCGTGCCGGGAATTTGCAGGCCCCGAACCCACCACCGTCAACCACGGGCGCCACCCCACGGGCGCCACCCCACGGGCGCGATTATACGTCCAAGGCGAAGCGCACCGAACAGCGATTTTTCGGTCAAGGCGCGAGCTTGTGTCGCAATCCCCAGCCATTCCCCGCACCCCGGATGCGCCCGGCCGCGAGGGCGGGGCACGGTGGCGAAGATAACGATTCGCGGCGCTCCTGCCAGTGACGGCCCGCACAGCCGGGCGCCTGCGGACCTGCCGGACGTGACGGCCGTCATCGCCGACAGGAGGCCTGCGGCGCCCCGGCCGCCGCTTGTCTCGGGCAGAAGCGGCACCTATACACTGGCGCCCATGACCGACGCGATCCGATCCTCCGAGCCGACGCCAGCCGCTTCAGAAGCGACGGCGGCCGGATCCCGCTCCAACGCGCTCCAGGTCTACCGGTCGCTCCGGCAGCGGATCGCGATCCGGCGTTATCCGCCAGGAAGCTGGCTCAAGGAGCAGGAGATCGCCGCCGAGTTCGGCATCAGCCGCACGCCGGTGCGCCAGGCACTGCAGCAGCTCGAGACCGAGGGATTGGTCGAGATCAAGAACGGCGTCGGTGTCCAGGTGACCGAGGTCGACGACGCCGCGCTGGACCAGATCTACCTGCTGCGGCTCGAGCTGGTGGCGCTGATCGGGCGTGCGGCACCGCGGCCGCTGACGCCGTCCGATGTTGCGGCGATCCGTGCGATCAGCGCCGATCTGCAACGCATCCTGGCATCGGAGGCGGCGCCGGACATCGACGGCTTCGCCCATCTCTGCGAGGTGTTCCACGACCTCGTCAACAAGGTGATCGGCTCGCCGATGCTGAAGCACTTCATCGAGGTGCTGTATCACCAAGCGGACCGCTACTGGTACGGCTGGATGACGAGCACCGATCCCCGGCGCGAGGTCGAGTTCCTGTATCATGAGGTGGAGGAGACACTGCGCGCCCTCGAGGTCAACGATTTCGAGGCCGTGGGCTACGTCCGGCGCAACCACATATCGATGATGCTGGCGCGGATGGAAGCGTTCCGAAAACGGGTCGGGAATGCCGGCGGCGCATAGCGCATTATTCTCTCGTTAGGAATTAACATCTAGACTCGCCCGACGGACCCGATCAGACGGGCCGGTCGGGGTTTGCGCGTCGTTGTCCCAGTCCTCCGTCATCGTATTCATGGCCTTGGCGGCCGCCGCGACCAATCTGCCGGTCGCCGCGGTGTTCATCCTGCTCTGGCGGCTGCACAGCCAGCGGTATCTGCTGGTCTTCGGCCTTTCCTTCAGCTTGCTGGCGCTCTGCCTAGTCGCCTCCTCGACCGGCCACCTGACCGGGCGCTCCGATCTGGCCGAGCCCGTCGCCGACGCCCTCTATATCGCCTCGCTGGCGCTCTTGGTCGAAGGCTGTCTGGCGCTGCTGCAGCGCCCGCCGCGGACCATGATCATTGCGGCGGCCTCGCTCGGCGCCTTTGCCATCGTGCGTGTGACGGCGGCCTATGGGATACCGGGCGTGCTCTACGTGCCGCCGGCGAGCGGGTACGTCTATGCCTGGATCGCTCTTCTTTTCCTCCGCGCCGGCCCTGACACCAGCAAGCGGCTGCTGGCGGCCCTGTTCGCGGCGCGCGGCGCGATCAACCTCGCTTGGCCGACGACCAATGCGGCCGGGCTCGGCGGCATCGTCGAGAACGCCGATCAGGTGACGGTGACGTCGATCGCGCTGGTGCTGATCGTCTCCGATCTCATCCGCGTGCGGCACCAAGCCGAGGCGGCGACGGCGGAGCTCGCCAGGCAGACCAAGGCGCTGACCACCTTGAACGCGCAGCTGACCACCGAGCGGACCCAGGCCGACGCCGCCAACCGGGCGAAGTCCGAGTTCCTGGCCCATATCAGCCACGAGCTCAGGACGCCGTTGAACGCGGTCATCGGCTTTTCCGACGTATTGAGCGAGAACCGCACCGGGAATGTATTGGAGACCGCGTGCGAATACGGCAAGCTGATCAACAGCGCGGCCCAGCATCTGCTCGGCATCATCAACGACGTGCTGGATATGTCGCGCATCGAGGCCGGCAAGGTGACGATTGCGCCGCGTCCGGCCAACCTCCGCAACATCTTGAAGGGCGCGGCGAACCTCACGGTCCATCAGGCGGAAGCACGCGGCATTACGTTCGAGCATACGGTGGCCGAGGATGCCGCGGCGATCGAGTGCGACGAGCAGCTGCTGAAGCAGGTGCTGATCAACCTGCTCTCCAACGCCTTCAAATACACCGATGCCGGCGGCACCGTGCGGCTGAAGGCGGTGGCGGGAACCGAGGAGATGATCGAGATCACGATCGTCGACTCCGGCGTCGGTATCCCGTCCCCCCAGCTCACCCGGATATTCGAGCCGTTCATGGTGAGCTCGGCGATGACGCGGGCACGCGGCGGAATCGGCCTGGGCCTTTCGATCACCAAGCGCCTGGTGGAGCTGCATCGCGGCACGATCGCGATCTCGAGCGTGGTCGGCAAAGGCACGACCGTCACCGTGCGCCTGCCGCGCCGGCAGACGTCGGTTGCGACTGCCGCATCCCGGCCGGTTGTTTCGGCGGCCTAGACGAGTCGCTCGCCGCTTGCGTCGAACAGGTGCAGGCAGTCCGGTGGGAGCGTGATCGGGACGGTCGCGCCGACCAGCGCGGTGTGGCGCTCGAGGGTGAAAGCTTTCACATCGGCACCGAAGGCACGCAGATGCAGAATGGTGCCGAAGCCGGTCGGCTCGACGAGGTCGAGCGGCGCCGCGATGCTTCCCGAGCCGCCGAGCTCCACATGCTCCGGCCGGATACCCAGGGTGACGGGCGCACCCTCCTCCACCTGATAGCCGCGGCCGAGCGGGATCGCGCTGGCGTCGGCGGCGATGACGGCGGGGGCGTTCGCGCGGTAGGTGCCACGGAACATGTTCATGGCCGGCGAACCGATAAAGCCGGCGACGAAGAGATTCGCCGGCCGATCGTACAGATCCAGCGGCGAGCCCACCTGCTGCACCAGCCCCGCGTTCATGGCGACGATGCGGTCGGCCAGGGTCATGGCCTCGATCTGGTCGTGGGTGACGTAGATCGAGGTGGCGCCGAGCGCATGGTGCAGGCGCTTGATCTCGCCGCGCATCTGCTCCCTGAGGCGCGCGTCCAAATTGGACAAGGGCTCGTCGAACAGGAAGGCCTTCGGCGCGCGCACGATGGCGCGGCCCATGGCGACGCGCTGGCGCTGGCCGCCGGAAAGCTGGCGCGGCCGGCGCTCGAGCAGGTTCTCCAGCCCGAGCGTGGCGGCGGCCTGGGAAACCTTGCCGGCGATCAGGTTCTTGGCGGCGCGGCGCAGGCGCAGCGAATAGCTCATATTGCCGGCGACGGTCATATGCGGGTAGAGCGCATAGGACTGGAACACCATAGCGATGTCGCGGTCCTTGGGCTGCAGATCGTTCACGCGGATGCCGCCGATCTGGAT
This sequence comes from Candidatus Cybelea sp., assembly GCA_035542015.1. Lineage (GTDB taxonomy): Bacteria > Pseudomonadota > Alphaproteobacteria > Dongiales > Dongiaceae > Dongia. The sequence continues at coordinate 12,726 of DATKMF010000175.1, forward strand.
CTCGCCGGCGGTGATCTCTTCCAATCCGGCAACCATGCGGAGGAGCGTGGACTTGCCGCAGCCGGAGGGTCCAACCAGGACCACGAACTCGCCGTCACGGATCGCGAGATCGATGCCGTGCAGCACGCGGATCGCGCCGTAGGACTTGCGAATGCCGGCGATGTCGATGGATGCCATGAGACCTATCCCTTCACCGCGCCGGCGGTGAGGCCCTGCACGAGATAGCGCTGGATCAACAGAAAGAAGAGGCAAGCGGGGATCAGCGCCAAGACCCCCGCCGCCATCATCTGGCCGAAATCGACCGAGAACTTGGAGACGAAGCTGAGCAGCCCGACCGGGAAGGTGCTGGAATCGACGTCGGAGATCAGCATCAGCGCGAACAGGAGCTCGCTCCAGGCGGCGGTAAAGACGAAGCCGAGCGTCGCCGCGATCCCCGGGAGGGTCAGCGGCAGGATGATCTGGGCGAAGGCGCGGAACCGCGTCGCGCCGTCGATCATCGCCGCCTCTTCCAGGTCCTTCGGGATGCCATCGAAAAAGGACTGCATCAGGAAGGTGGCGAAGGGCACATTGAAGGCGGTGTAGACGATGACGAGCCCAGTCAGGCTGTTGGTGAGCCCGAGCGGCGCCAGCATCTTGAACATCGGCGCGATCAGCATGACCAACGGGAACATCTGGGTCAGCAGCATGAGGATGACGATCCAGACCTTGCCGCGGAACTGGAAGCGGGAGAGCGCGTAGCCCGCGAGCGAGGCGACGATAGTGACGATGAATGCGGTCGAGCCGGAGACGATCACGCTGTTCTCGAAGAAGCGGGGGAAATCGCTGTGGGCGAGCACGAAGACGTAGTGCTCAAGGCTGGCCTGGGACGGCCACATCCGCACGCCCTCGGTGTAGAGCAGGCGGTCCGGCGTGACCGAGACCTTCAGCAGCCAGTAGAGCGGGAACAGCGCCACGACAACATAGGCGAGGATCGCCAGGCGATGCGCCACCATGCCGAGGAGCGAGGCCTTTCCCATCGGATCAGGCCCGCTTCAGCAAGGATTGGCGCAGCATCACGATCAGCAGCGCATAGGTCATCAACAGCAGGAGCAGCACGACGGCGATTGCCGAGGCGTAGCCGAAGTCGAGCCGGCGGAAGGCCTGGGTGAAGATGTAGCTGGCGACGATCTGGGTCCGGTCGGCCGGACCGCCATTGGTCATGACGATGATGAGATCGGCGAAGTTCGCGATCCAGACCGTGCGCAGGAGGATGGTGATGGCGATGGTCGGCGCCAGGAACGGCAAGGTGATCGACCAGAAGCGCTGCAGCGCATTGGCGCCATCGATCGACGCCGCCTCGTAGAGGTCGCGCGGGATCGCCTGCAAGGCCGCCAGCAGCGTGATGGCGAAGAACGGGATGCCCCACCAGACGTTGGCGGTGATCGGCCCCCACATCGCATTGAAGGGATCGGAGAGCACGTTGGACGGGGTCGACATCAGACCCAGCGCCGTCAGCCAATGCGGGATCGGGCCGATGACGGGGTTGAACATCCAGGCCCAGTTGAGGCCGGAGAGGAAGCTCGGCACCGCCCAGGGGAGGAACACAAGGGCTTGCGCGATCGCCCGTCCGCGGAATGGGCGGTTCAAGAGCAGCGCCAGGATCATGCCGAATAAGAACTGCAGCACCACCGAGGCGCCCGCCCAGAACACGGTATTCTTGAGCGCGCGGCTGAAGGTGCGGTCGGTCATCAGCTCGCGGAAATGATCGAGGCCGATGAAGGGCGCGCCGAAGGGATTGAGCAGCTTCACGTCGCGGAAGGCATAGGAGATGCCGAGTGCGAGCGGTACCAGCATCACCGCGACGATCAGGATCAGAGCGGGGGCGCTGTAGAGCCAGGGCTCCGTGGCAAGCGCCAGCCGGCGCAGCACCGGGGTGCTGCGCCGGGGCATGGTCGAAGAGAGTGCCGTCACTTCTTCATGTACTTCTGCTGGGCCTTGGTCATGTAGTCGGCCCATTCCTGCGCCAGGTCCTGCGGCGTGCGGTCGCCGAGCAGCGCCTCCTGGCTGGTCTTGATCACGAGGGAGTCCTTGAAGAAGGCGAACTCCTCCAGATAGGTCGGCATGAGGGTCGGAACCACGTCCTTGTCACCCAACTCGGCGAACCAGCCCTTGAACTGCGGGCTGTCGTAGAACGGATCGTTTGCCGCAGATTTGAGCGCCGGCAGCGCGCCGGTCTTCTTGTTCCAGGTGACATTGCCATCCTTGCCTTCGAGCGTCGTGATCAGCTTCCAGGCGAGGTCCTTGTTCTGGCTGTTGGCGAACATCGACCAGCCCGCATAGCCGATGGTCGGGAAGGTCTTGCCGTTCGGGCCCTTCGGCATCGTGGTGATGCCGAAGTCATCGGCGTTCATGCGCTGGGCGATGGCGATCAGCGCGTCCGGATCCTGGTCGAGCATCGCGCAGGTGCCGGAATAGAAGCCGGCCACGATCTCGTTGAAGCCCCAATTCACGCTGTCCTTCGGCGCATAGCCGTTCTTGTAGAGATCGACCAGGAAGCTGATGCCCTTGACCCAGCCCGGATCCGCCCAGGTCGAGGTTCCGTCGGGCTTGAAGAAGGTGTTGTCCCCGTTCGCGGTCGCGCCGAACATCACCCAGCCGTTGAGGCCGCCGGGACCGCCGCGCAGGCAGTAGCCGTACTTGCCGGGAATGGCGGAGATCTTCTTCGAATCCTCGAGGAACTCGTCCAAGGTCGCCGGCGGATTGGCGATGCCCGCCTGCTGGAAGAGCTTCTTGTTGTAGAACATGGCGCGCAGATAGAAGCCATACGGCAGCAGGTAGGTCTTGCCACCGACGATGCGGCCCATGTCCAAAGCTTTTTGGGAAAGGTCGGACGCCTGGTCCCACTTGTCGAGGTAGGGTTGGAGATCCTCCAGCGCGCCGTTATTGCCGTAGAGCGCCTGCCAGGTGTCCGGCATCTCGACCACGTCCGGCGTCTGGCCGGCCGAGACCATGGTCGCAAACTTCTCGAAGGCCTCGCCCCAGGGGAGCGAGATGATGTCGACATGGGTGCCCGGGTTGGCATCCTCGAAGCCCTTGACGATACCCTTCAGCACCTCGGTGCGTTCGGGGCTGGTGATCACTTCCACCAGCTTCAGCGTGGTGTCGGCCATGGCCGATCCGGCGTGGAGCGCGGCGAAAGCGACGCCAGCGATGAGCAACTTCTTCAACATGAGATTTCCTCCTTGTTTGGCGCTTGTTGTTGGTTGCTTCAGGTTTTCGAACTGGACGCGTGGTCGATGGCTTCGGCGAGATCGCACCAGAGCGCCTCGACGCCTTCGAGGCCCACATGCAGCCGCACGCAGCGCGGATCGACGCCGAAGTCGATGGCGGAATTGGGTCCGGCGGCCTGCACGCGCACGACCTGCGCCGGCACGACCAGGCTTTCATGCCCGCCCCAGCTGACGCCGAGCTTGAAGAGGTTCAGTCGGTCGGCGAAGGCCGGGATATCGACCCCCTCGCGGAAGACGAAGGAGAACAGGCTCGAGGTGCCGTCGAGACCCACCGGCAGGCGGTTGCCGAGGCCGGGATGCATGACGGCGGTGACGGCGGGATGGACCTGCAGCCGGCGCGCGATCTCGAGCCCCGCCGCCTCATGGGCCTTCATCCGGATCGGCAAGGTGCGAAGGCCGCGCACCAGCAGCCAGCCGTCGAAGGGCGACAGCTTGCCGCCGAGATAGGGCAAGGTCTGCTTGCGGATGCGGTCGACCAGCTCGTTCGATCCTGCGACGGCGCCCGCCACCACGTCGCTGTGGCCACCGAGATATTTCGAGGCGGAGTGCAGCACCAGATCGACGCCGAGCGTAATGGGGCGCTGGAAGATCGGGGTCGCCCAGCTGTTGTCAATCACCCTGATGACGCCTTGGCGTTCGGCGAGAGTCGCGAGCGCGCGGACGTCGTGAGTCTCCATGGTCCAGCTGGTCGGGCTTTCCATGTAGAAGAGCTTCGCCCCCGGCAGCGCCGCCGCGACCGCGTCCTGGTCGCGGCCATCGACATAGGTGACGCGCACGTTGAGCCGGGCGAGCAGCGTCTGAAAGAGGCGGTAGGCGTCGGGATAGATATGGCGGACAGCGACGATGCGGTCGCCGGGATTGACGAAAGTGAGCACGGTCGAGGAGATCGCCGCCATGCCGCTGCCGAATCCCAGCGCGTCTTCCGCCTGCTCCAGCGCCGCCAGCTTCTCCTCGAACACGCGGACCGTGGGATTGAGGCCGCGGGAATAGGTCGGCCGGTTCTTGAGGCCCTTGTAGGTCTCCTCCATCTCCGCATAGGAGGAGAACGTAAAGAGCGAGGTCTGCACGATCGGCGGCACCACGGCGTCGAAGGCGTTGGCCTCGTCATGCACCACGGCCAGAGATGCCAGATCGAAAGCATCGCCGCTCTTGGGCGGGCGCGCACCGTGGTCGTTCATTTCGACATCTCCCTGATGTCCTCCTCGACGATGTCGAGGATGGCGAGTGTGGTCCGGCGCGCGGCCTCGGTGTCGCGGGCCGCTATCGCCTCGTAAAGGTGGCGGTGGAACGGAAACGAGCGCCGCGCGAAGTCGGTGCGATCGAACGGGGACTCCCAGAAGCTCTCGAACGCCTCGCGCATCTGCTCCAGCAGCTGACGGAACATCGGGTTATGCGTGGCGTCGTAGACCGCGAGATGGAAGGCGAGATCCTCGGGCCCGGCCGTGCCCTTCTCCAGATGCACCGCCTCCATTTCCTCGAGCTTCGTCTCGATGACGGAGAGATCGCTCTCGGTGCGGCGGCGCGCGGCGATGGCGCTCGCCTCCGCTTCGATGCCGCGGCGCACGTCGAGCGTCTGCAGCAGCGCGTCGCGCAGCCGCGCCGCGTCGAAGGAGAGCGGCATGTGGATCGTGTCGGCGGAGACGCTGCGCAGCAGGTAGGTGCCGCTGCCTTTCCGGGATTCGACGATGCCGAGGGCCTGGAGCTGGCGGATCACTTCGCGCACGGTCGAGCGGCCGACTGCGAGACCCTCCATGAACTCCCGCTCCGCGGGTAGCCGGTCGCCGGGCTTGAGGCCGGACCGGGCGATGAAATCCGCCACCGCCCGCATCACGCTCTCGGCGCGATCCGCCTTGGGCAACGGCCGCAATCCCGTCCGGATTTCGATCAACCAGCCATCCCCTGCATCCCAGCCTGCCTGGGTGCTGCCTTTTCGGCCCGTCACCCCAAGTGGTCTGACATCTGATATCTGACAGATTTGCCCGAGGCTTGACGCCTGTCAAGCGAAGAGGTCGAGGGGTACTGGGCGGGTCAGGCGGCTCCGGGGCCGCGGCGCGGGACCACGAGCTTCGCGGTCAGGACCTGCAGGACCTCGCCCCGCTGGTTCCGGGTTTCCGTCCGCATGGTGACGCTGCCGCGCTCAGGCTTCGAGCGTGAGGGCACGACCGCGAGGATCTCGCATTCGATATGGAGCACGTCGCCGGGACGGGTCGGCTGTGGCCAGGCGATCTCGCCGGCCCCGCCGATCAGGCCGCCGGCCAGCGGCGGGCCGAATTTCGCGAGCAGTCGCATGGTCATGGCGGCGGTATGCCACCCGCTGGCGGCAAGGCCGCGGAAGAACGTGTCCTCGGCCGCCGCCTCGTCGAGATGGAAGGGCTGCGGGTCATAGTCGCGGGCGAAATCCTTGATCTCGCGCGCTGTCACCGCCTTGGCGCCGCCGGCGAACCGATCGCCGACCGTGACGTCTTCAAGATATAACGGCGCGCGCTGCGCTGGGGTGATCTGGTCCATCGTTTCCGTGCCTTCCGTTCCAGGAGATGGCGGCACGCTAGGCGAAGCGCAAGGCTGTGTCCGTGTCCACTATCACAGTTGGAGCGGCCTCCTGTCGCTTGCGCGATGATAGTGACGGGTCTAGCTTCTGTCCATGGAACGCAAGAAGATCGGCGAGTCGCAATGCCCGATCGCCCGCAGCCTCGGGCTGGTGGGCGAATGGTGGAGCATCCTCATCCTCAGGGATGCGCTGCACGGCTACACGCGGTTCGACCAGTTCCAGCAGAGCCTGGGCATCGCGCCCAACATGCTGACGCGGCGGCTGAACTCGCTGGTGGATGCTGGTCTCCTCGAGCGCCGGCTCTACAGCGAACATCCGCCGCGCCACGAATATGTGCTCACCCCCGAGGGCCGCGACTTCCGCTCGGTGATCGTGGCGCTCCTGGCCTGGGGCAACCGGCATCTCGCCCCCGAGGGCAAAGCGCTGGTGCTGGCGGACGCCAAGACCGGCAGGACCGCGGACCCGATCCTGACCGATCGGGCCAGCGGCAAGCCCATCACCGAGCGCGACTTCGTCTTCCGCCCCGGCCCGGCTGCCAATGCGCGAATGAGAAAGCGGTATGAGGGGCGCTGACAGACCGAGCACTGGCTCTTAGGCGCTACGGCCGCATCAACCCCCTACCGGGCCTTCCCCCGATCTCAGGGGAAGGGATTCTCAATACGCTGCGGGACGTGACGGCTCTGTCCGTCTCCCACCCCCGAGATCGGGGGTGGATTGGAGTGAGGGTGATGCAGCCGTGGTCCTTCTGCTTGCCGTACTCCTGGCCGAGCCAGTGCTCGATGCCCTGCTGTGATCCCTGTCACTTGCATAACGATATCTACTCGGCCTAACTTACTATCGTATTGATAGTCAATAGGCCGGGAGGCTGGGATGAACGCGGTGACGATGCAGGCGGTGCGGCCGCAGGTCGCGCCCGTGAGCGTGCCGGCGACCGCGCCCGGCGCGTTGCCGTTGGGGGAGAAGATCTTCGCGTTCGGGGCGATGAGCCTCGGGTTCTTCATCGCGCTGCTGGACATCCAGATCGTCTCGGCCTCGCTGAAGGAGATCGGCGGCGGGCTCTCGGCCAGCCCGGACGAGCTCGCCTGGGTGCAGACCAGCTACCTCATCGCCGAGATCATCATGATCCCTCTCACCGGCTGGCTGTCGCGGGTGATGTCGACGCGCTGGCTGTTCGCAGTCTCGGCGGCGGGTTTCACCGCGAGCTCGCTCCTGTGCGGCTGGGCCTGGGACATTGAGAGCATGATCGCCTTCCGCGCGGTCCAGGGCTTCCTCGGCGGCGCCATGATCCCGACCGCCTTCACCAGCGCCTTCTTCTATTTCACCGGCCAGCAGCGCGTGGTCGCGGCCGCCATCATCGGCGGCCTCTCCTCATTGGCGCCGACGCTCGGTCCCACGATCGGCGGCTGGATCACCGACAACTACTCCTGGCACTGGCTGTTCTTCATCAACCTGATCCCCGGCATTTTCGTCACCATCGCGGTGCCGTCTCTGGTCAAGATCGACAAGCCCGATATTGCGCTGCTCAAGGGCGCCGATTATGTCGGCATGGTGCTGATGGCGATCTTCCTCGGGACCCTGGAATACACGCTGGAGGAAGGGCCGCGCTGGGACTGGCTCGGCGACGACACCATCCGCACGACGGCGATCATCGCCGCCATCACCGGCCCGCTGTTCATCCTCAGGAGCCTCACCTTCGCCCGGCCGGTGGTCGAGTTTCGCGCCCTGCTGGTGCGCAATTTCGGCCTCGGGTCCCTGCTCTCCTTCGTGACCGGCATCGGCATCTTCGCCACCATCTACCTGACGCCCGTCTTCCTGGCGCGGGTGCGCGACTTCAGCGCGGAGCAGATCGGCTTCGCGGTGTTCTCGACGGGCCTGTTCCAGCTCGCCGCCATCCCGCTCTACACCTTCCTCGCGCGCAGGATCGACCTGCGCTGGCTGATGCTGTTCGGCCTGCTCTGCTTCGGCTTCGGCCTGTGGAATTTCACCACTATCACCCATGACTGGGGCTGGGAGGAACTGCTGCTGCCGCAAGCCTTCCGCGGCTTCGCCCAGCAGTTCGCCGTGGCGCCGATCGTGACCCTGGCGCTCGGCAGCCTGCCGCCCGAGCGGCTCAAGTTCGCCTCCGGCCTGTTCAACCTGATGCGCAATCTCGGCGGGGCGATCGGCATCGCCGGCTGCGCCACCATCCTGAATGATCGTACCAACCTGCATTTCGCGCGGATCGCCGAGAGCCTGTCGCCGACCAACACGACGGCCGTCCAGGTGCTGCAGCGCCTGACCGAGCGTTACACCCAGATCTTCGCCGGCGACACCAAGATGGCGCACGCGGCGGCGCTGAAGCAGCTCTGGTCGCTGGTGCTGCGCGAGGCGCTGACCGAGACCGTCGCCGACGCCTTCCTGCTGATGTCGCTCTGCTTCTTCGCCGTCGCCTTCCTGCCGCCACTGATGAAGAAAGTGGCGCCGCCCAAGGCGCCGAGCGCGGACGCACACTGAGGCGCGCACTTACCCCACCCCAACCCTCCCCCGAAGTCGGGAAGGAAGAACCGCTGCGCAGCCCAGCTTGCCCGCACTTGCAATTGCGAATGATTTGCATTACCAAGAGCCATCCTAGGTGATGTTTGCGGAGTTTGGCGATGCGGCGCGCTGTGTTTCTCGGCCTTTCCTTGGCGTTCCTGACCGGGGGCGGCATGGCCGCAATGGCGGGCGATGCGCCAGACCCGAAGGCGATCCTCGCCAACTATGCGGACATGGGTGTCGCGGTCTATCAGGACTCGATCGCCGGGGCTGAGAAACTGAAGGCGGCGGTCGATGCCTTCCTCGCGGCGCCGACCGATGCCAACCTCGCGACCGCCCGCGACGCCTGGAAAGCCGCGCGCGTGCCTTATATGCAGAGCGAGGCCTTCCGCTTTGGCAACCCTGAGATCGACGACATCGAGGGCGACGTCAATTCCTGGCCGCTCGATGAGGGGCTGATCGACTATGTCGATGCCAAGTCCTATGGCACCGCTTCCGACAGCAACCCCTATTACACGCTGAACGTGATCGCGAACCCTGTGCTGAAGCTCGGCAACAAGACGGTCGATGCCGCGAAGATCACCCCGGCGCTGATCCAGTCGCTCGAAGAGGCGGGGGACAACGAGGCCAATGTCGCGGTCGGCTATCACGCGATCGAGTTCCTGCTCTGGGGCCAGGACCTGAACGGCACCGGTCCCGGCGCCGGCAACCGACCCGCCACCGACTACGACACCAAGAACTGCACCCACGGCAACTGCGACCGCCGCGGCGACTATCTCAAGGCCGCGACCGACCTGCTGATCGACGATCTCCACAAGATGGAGGCGGTGTTCGACAAGGACGGTCCGGGGCGCAAGCGGCTGCTGGACAATCCGGAGGAGGGCTTGGCCGCCATGTTCACCGGCCTCGGCAGCCTCTCCTACGGTGAGCTCGCAGGCGAGCGGACCAAGCTCGGGCTGATGCTGCACGACCCCGAGGAGGAGCAAGACTGCTTCAGCGACAACACCCACAACTCGCACTTCTACGACGAGAAGGGCATCGTCAACGTCTACACCGGCAGTTACACCCGCACCGACGGCAGCGTGGTCAAGGGGCCGAGCCTGAAGGACCTCGTCGCCGCCCAGGATGCCAAGGATGCGCCGCGGATCGATGCGGCGATGGCGGCGGCGACCGACGCGGTCACCGTGCTGAAGCAGACGGCGGACAGCGGCAAGATGGCCTATGACCAGATGATCGGCGCCAACAATCCTGAGGGCAACAAGATCGCGCAGAACGTGGTCGACACGCTGGTCGACCAGGCCCATGCCCTCGAGGCGGCGGTGGCGGCATTGAAACTGAAGGTCTCGGTCGAGGGCTCGGACAGTCTCGACAATCCTTCGGCGGTCTCGAACTAGCGTGACGCTTCAAAACCGCGGATATCCGATCCGGCGCCGCAGCCTGTTCGGGCTCGGCGCCGGATTGCTGCTTGCCGGCATCGCGCAGCACGCGCATGGCTACACTGATGCCGTGTCGGCGAAGCTGACCGCGAAGCAGCGGTCGCGCCAGCTGCTTCCCGCACCGGCCGGAATGACGCCACTGCTCAGCTATTTCGATACTGCCGGCCCGGCCGTGATCCGCATGCGTCAAGGCCAGCGTTTTCACGCGCGGCTGGAGAATGGGTTGCTTGGCGGCAATCTCCAGGAGCCGACCACGATCCATTGGCACGGGCTCCGGATTCCGAACGCGATGGATGGCGTGCCATTCCTCACCCAGGCGCCGGTCGAGCCAGGTGACGCATTCGAATATGAGTTCACGCCGCCGAGCCCGGGCACCTTCTTCTTTCATCCCCATTGCGACACGGTCAACCAGCTCGGCCAGGGCCTGGCCGGCGTGCTGATCGTCGCAGGGGATGAGAAGTGCCCGTTCGATGCCGATCTGGTCTGCGCCTATCGCGACTGGCGGATCAACGATGACGGCAGCTTCGCCGCCATGATGACCGACAAGGGTGCCGCCACCGCCGGCACCTTCGGCAAGCTGCAGACCGTGAACGATCTCGTGCAGCCCGTGTTCAAAGTGCCGGCGGGCGGCGACATAAGAGTTCGGTTCCTCAATCTCGACATGGCGCGGCTGATCGATCTCGGCGTGGAGAATGCAAGCGGAGGTCCCGGGGCTTGGATGATCGCCATCGACGGCAATGCGCTCGCCGATCCGATTGAGCTCGACACCTGGCGCATGGGTCCGGCGATGCGGCTCGACCTCGCCTTCCGCGCGCCGTCCAGGCCGGGCGAGCGGGTGCGGCTGATGAACTATTACGCCGCCGAACCCGTGCTGCTGGCGACGTTCGAGGCCACGGGCGACGTCTATCAGCGGCGCGACTTCCAGCCGGATTTCCTCATGGTGCCCGATCTGCCGGAGCCGAAGCTGGACGGCGTCGAGGCTTGGCCGCTCAGGCTCGGCGCTGCCTCCGCCCCGAGCCCGCTGCCGGCGGATCTCAAGCTGCCCGATGGCACGCGCTTACCTTCCGTCAGCAGCCTCTGCCTCAGTCCGCACGTGTTCTGGGCGCTGAACGGCAACACCTGGCCGACGGTGCAGCAGGGCCATCTGCCCCCGCCCCTCGCCACCCTCACCCGCGATCAAACTTACGTGCTCGAGCTGATCAACGAGACGCCGCATCCGCATCCCATCCATCTGCACGGGCATACGTTCAAAGTCTTCGCCTCCAACAAGCGCAAGGTGACGCCGCATTTCGCCGATACGACCCTGGTGCGGCCCAACGAGCGCTTGAAGATCGGCTTCGTCGCGGACAATCCCGGCGACTGGATGCTCCACTGCCATATCATCGAGCACCAGGAAACCGGTATGATGGGCTATGTCCGCGTCACATGACCTCTCTCGCATCGGCTCCATCGCGCGATTGCTCGCCCTTCTGCTGGCGATCGCCGTGCCGGCCGCGGCAGATTCGGTCAGCGATTCTGGAGGCGACGTGGTTCGCGACCCGACGTTGCCGCAGGATATGAAGGCGCTGGATTTCGAGATCGGGCGCGCGCTGTTCGACCGCGAATGGGCGCCGGCGCCGGCCTCCACCGAAGCCGCGGACGGGCTCGGGCCGCTGTTCAACGCGCGGTCCTGCAATGCCTGCCATCCCGGCGGGGGTCGCGGCGTGCCGTTCGACAAGAGCGGCGCAGTGCTGGCGGCGCTGCTGTTCCGGCTCGGCGGCCACAGCGCGGATTACACCGATCCGATCTATGGGCGGCAGATCCAGACCGGCGGAGTGGCCGGCCTAGCCGCCGAGGCACGGGCGCTCGTCTCGTTCGAAAAGAGCACGGTGACGCTGAAGGACGGCACGGCAGTGACGCTGCGGAAGCCGGTGCCGCGGCTCGCGCAGCTTGGCGAGGGGCGGCTGGCGAGCGCGACGGTGATCAGCCCGCGGCTGGCGACCGCGATCGACGGCATCGGCCTGCTGCAACGGATTCCGGAGGACGAGATCCTCGGCCGCGCCGACCCAACGGATGAGGATGCCGACGGTGTGTCCGGTCGGCCGAACCGGGTCATCGACCGCGTGACCGGAACGACCGCGATCGGTCGCTTCGGTTGGAAAGCGGGCGAAGCGGAGCTTCAGGCGCAGGACGCGAAGGCGCTCAATCTCGACATCGGTCTTTCGAACCCGGTGTTTCCCGACGCCTATGGCGACTGCACCAAGCCCGAGACCCGCTGCCACGCCATGCCGAACGGCGCCTCGCCGCAGTTCGACAATCTCGAAGTGCCGGCGAGCCTCACAAGGCTGATCGACCGGTTCGTCGCCGAGGCGGTGCTGCCCGCTTCCACAACGCCGACACCGGCCGATGTGGCGCAGGGGCGCGACGTGTTCATGGAGGTGGGCTGCGAGGCCTGCCATCGCGCATCGTTCGATCTGCCGGCGGCCGAAGGGCTGCCGGCGCGCACCATCGCGCCCTACAGCGATCTCCTGCTGCACGACATGGGACCCGGTCTCGCCGATCACATGGTCGAGGGCGAGGCCTCGGGGCGGGAATGGCGCACCGCCCCGCTCTGGGGAATCGGCGCGGCCTCGCAGAAGGACGGCGTGGGCCTCCTGCATGACGGGCGGGCGCGCAGCATCCTCGAAGCCATCCTCTGGCACGACGGCGAGGCCAAGAAGGCGCGACAGCGCGTCGAGGCGCTCTCGCGCGAGGACCGCCAGGCGCTGATCGATTTCGTCGGCTCGCTCTGAAGGAAAATGGCATGGCGCTGAAGGGATTCGTCAGCCGCATCGCGTTGCTTGCCTCCTGGCTCGGCCTCTTCGCCGCGCCGGCGGCGGCCAGGGATTTCGCCGCTTTCAATGCGGACTACGGGGCCAACGTGGTTGCGCCGGCGTTCAAGGCGCTGGCGGGCGAGACCGGGAGGCTGGTGCAGGCGGCCGACGCATTCGCGGCAGCGCCGAGCCGGGACGGCTTCGCCAACCTGCGCGTCAGCTTCGAGCTGGTCTCCGATGCATGGATGGCGGCGGAGTTCTATCACCTCGGCCCGTTGGGCTCCGAGCAGCGCGCCGACCGGTTCGAATACTGGCCGGAGAAGCGGCCGATCATCGACAAGCAGCTGAACGCACTGATCGCGAACCCAAGCGACGATGCGCTCGAACCGCGGCGCTTCGCCCAGGCGAGCGTCGCGGTGCAGGGCCTGCCGGCCCTGGAGCGCATGCTCTATGGCGACGCGGCGCGGCAGATCCTCTCCGCCGGGCCGGAGCAGAAGGCGCGTATCGCCGTGATCCGCGCCATCGCGCACAATCTCGATGCGCTGGCGAAGGAGCTGGCGAACGCCTGGGATCAGGCGCTGGGCGATCCCAGGACCGCGGCGGCGCCGTTCGCACCGGACCCGAACGAGGCGGCGGCGCAACTCTATGCCGACCTCGTCAGCGGCATCCAGATTGCGCGCGCGCAGAAGCTCGCCGGGCCGCGCGGCCAAGCACTGGAGACGGCAAAGCCGAAGGCCGCGGAGCAATGGCGTTCTGGCCGCTCGCTGCGCGACATCAAGCTCAATCTCGGGGCTCTGAACGCGGCGGTGCTCGGACCGCATGGATTTGCGACCCTGCTGGGCAGTGACCAGGCTCCGCTGAAGCAGGAGCTCGCCCAGGCCTTCGACGCCGCGATGGCGGCGACCGACGCGGTGCCGGAGCCGATGGACCAGCAGGTCGCCGATCCCGAGGGACGCAAGACTCTGGGCGCTCTTCTCGCCGCGGTCACCCAAGTCAGCTACCTTCTCCAGCAGAAGATGGCACCCGCACTCGGCATCTCGATCGGCTTCAACGAGCTCGACGGTGACGGATCGTGATCCGATGCTGAAGAGTCTCTTTGGCAAGCACACGCCACGCTATTTCAGTGCCTGCAATCTCGCCGTGGGGCCGCAGGGTAGCGGTGTGGCCGCGCTCGACGGCGACGGACGCGAGGTATGGCGCGCGGCGGTGCCGGCGCGCGGACATACGGTCGAGCTGGCGCCGGACGGGGAGACATGTGTGCTGATCGATCGCAAGCCCGGCGCGGCGATCACGCTGCTGCGCGTCGCGGATGGTGCAGTGCTGCGACGGATCGCGGCGACGGCCGGATACAGCTTCGATGGCCATGCCGTGTTCGGCGGCGACGGCGCGCGTCTCTACGCCACCGAGAGCCGGGATGGCGATCAGGCGGGGCGGATCGCCGTGCTCCGTGCGGCCGATGGCGCGCGGCTGGCGGAGTTTGCGACCGGCGGGATCGAGCCGCATGAGCTGATCTGGCAGGAGCGCGACCGCGTGCTCGTCGTCGCCAATGGCGGCATTCGCGACAAGCAGGCGATGCAGGCGGAGATCGATTCCTCGCTGGTGCGGATCGATGCGGCGAGCGGCGCGATCGTTGCCGAGACGCGGCTCGATGAGGAGCTGATCTCGCTTTCGATTCGCCATCTGGCGCTGAGTGCGGCGGGCGAGATCGTCTTCGCCATGCAGGACCAGGACGCCGGCACCGATTGGCGGCCCATGGTCGGGCTGTGGCGGACCGATGGCGGCGTGGAGTTCCTCGATCTGCCGCGCGAACAGCTGATGCGATTGCGCGGCTATTGCGGCAGCGCCGCCATCGACCGCAGCGGCACCATCGCCGCCGCCACCTCGCCCCATGGAGGCGTCGCCGCTTTCTGGCATCTGCCGGACCGGCGCTACCTCGGCAGCGTGGAACTGCGCGACGGCTGCGGCATCGCCGCGGCGGAGGCGGCCGGGAGCTTCGTCTTCACTGCCGGCTGCGGCATGCGGCTGCGCATCCGGGCGTCGGTCACGGCGGTCACCGCCACGGTGCTGGGCCGTCCTTCGAATGGTTTCCCGCAATGGGACAACCACCTGACCGCGGCGCTTGATTGACTTCGCCCGACCGATCGAATAGTTGTAGCGGGCCTTCACAATTCCATTGAGCCGCAGTCTTGCCCCAGCACTGACCGATCTCAGTTGATCCGCGTCCTTCGGCCCCCCGATCAGGGTTGCGCGCCGGAGGTTTTGTGCTGGTGGCGGTGTGCTGGGATCGGTTGCGGCAAAGTTGCACCCGACGTTTCGCCGTCATCCTCGCCTCATCCGCATTCCATCCAGAATCTGGACATCGCTGACCGGCACTTCCGCTTCGGAAGGCTGTCATCGGCATGTTCACGGCTCTCGACGATCTTGTCGCCCGTCTCCTCGTCCGCGTTTCCGCAGACCAGACTCCCCGCATCCGGCGCCACTGCCCACGCTGCGCCATGGATCGGGACTTCACCAGCAGCGGCAAGTTCCGTGTCAATGCGCAGAAGAAGATCATCGATTCCTGGCTGATCTTCCGCTGCAGCGACTGCGATTGTCGTTGGAATCTTCCGGTCCATGAACGACGGCCGGTGAGGGCGATCGACCCGGATGAACTCGCGGCCCTGATGCGAAATGACGGCGCTCTGGCCGACCGCTATGCCGCTGCCGCGAGCCGTGCGTCGTCAAATGCCGCCATCGCCGTCTTCGTCCTTGCTCCGGTACATCCGGACACCAGGGTGATCGAGATGGCGATCGCAGTCGCCGCTTCCTGCTCCGTTCGCCTGGATCGGCTTCTTGCCCTCGTGCTTGGCCTCCGGCGCGACGCCATCCAGCCGCTCTACGATAGAGCGGCGATCACCATCAGGCCGGTATCAGCGAAGCCGATGCGCCGTTCCGCCACCGACGGACAGATGATTCGCCTTGACCTTGCCCGCTGTCCAAACGACCTGGCGCTGCGGTGCCGGGCGAGCCTGGTTGAACGGTGGCTCAATACCCACGTTTCGGATCCACCGGGTTGAGCAGCGGTTCGCCCCGCAAGGCGCGGCGGTAGTTTTCGAGAATATCGGCAGCGCCGGAGCCGGTTTGGGTGATCGAGGCGACGTGGGGGGTGAGGACGATGTCGCGGCGGCGCCAGAAGACGTGGTGCGGCGGCAGCGGCTCCTCGCGGAAGACATCAAGCACCGCATAGGCGAGCTTGCCCGAATCGAGGGCGGCGAGGAGATCGGCTTCGTTCAGGTGCCCGCCGCGGCCGGCATTGACCAGGATCGCGCCGTCGGGCAGGCCGGCAAACAGCGATGCCTCGAGGATGCCTTCGGTCTCCGTGGTCAGCGGCAGCAGGCAGATCATCAGCTTCAGGGACGCGAGAAATACCGGCAGGCCTTCAGGCCCGGCATGGCTTTCGACGCCCGCGACCGATTTCGGCGTGCGGCTCCAACCGCTGACCGGGAAGCCGAGGTCGAGGAGCTTCGCCGCCGTCGCCTTGCCGAGGGTGCCGAGGCCGAGGATGCCGATCGGGAAATCGCGCGGCCAGCGATGCGGCAGCTCGAGCCATTTCTGCGCGCGCTGGGCGGCGCGGAGCGTGCGGCCCTGGCGCAGCGCGTCGAGGGCAAAATAGACCAGATACTCGACCATGTTCGCGGTCAAGGCGCGATCGACCATGCGCGCGATCGGCACGCCGGGCGGGAATTTGCCGCGCAGCAGGTGGTTGACGCCGGCCCAGGTCGATTGGATCGCCTTGGCTCGGCGAAAGACCGAGAGATCACCTGGCATGCGGCCACCGACGATGACGAAGTCGATCGCGTCCGGATCTCCCCAATCGGGCCAGCGCCGGAACGAGACATCGGGATCGATGGCGTGGATCGCGCCGATCCAGGCATCGGCCTCCGCAGGGTCGCCGGCATAGAGAATGGTCATCAGGTCTTCCTGGCGATCCTGCGGCGGTTGACAGGCCGTCGCGCGGCGGGCTTCACTGCCGGCGCAACCAAGAGCGAGTGATCGTCATGTCTAGCGCGCCGGCCGCACGGGATGCAATCGCCACCGAAAAAAGCCATTCCCTTGCGGGAGTCTGGGACGTCAAGCCACAGCTGCCGAAGGTCTCCCATGGCCAGGGCTGCTATGTCTTCGACCAGGACGGCAAGCGCTACATCGATGGCTCCGGCGGGCCGGCCGTGTTCTCGATGGGCCATGCGCATCCTGAGATCAACGCGGCGATCAAGGAGCAGCTCGACCGTATCGCCCACGGTTATCGCTACACCTTCACCAGCGATCCCCTCGAAGAGCTGACGGCGCTGATCGCGGATTCCTGCGGTGGTGGCCTGAAGCACATGGTGTTCAACTCCAGCGGATCCGAGGCGGTCGAATCCTGCCTGAAGATCGCGCTGCAGTATCACGCCGCCATGGGCAAGCCGCAGCGCACCCGCTTCATCGCCCGGCAACGCTCCTGGCATGGCAACACTCTGGGCGCGCTCGCGGTCTCAGGCTTCCTCGACCGCCGCGCCGCCTTCGAAAGCGCCCTGCAGCCGGCGAGCTTCCTCTCGCCCGCCAATCAATATCGCCCGCCCGAGGGCGTGACGTCCGAGGACGTCGGCGCCTTCTGTGCGGCGGAGCTCGAGCGCGAGATCCAGCGCCTGGGCGCGGAGAACGTCGCCGCCTTCATCTTCGAGCCGGTGGTGGGCGCGGCCGGCGGCTGCGTCCCCGCCCCACCCGGCTATGCACGGCGGGTGCGCGAGATCTGCGACCGCCACGGCGTGCTGATGATCGCCGATGAGGTGATGTGCGGCGCCGGACGCACCGGCACCTGGCGCGCGCTGCAGCATGACGGGGTCGAGCCCGACATCATGGCAGTCGCCAAGGGCCTCGGCGGCGGCTATGTGCCGCTCTCGGCCGCGATCTATCACGAGCGGCTGAAGGGGCCGATCTTCGAGCGCCATGGCGCGCTCATGACGGGGCACACCTTCACCGGGCACACCCTCGCCTGCGCTGCCGGCGTCGCAGTGCAGAAGATCATCCGCCGCGACGGGCTGCTGGAAAAGGTGCGCGAGAACGGGTTGCTGCTGAAGCGCATGCTGAGCGACGCATTGGGTGCCCGACCCTATGTGGGCGACATCCGCGGCCGGGGCTATTTCCAATGCGCGGAGATCGTGGCCGATCGCGCGACCAAGGAGCCTTTCCCCCGGGAGCGCATGGTCTACCAGAAGGTGAACCGCCAGGCCTTCGAGAACGGACTCATCTGCTATCCCGTGGGCGGCAATGTGGATGGCAAGCGCGGCGATATCGTGATCGTGTCCCCGCCCTATATCGCCGCCCAGGCAGAGCTGACCGAGATCGTGGAGAAGCTGGCGCGGAGTCTCGACCAGGTGATGGCAACGATATGATCGGCCAGGAAGGCATCAAGATCCGCCGCGCCAAGGTCGCCGACGGGCCGACCATCGCACGGATCCATGTCGAGGCCTGGCGCGACGCCTATGCCGCACTGCTGCCGACCGAATACCTGGCGCGGATGGATATCAAGATCGAGGCGGCCCGCTGGTCGCGCACCGCAGGCTTCACGCGGCAAGTGCAGAACACGCTGGTCGCCGACGCCGATGGCGAGGTGGTCGGCTATGCGGTGGTCGGCCCGGCGCGCGGCAACCGGCCGGTGCCGAGCGGTGAGGTCTACGCGCTCTATGTCGAGACCGACTGGCGCGAGCTCGGCGTCGGCCGCGCCTTGATCGAGTCCGCCTTCCGCGCGTTCCGCGAGCGGGCGCTGCGGCAGGCGATCATCTGGTGCCTGGAAGGCAACTTCGCCGGCCGCGGTTTCTACGAGCGCCTCGGCGGCCGGCTGGTCGGCGAGGGCCGGATCGAGGAAGTCGCCGGCATGCCCCTCCCCACCGTCGGCTATCTCTGGGTCCTGTAGCTCACGCCGCCTTCGGCATCTCCCGCGAGAGATGGGAGTTCCGGGCGAGCAGGAAGCGCCATAGGCGGTCGTGATAGTCAGCGGTGACGGCGGCAATCACCGAAGGTCGTGCCGCGAGCGCGTTCCGCCAGCGCGCAATCTTCGGCAGGCCATCCAGAATCCCGAAATCGGCAATCCGGTCGAACGCGTCGAAGTAGCGGAACACCGGCGCGAAGACCGCGTCGACCAGCGAGAACTTTGCGCCATCGAACCAAGGGGTCGCGACGAGCCGCCGCTCCAGCCACGCGAAGCGCTCGGCGAGAAGGCGGCGCTTGGCCTCGAAGGCCGCCGCATCCGGTGCCGAGTAAAGGCCCCAGATGTCGTTGAGGATCGCGGAGCCGAACTCGATCAGGCTGCGATGCTCGGCGCGGCGCAGCGGATCCGTGGGATGCAGTGGATTGGGCTGGGTGTCTTCCAGGTATTCCAGGATCACCGCGGATTCGAAGATCGCGGTCTCGCCCACTTTCAGAACCGGCGTCTTGCCGAGCGGCGAGAGCGCCTTGAACCAGTCCGGCTTGTTGCCGAGATCGACGTAGACGCGCTCGAACCGGACCTCTTTCTCGGCGAGCGCGATGGCGGCGCGCTGCACATAGGGGCAGAGGTGGTGGCTGACCAGGGTAGGAGCATCCGGCATGGTAGACTCCTCGCATTCAATGCAGTTGCATCTATATAGATGCGACTGCATATATCTGTCAAGATTGATGCAGATGCATAATCCTGCTAGTTTCCATGCCCATGAAACATCGAGGAAAATCCGACCCGCCCGAGGAGGCGGTGACGGCCTGGGTGCGGCTGGTGCGGGCGGAGCAGACCGTTCTGGGCTGCATCGAGGCCGAGCTCAAGTCCGGGGGCCTCCCGCCCCTCTCCTGGTACGACGTGCTGCTGGAGCTCGAGCGCAGCCAAGACGGGCGCCTCCGGCCCATGGAGCTGGAGCGCCGCACCCTGCTCGCCCAGTACAACGCCTCGCGCCTCATCGACCGGATGGAGTCGGCCGGGCTGGTCACGCGCGAGGCGCATCCCGAGGACAAGCGCGGGCAGCTGATCGCGATCACGCCTGAGGGGCGCGCGCTGCGGAAGAAGATATGGCGGATCTACGGGCCGGCGATCGCGCACCATGTCGGCTGCAAATTGCAACGGGACGAGGCCACGACGCTGGCGGCGTTGCTGGAGAAGCTGATCGACCAACCCAAGAGCGGAGACGCGTGACAATGCGGGTCTTCATCGTCCATGCCCATCCGGAGCCGAAGAGCTTCAGCGGTGCCATGACGGCGACGGCCGTCGAGGCGCTGACTGGGGCGGGTCACGAAGTCCAGGTCTCCGACCTCTATCGCATGCGCTTCGACCCGGTCTCGGACCGGCATAACTTCACCACCGTGCTCGATGCCGAATACTACAAGCAGCAGCTCGAGGAGGCGCATGCGGCCGCGCATGACGGGTTCGCAGCCGAGATTCAGGCCGAGCAGGACAAGCTGTTCTGGTGCGACGTGCTGATCTTCCAGTTTCCGCTCTGGTGGTTCGGCCTGCCGGCGATCCTGAAAGGCTGGGTCGACCGCGTGTTTGCAGCCGGCGGGCGGATTTATGGCGGCGGCAAGTGGTACGATCGCGGCGTCTTTGCCGGCAAGCGGGCCATGTGCGCGCTCACCATCGGCGGGCCGCCACCGATCTATTCCGAGCAGGGGCTCAACGGGCCGATCGAGAGCATCCTCTTCCCGATCAACCACGGCATGCTCTACTTCGTCGGCTTCACCGTGATCGAGCCCTTCCTGGTGCATGCGCCGGCGCGCATCTCGGACGAGGTGCGCAGAGCCGAGCTTGCTCGCTATCGGGAGCGCGTGCTCACTTTGGCAACCGCGCCCACGCTCATCTATCCGAAGCTCGCCGATTATGACGAACGGATGGTGCTCAGGCCCGAGCTCAGGGAATCGGCTCGACCCGGTCGCTGACCGAGACCGCGAGGCGGCGTTCGCGATAGAAGACGAAGAGGCCGCTGGCGATCAGCATGGCGTTGCCGAGGATGATCCGCGGCGTCGGCGCGTCATGCCAGAAGATCCAGCCCAGCAGCCCCGCCCAGAAGATCGCGGAGTATTGGAACGGCGCCAGCAACGAGGCGGGTGCGAGCGCCAGGGCGCGCGCCATGCAGAGGAAGCAGCCGGCGGCGACGATGCCGACCACCAGCATCCAGACGGCGTTGAGCGCGTCGGGGGTCGCCCAGTCGAGCGGCGAGAAGGCGGCGCCAATCAGCCCGCCGCCGACGAACTGCCAGGCGACCAGCGCCAGCGGATGGTTGTCGCGGAGCTTGCGCGTGAGCACGAGCGACATCGCGAACAGGGCAGAGCCAAGAAGTGCGATGAGGGCCACCGGCGAGAAGGCCGCGCTGGTGGGCGCCAAGGCGATCACTACGCCGACGAAGCCGAAGATGACGGCGCCCCAGCGATAGGGGCCGACGCGCTCCTTCAGGAACAGGCCGGAGATGGCGGTGACGATGATCGGCGTCGCCATGTAGAAGGTCATGACGTCGGCCAGCGGCATGCTCTTGGTCGAGTAGTAGAAGCAGTAGCTGTCGCCGGTCTGGCACAGGATGCGGAGCACATGCAGCGTCCAATGGCCGGAGAGGCGCATGCGGGCGCCGACATACCAAGCGATTGGCAGCAACATGGCCAGCGCACCGACGCCGCGCACGAACAGGAGCTCGGCCACGCCGTAATCGGCCATGACCAGGTATTTGCCGAGCGCGTCATTGGCCGCGAAAAACCCGACCCCGGCGAGATAGAACAGGATGCCGAGGCTGTGGCGCGCAAAGTCCGTCTTGGGGGGCATGGGCGAAGGAGGGGGCCGGTCAGGAGTTCAAGAAGCTCGTATTCTGGCCAAGCGTCGCGACTTCCACCAAAGACGAGTCTCGGCTGCAGTCGAGTTCGGGGGATCAGCTCGGTTGGCAGAACGCTTCCTTTACACGGAAGAAACGGGCGGGGAAAGCCGGTCGTGGGGTGCGATGGTCCTTGCAGGATCAGCGCGCCTGCGCCTGCGATTTCGGCGCCCGGTGGCCCTCCCCTGGCGTTGCGACCGGAGTGCTCCGCGGAAGGGCGTGCACGAATTTACGGCGGTAGGCCGCGGGTGTCAGCCCCATTCTACGCTTGAACAGGCGGCGGAAGGAGGTCGCGTCTTCGTAGCCCACGGCGCGCCCGATCTCGTCGATGCCGAGCCCGTCAGCGTCCAGCATCTGCCTGGCTTCCTCGACCCGCAGCGACTGCACATAGTCGATCGGATCGATCCCGGTCGCTGCCCGGAACCTTCGGGCAAAGGTTCGCGGCGTCAATCCGCTCATGGCCGCCATCCGGGCGACGGGATTGATGCAGGCATAGTTGGCGGAGATCCATTCCTGCGCGTCGGCGATCGCTGCATCGGACACAGGGGCGCTAGGCAACATCAGCGCGAACGGCAGCTGACCGTCGCTGCGGTCTCCGAGCAGAAAGACCTTGGTGGTGAGGATCGCCTGTCTCGGGCCGCCGAACCGGCGGATCAAATGCAGCGAAAGCTCCTGCCAGGAGGTCGTCCCGCCGGCGGTCACGATCCGCTCGTCCTCCGCGGAAAGACACAGGATCGAGTCTTCTCGAAGCTTCACTTTCGGATAGTGATCGCGAAACACCTTGTGGTAGGCCCAGTGGGTGGCGCTCTCCAAGCCGTCCAGGAGACCGGCTTCCGCGAGCACCAGGGATCCGGTGCAGACCGAGCCGAGCAGCGCCCCGGCGCGATGCATTCTCTTCAGCCAACCGACCTCGTTCGGGTAGCGGCCGCGCGGCGATGCATCGATGGGCTGGAACATGTCGCAGACGATGACGACCTCGGCGAAATCGATCTCGTCGATCCCGGCGGCGGGCTCCAGGAGAATGTTTCCGAAGCAGCGGAACGGAGCCTTGGTGGCCGCGACGATCTTCACGTCGAACATCAGGTTGCCGGTCTTGCCTTCCAGCATCTCCGGATAGACCGAGCCAGCGCTGCTCAGCACGTCGAACAAGCCGAACAGCACGGAGGGCGACGTCTCCGGCGTGGTCAGCAGGCAGACAACGGGGGTGCGCGACCGCGGGTGCATGATGTCCGGCATCTCGTATCCTCGGCTCGGATGTCACTTTTGCCCTGCTCCGGGACATTCTGCCTCTACCTCCGCCCGGCGGCCAGACCTACCCTTGCACCATCCGCGATCGTCGCAAATTGCGCGCGGAATCGGCGAAGGAGGGAACGATGGACCGCGTCGATGTGCCGGCAACGACCGAGCAAGCGCTGGCCCCCTTGCGGGCGGGTTTCGCGGGCGAGCTGATCCTTCCGGGCGACCCCTCCTACGATTCCGTCCGGCAGCTGTGGAACGCCATCTTCGACAAGCGGCCCGCCTTGATCGCGCGCTGCCGCAACGCGCGCGACGTCAGCGCGGCGGTGACCCATGCGAAACGGCATGCGATGGAGGTCGCGGTCCGGGGCGGCGGGCACAATGCCGGCGGCAGCGGTTCCAGCGACGGCGGGCTCGTCATCGATCTTTCGCTGATGAACGGCGTCACGGTCGACCCTGCAGCGCGGCGGGCGCTGGTCGGCGGCGGCGCGACCTGGGCGGAGTTCGACGGCGCGGCCCAAGAGCACGGCCTCGCGACTCCGGGCGGCGTCGTCTCCGCCACGGGTGTCGGCGGGTTGACGCTGTCGGGTGGAATCGGATGGCTGCGCGGCAGCTACGGCCTCAGTCTCGACAACGTGCTCGCGGTCGAGATCGTCACCGCCGACGGCGCCGTCCACAACGCGAACCCGCGGGACGGTGCCGATCTCTTCTGGGCGATACGCGGCGGCGGCGGCAATTTCGGCGTGGTGACCCAGTTCGAGTTCGCGGTTCATCCGGTCGGCCCGGAGGTCATGCTGATGCTGCCGATCTATCGCGCGGAGGATGCGGCACCGGTGATGAAGGCGTGGCGCGACTTCATGGCGACGGCCCCCGACGAGATCGGCGGCAGCCTGGTCGAGTTCTCCACCATCCCTGAGGATCCGGCCTATCCCAGGGAGGCGTGGAACATGAAGGTGATGGCGCTCGCCGGCGTGTGGGCGGGTCCCACCGACGAGGGCGAGCGCGCGATCGCACCGCTGCGACGCCTGGCGACCCCGCTGCTCGATTTCTCGGGCCGGATGAGATACTGCGAGGTCCAGAAGCTCTATGACGGCCTGTTCCCGAAGGGTGGCAACCGCGCCTACTTCAAGTCGATGTATCTCGACCGGCTCGACGACGCGGCGATCGACGAGATCGCGCCGCGGGCGGCCGACCGGCCTTCGCCGTCATCCCTCTGCTCGGTCTGGTTCATGGGCGGCGCGGTGGGCCGGGTCGACGCCGGTGCGACCGCGTTCGGCGACCGCAGCTTCCGCTGGATGCTCAGCATCGACGCGCTCTGGCAGAAGGCAGAGGACGACGCAACCAATCTCGGGTGGACGCGCGGGCTCTGGAACGACATGCAGCGGTTCTCGAACGGCCGCGCCTATCTGAACTTCGCCGGACTGCCGGAGGACGGCGACTCCTTGCGCCGCAGCACGTATGGGGCGAACTATGCGCGGCTGGCCGAGATCAAGGCCAGATACGACCCCACCAACCTCTTCCGCCTCAACCAGAACATCGTGCCGAAGGCGGCACATCGCGGCTAGACCAGCCATCGCCATGGCCACTGGCAGTGTCCGCCAGAGCCGGACGCTGGCCAAACGCCCTGACTTCCACTAAAGACGGTCTCTGCTGCCGGCGGGTTCGGGCGATTAGCTCAGTTGGTAGAGCGCTTCCTTTACACGGAAGATGTCGGCGGTTCGAGTCCGTCATCGCCCACCACCACCTCCCACAAAAAATACCAAACCGGCCGCGCGGGTCGCCCACGCGGCCGGTGATGGTGTGAGACGCTAGCGGATTAGTTGACAGCGTCCTTGAGGCCCTTGCCGGCCTTGAACTTCGGCTGCTTGGAGGCCGGGATTTCGATTTCCTCGCCGGTGCGCGGGTTGCGGCCTTTGGAGGCCGCGCGCTTCGCCACGTGGAACGTGCCGAAGCCGACGAGGCGGATCTCCTGGTTCTTCTTCAAGGCGCGGGTGATCGATTCGAAGACCGCGTCGACGGCCTTGGCCGCATCCGTCCTGGAGAGCCCGGTGTCATCCGACACTTCGGCGATCAGGTCGTTCTTGTTCACGGGGGTCATTCCTTCCCTTGTTCTTTTGTGCGGAGGGCCCGGCCGGAACCGCCAGGGCGAAGTCGGCGCGGATTCTAGTGTGCGAAAATCAAGGGCGTCAATTGGGTAACGGGCGGGCAGTAACGGGTATCACAAAATGAGAACGGCCTCAGGCATGAATGCCTGAGGCCGTGATCACGCTTTCTCGATTGTGACAGCGAAAGCTCGGCTAATTGCGCTGCATCAATGGGTAACGATGCCGCGCTCGTCCTCGCTCTCGGCCGCTGCCGCAGGCTGCTCGATCTCCGGTGTCTCGATCCACTCGATCGGCGTCAGCGGCTTGGTCAACGCCTGCTTCAGCACCTGCTCGACGCTCTCGGCCGGGATGATCTGCAGGCCCTTCTTCACGTTGTCCGGGATGTCGGCCAGGTCCTTCTCATTCTCCTGCGGAATGAGCACGGTCTTGATACCGGCCCGGAGTGCGGCCAGCAGCTTCTCCTTCAAACCGCCGATCGGCAGCACGCGTCCGCGCAGGGTGACCTCGCCGGTCATCGCGACGTCGCGGCGGACCGGAATGCCGGTCAGCACCGAGACGATCGTGGTGACCATGGCGACGCCCGCGGAAGGACCGTCCTTCGGCGTGGCACCCTCGGGCACGTGCACGTGGATGTCGCGCTTGCTGAAGGTGGTCGGCTTGATGCCGAATTCGACCGCGCGCGACTTCACAAAGGACTCCGCGGCCTGCACGGATTCCTTCATCACGTCGCCGAGCTTGCCGGTCGCCGTCACCCTGCCCTTGCCGGGCAGCGTCACGGCTTCGATCGTCAGGATGTCGCCGCCCACCTCGGTCCACGCCAGGCCGGTGACCACGCCCACCATGTCGGTGAGCTCGGCCTCGCCGTAGCGGAACTTGCGGATCCCGGCATACTTGCCGAGGTTCCGCCGCGTGATCGTGACCTTGGTGAGATTCTTCATCAGAATCTCCTTGATCGACTTCCGCGCCAGGTTGGCGATCTCGCGCTCGAGGTTGCGGACGCCCGCTTCCCGCGTGTAGTAGCGCACGAGGTCGCGAATGCCGTCCTCGGACAGGTTCCACTCGTCCTTCTTCAAGCCGTGATCCTTGACCTGCTTCGGGATCAGGTGGCGCTTGGCGATCTCCACCTTCTCGTCCTCGGTGTAGCCGGGGATCCGGATGATCTCCATGCGATCCAGCAACGGCTGCGGCATGCGCAGGGAGTTGGCGGTCGTGATGAACATCACGTCGGAGAGGTCGTAGTCGACCTCGAGGTAGTGGTCGTTGAAGTTGACGTTCTGCTCGGGATCCAGGACCTCGAGCAACGCCGACGACGGATCGCCGCGCCAGTCCTGCCCCAGCTTGTCCACCTCGTCGAGGAGGAACAGCGGGTTCGAGGACTTCGCCTTCTTCATCGCCTGGATGATCTTGCCCGGCATGGAGCCGATATAGGTCCGGCGGTGGCCACGCACCTCGGCCTCGTCACGCACGCCGCCGAGGCTGATGCGCACGAAGTTGCGACCGGTGGCACGCGCGATCGACTTGCCGAGCGAGGTCTTGCCGACGCCCGGAGGGCCGACCAAGCAGAGGATCGGGCCCTTGATGCGCCGCTGACGCTGCTGCACAGCCAGGTACTCGAGGATTCGGTCCTTGACCTTGTCGAGGCCGTAATGGTCCTCGTTCAGCACCTTGTCGGCGAGCCTGATGTCGCGCTTGATCTTGGTCGGCTTCGACCACGGGATCGAGAGCAGCCAGTCGAGGTAGTTGCGCACGACCGTCGCTTCCGCCGACATCGGGCTCATGGTGCGAAGCTTCTTGACCTCGCCCTGGGCCTTCTCGCGCGCCTCCTTCGAGAGCTTGGTCTTCTTGATCCGCTCTTCGATCTCGGCAACCTCGTCGCGACCGTCCTCGCCCTCGCCGAGCTCCTTCTGAATGGCCTTCATCTGCTCATTCAGGTAGTACTCGCGCTGGGTCTTCTCCATCTGGCGCTTCACGCGGCTGCGGATGCGCTTCTCGACCTGCAGCACGCCGATCTCGCCTTCCATGAAGGCGTAGATTTTCTCCAGCCGCTCGGCGACCGAGCCGATCTCCAAGAGCTCCTGCTTCTCCGAGATCTTCAGCGAGAGATGCGAGGCGACGGTGTCGGCGAGCTTCGACGGGTCCTCGATCTGGTTGATCGAGACCAGCACCTCGGGCGGCACCTTCTTGTTCAGCTTGATGTATTGCTCGAACTGCGAGACGACCGAGCGCGCCAGGGCCTCCACTTCCTTGCCGGCGGGATCGGCGCCGTCGACGATCGCCGCGGCCTCGGCGACGAAGAACGCCTCGTTCTCGGTGAAGCGCTTGATGCGGGCGCGATAGCCGCCCTCGACCAGCACCTTCACGGTGCCGTCGGGCAATTTGAGCAGCTGCAGGACGGTCCCGACCGTGCCGACCGAGTAGATATCGGCCGGGGTTGGATCGTCCTGGGCGGCGTTCTTCTGGGTGACCAGCAGGATCTGCTTGTCATCCTTCATCACGTCCTCGAGCGCCTTCACCGACTTCTCGCGGCCGACGAACAGCGGCACGATCATGTGCGGGAACACGACGATGTCCCGCAGGGGGAGCACCGGGTAGTTCTGGGATTGGCCGGGATTCGGTTCGCGCGGATTCTGTTCCATGATTCTTCAAGGTCTCCAGGGCTTTGGCCAGAGTAGCGCCGGCCTTGGCCTCACTACAATCATTGTATCCTGGCGCCGCGACGCGGCGAGGGCATTTGGCTCTCGATCTTGAATTCGGCTGTGGAAAACCAGAGAAAAGCGCCGAAAAGGACCTCTGCGACCGAGCACCGCAGCCCGCCAGTCCAACTCGTTAACCTATTTGGTCACGCTCGCAAGGCGTTCAAGTGCCGTGCCAAATGGTCCCGGGCCGCGTGACACGGCCCGACTCGAACCCGGATTCTGAACGCGGGAGAGGCGCTTCGGTTCGCCGGCTGGTTTACTAGGCGCCGGCGGCGTCGCCGCGGCGGTCGGTGTAGATGTAGAGCGGCCGCGCGTTGCCTTCGACCACTTCGCGGCTGATCACCATGGCCTCGACTCCGTCGAGACCGGGGAGCTCGAACATCGGCTCCAGGAGAATGCCTTCCATGATCGAGCGCAGGCCGCGGGCGCCGGTCTTGCGGGCGATCGCCTTGCGGGCGATGGCGGCCAGCGCATCGTCGGCGAACTCGAGACGGACATCCTCCATCTCGAACAGCCGCTGATACTGCTTCACCAGGGCGTTCTTCGGCTCGGTGAGGATCTTGATCAGCGCGGCCTCATCGAGATCCTCGAGCGTCGCCACGACCGGCAGGCGGCCGACGAACTCGGGGATCAGGCCGAACTTCAGCAGGTCCTCGGGCTCGACCTCGCGCAGAATCTCGCCGGCGCCGCGCTCATCGGGCCCGCGCACATCGGCGCCGAAGCCGATCGCGGAACCGCTGCGGCCGCGCTGGGCGATAATCTTCTCGAGACCCGCAAAGGCGCCGCCGCAGATGAAGAGGATGTTGGTGGTGTCGACCTGCAGGAACTCCTGCTGCGGATGCTTGCGGCCGCCCTGCGGAGGCACCGAGGCGATGGTGCCTTCCATGATCTTCAGCAGGGCCTGCTGCACGCCTTCGCCGGAAACATCTCGGGTGATCGACGGGTTGTCGGACTTGCGGCTGATCTTGTCGACCTCGTCGATGTAGACGATGCCGCGCTGCGCGCGCTCGACGTTGTAGTCGGCCGACTGCAGCAGCTTCAGGATGATGTTCTCGACGTCCTCGCCGACATAACCCGCTTCCGTGAGCGTGGTCGCATCGGCCATGGTGAAGGGCACGTCGATGATGCGCGCCAGCGTCTGCGCCAGCAGCGTCTTGCCGCAGCCGGTGGGGCCGACCAGCAGGATGTTCGATTTTGAGAGCTCGACGTCGTTGTTCTTGCCGGCGTGCGAGAGCCGCTTGTAGTGGTTGTGGACGGCGACCGAGAGCACCTTCTTGGCGTGATCCTGGCCGATCACGTAGTCGTCCAGCACCTTGCAAATGTCGCGCGGGCTCGGCACACCGTCACGTGACTTCACCAGCGTGGTCTTGTGCTCCTCACGGATGATGTCCATGCAGAGCTCGACACACTCGTCGCAGATAAAGACCGTCGGGCCGGCGATCAGCTTGCGAACCTCGTGCTGGCTCTTGCCGCAGAAGGAGCAATACAGCGTGTTCTTGGAGTCGCCGTTGGTGGACTTGTTCATCGCCGACCTATTCGAGCCCTTGCCGCCCCTTATCGAGAGTCGCCGTCAAGGTTCATGTTAGACTGTCAATTCCCGGAAACACAACGCATTTCTGGCCGCAACACACACCGGGTTGGGTGTCGCGGCAAGTTTGTCACGCGGTCTCCAGCCCATCCTTAGGCGACCATAGACTAGCCCGGTATTCCTGAGAAATCCGTTAAGCCGGACCGCGATCCGGCGCAGTACGATAGTGGATTCTATGGCGTCAGGAACGGGTCTCGTCGTCCAGTGGACGCGGGCGCTCCGTCACGACCTCGTCGATCAGGCCGAAATCCTTAGCCTCCTCCGGGGTCATGAACCGGTCGCGGTCCATGGCGTTCTCGATGTTGGAGAGTTCCTGTCCGGTATGCTTGACGTAGATCTTGTTCAGCCGGTCGCGGGTCTTCAGGATCTCGCGCGCATGGATCTCGATATCCGCGGCTTGGCCCTGAAATCCACCTGAGGGCTGGTGAACCATGATGTTGGAATTGGGCAGGCTGAAGCGCTTGCCTTTCTTGCCTGCGGTCAGGAGCAGCGAGCCGGCCGAGGCCGCGAGGCCGATGCAGACCGTCGAGATCTCCGGGCGGATGTACTGCATGGTGTCATACATCGCGAGACCCGAAGTCACCACGCCGCCCGGCGAGTTGATGTAGAGCGAGATCTCCTTCTTCGGGTTCTCCGATTCCAGGAACAGCAGCTGCGCGCAGACCAGGCTCGCCATTTCGTCATGCACCGGGCCGACCACGAAGATGATCCGCTCCTTCAGGAGGCGCGAATAGATGTCGTAGGCCCGCTCGCCGCGATTGGTCTGCTCGACCACCATCGGCACCAGCAGGTTGTTGTAGGTCTCGATCGGATCGCGGTCTCTCATGATCATGTCTGCCTTCTCTCTTCCCACCCGCTCCGCCAAGGACGCCCCTAGGAGGAGCCGACTCGAACTCGGTCTATTCTTCTGCTTAGTTCTTCTGCGCGGCCAGCTCTTCTTTGCCTTCCTCGGCGAACTGGTCCGGCGTCACCACACGCTCGCTGACCTCGGCCTGCTCCAGGATGAAGTCCACGACCTTCTCCTCGTAGAGCGGCGCCCGGAGCTGGTTCAGCGCCTCGGGGGAGCGCTGGTAGAAGTCGATCACCTGCTTCTCCTGGCCGGGATAGCGCCGCGCCTCGGCGATCACCGCCCGCGTCAGCTCGTCCTGGGGCACATCGAGGTTGCTCTGCCGCCCGACTTCGGAGAGCAGCAGGCCGAGCTTCACGCGCCGTAGCGCGATCTCCCGATACTCCTGCTTCAGCTGCTCGTCGCTCTTGCCCTTGTCCTCCTCATCGAGGCGGTCCGCTTTCTTGTCCTCCTCGATTTGGCGCCAGATGGCTGCGAATTCAATATCCACCAGACCTTCCGGCAGGGTGAAATCGTGGTTGTCCGCGAGCACATCCAGGAGCTTGCGCTTCACGCGGGCGCGAGAGACGGTGCCGTATTCGCGCTCCATCCGCTCCTTGGTCTGCTTCTTCAGCTCGGCCAAGTCGGCGAGACCCAACGACTTCGCCAGCTCGTCATCGACCGCGGTTGCCTTCGGCGCGCGAATCTCGGTCGCTGTCACGTCGAACTCGGCGTCCTTGCCGGCGAGATCGGTGTTGGCGTAGTCGGCCGGGAAGGTCACCTTCACTGCCCGCTTCTCGCCCTTCTTGATGCCGATCAGCTGGTCCTCGAAGCCGGGGATGAACATGCCCGAGCCGAGCTCGAGATAGTGGCCCTCGGCGCTGCCGCCCTCGAACGCCTCGCCGCCGACCTTGCCGACGAAATCGATGACGACGACATCGCCCTTGGCGGCCGCATGGTCTTCCGTCGCGGGTTCGGAGCCGCCCGAGCGCTTTGCGAGCAGCGCGAGGCGCTCGTCGACCTCGGCGTCGGGAACCGCGATCTTCACCCGCTCCAGCTTGATGGCCTTGAAGTCCATCGGCTTGATGTCCGGGATGATCTCCATGGCGACGTTGAACTCGAGGTCGGCGCCATCCTCGAGCTTCACGATTTCGACCTTGGGCTGGCCGGCCGGACGCAGGTTGCGCTCGTGCATCAGCTGGTGCGAGCCCTCGTTGACCGATTCGCTCACCACGTCACGGAACACGTCCCGTTCGTAGCGCTTCTTCAGGACCTGCATCGGTACCTTGCCGGGGCGGAACCCATCCAATTTCACGCGCTGGCCGAGCTCGACCAGCTTGGTATCGACCTTGGCCTTCAGGTCGCCCGCGGGCACCACGATCTTGAACTCGCGCTTCAAGCCGCTGGTATTGGTTTCAGTCACCTGCATGATGGTCCAACTCTGCTCTTTCGCTGATGGATGGAAGCGGCCGAGTTCCAGGCCCGACCGCCCGGCACCCGCCGACTGTCTCTCGTCGGTTCTCTGGCCGGATCATGGTGCGGGCGGAGGGACTTGAACCCACACGACTTGCGTCACGGGAACCTAAATCCCGCGCGTCTACCAGTTCCGCCACGCCCGCCCGATGCGCTTCCGTGAGCCGGCTGAACCGCCGCAGAAGCCACCATCCGGCCGGCCCGGCTGCGGCTTCTGGCGGCGCCCTCCGACCACGGAAAATCCGGTGAAATCAGGGCGCGGGTGTATAGCACGAAATGGGTGGGCACAAGTGAATTCGAGGCCGGTGTCAGGTTCTACAAGATCCGCGGGTCAAGCCCGCGGATGACGGAAGAAGGAGCCATTATCACCCGGCTTGACCCGGCGATCTCATGGGCCGTCACTTCCGGAGCCGGACCCAGGGGCCGGTATCAGCTATCCCCTCCCCCACCTCGCGCCAGCCCAGATGGCGGTAGAAGGCGATCGCCCGCTGGTTGGCCCGGTCGCATTTGAGCTCGCAGACGCCGCGAGCACGGGCCAGCACCGCCTCCAGCAGCCGGCGCCCGATGCCGCCGCCCTGTCGGCTTGGCCGAACATAAAGGCTGTGGATGAAATTTTCCGGCCAATAGATTGATAATACAGCAATAATCTCACCGCCCACCAGCGCAACGAACTGCTGCTCCCCGGCGATGCTGTCGTAATAGAGATTGGGGGCGTAATAGTCCGGCGAATGGTGTGGAAAGGCCTGCCGGTAGGCTGCCAGGAAGACGTCGGCGCATGCCTCATGGTCGCCGTCCCGGGCGGGACGGATGGCCAGGTCGCCCGCGCCCGTGATCGGGGCGATGTCCTTCACCTCATACAGGGCCTGCCTCTTCGTCCGGCTCGGCAAGGCGGCGCAGCACTTCCGGGATCATCTCCGGCAGATCTTCCGCGATAAGGCCCGGACCGAACAGGGCACCGGCCTCACCGTGCAGCGAGACCGCAGCGGCGGCCGCCTCGAAAGCCGGCACGCCCTGGGCGAGTAGGCCGAGGACGAGGCCGGCAAGCACGTCGCCCGAGCCTGCCGTGGCGAGCCATGCCGGCGCGTCGGCGTTGATCGCAGCGCGGCCGTCTGGCGACGCGATCACGGTGTCGGCGCCTTTGAGCACGATGGTGCAGCGCGAAGCGGACGCGGCGGCGCGGGCGCGGCTGAGCTTGTCCGGCATTTCGGCGAGATCGGGGAAGAGGCGGGCGAACTCCCCCTCGTGGGGCGTGAGCACGATAGAGGTGCGGCCGAAGCTGGCAAGCGCCGACGATCCCCCTGCAAACGCCGTCAAGCCGCCCCCGTCGATCACCATGGCCCGACCGGCCTCCGCCGCGGTCTCGACCTCGGCGCGGGTCGCGCGATCCGGCGGCAGGCCGGAGCCGACCAGCACCGCGGTGACGCGGCGGTCGGCGAGCAGCGCAGCGAGATCGCGGCTCCCTTCCGAGGCTCGGACGATGAGACCAGGCTGATCGGCGAGGTAGAAACCGTGCGCCTCATGCTTCGCCGCCACGGTCAGCATGCCGACGCCGATCCGGCGCGCAGCACGTGAAGCGAGACGCGCGGCGCCGGGCATGGCGGCACCGCCCACCACCAGCGCATGGCCGCGCGTGTATTTATGGTCCGCCGCCGACGGGGACGGCAGCGCGCCGAGCCAGAGCGGCGCGCCATTGACCCGCGCGGCTTTGGCGAGATCGGGCAGGTCCTCCGCGCG
Organism: Candidatus Cybelea sp.; assembly: GCA_035542015.1. Lineage (GTDB taxonomy): Bacteria > Pseudomonadota > Alphaproteobacteria > Dongiales > Dongiaceae > Dongia. The sequence continues at coordinate 45,777 of DATKMF010000175.1, forward strand.
GCAGCCGATATCGGCGATGCAGAGATCACGACTCCATTCGCGCCCCGGCAGCAGCAGATGCCCGCGCTTCGGCCAGGCGAAGGTGACGGTCAGGGTCGCGCGCGGTGCCGCACCCAGCACCGCGCCGGTATCGGCATCGATGCCGCTCGGCACGTCGACGGCGACGATCGGGCACGGCCTGCCGTGCAGCGCGTGGATGACGGCCTTGACCTCGCCCTCGACCGGCCGCGCGAGGCCGATGCCGAAGATGGCGTCGATGACGACGCAGTCGCCGTCCTCCAGGCCAGCGAGCGCACCCGGTTCGAGGCTGGCCACCCTGCCCTCCCAGAGCGCGGCGGCGCGCGCCGCATCGCCGGTATAGGCATCCTTCGGCCGGGCGGCGGCGACGTGCACATCCCAGCCGAGCGATCGGAGCTCGCGGGCGACGATGAACCCGTCGCCGCCGTTGTTGCCGGGGCCGGCAAGAACGAGGGCGCGTTTGAAGGGTGAGGCCCAGCGGGCACGGATCGCCTCGACCACGGCGAGGCCGGCTTGCGCCATCACATCGAAGCTCGGCGTGCCGCGCGCGAAGAGCGCCGCCTCGGCGGCCCGCATCTCGGCGGCACTCACCACCGGGAGCGCCGCGATCTCCTCCGCGCTTCGACCGTGACGATGCCAGCGCAGCCGCATCTCCGCCTCAGTTCCTCGGATTCTGCGCCGGTCCTTGGGCCTTCACGTGGGCTACCGCGGCCTCGCGCAGCAGCGATACGTCGGAGCCGCTTGCCACCATGTCGAATCCGGCGGCGAACAGGGTCTTGGCGTCGCGCTCCTTGGTGGGCACGGTGCCGAGGAACTTGCCCTTGGCCTTAGCGGCAGCGACGATCCGGTCGATTGCCTTGCGCACACTGGGATGGTCCATCTCGCCGAGATGGCCCATCGCCGCCGAAAGATCGTTGGGCCCCACGAAGAGCAGATCGATGCCATCCACCGCAGCGATCTCCTCCACCGCTTCGAGCCCGCCCAAGGTCTCGATCTGCGCCATGATGAGTTGACGCTCGGTGTAATGGTCGAGATAGTCCTTGGTATCGACGCCATATCGGCTGGCGCGAATGCCGCCCGTGGCGATGCCGCGGCGGCCGACCGGCGGATACCGGCAGGCGGCGGCAATGGCCTTAGCATCGGCCAATGCATCCACCATCGGGAACATGATGGTCTGAACCCCGAGGTCGAGCAGGCGCTTCACGTGGTTCGGATCGTGCGACGGCACGCGCACCATAGTCGGCACGCCATGAGCCTGCGCGGCCAGGAGCTGCACATGGATGGTCTGCACGTCGACGGGACCGTGCTCCTGATCGATCAGGAGCGCGCCGTAGCCAGAAACGGCCATCACCTCCGTGGTCACCGGGCCGAGCCCATAGAGCCATCCGGCCAGGATCTTCTCACCGGACTTCAGGCGCTCCTTGATGCTGCGCACGGTCACGTTCGATCTCTCCTCGCGTCAGGTTGGAAGGTGGAAGGATACGCCCGGACAGGCGTGATTCAGTTGATGACGGGCCGGCACATCTGGCCGCTGTCGCGGCTCTTGATCTCCTTGCAGATCGCCTGCGCCTTCTCAACGCTGTCGACCGGACCCACATAGATGCGATAGCTCGCGCCGGCCGTCACGAACTCGCGGATCTCGAGGGCATAGCTGTCCAGGGTCGGCGCAAACTTGCGCTTGACGTCCTCATAGGCGCGCTTTGCCGCCTCGGACTGGCCGCTCTCGCCCAGCCAGACGTGGATCACCTTTTGACCGGCACTCAGCGAATCCGCCTGTGGCAGGCCTGCCTGCAGCGCAGCGGATTGATCTGCCGGCGATGGAGCAGCCGGCGTGGTCGAGGTCGGGGCGGTCGAGGTCGGCGTGGCCGGGGCGGCCGTCGTTTCGGCCGTGTTGGACGGCGCGGGCTGGCTCTTGGTCTCGGATGCCGCGGGCGCAGGCTGCGATACCGAGGTCGCGGCAGTGCCAGCGGAGGGGGTCGATTGGTCCGTCGTCGCGGGCTTGGATTCGCTGCTGGGCGGCGTGGCCTGCGCGACGGCCGTCTCCTGCGGCTTCCTCTCGGCCGGCTTTGCCGGCGTCGTGTCGCTGGTCGCGGGCGGTGTGGATTGATCGACCTTCGCCGTCGTCTCCGGCTTCGCCGCATTATCTGGCTTCGGTCCAGTCTCCGTGCTCGCCGCTTCGGAAGGCGGCGGCGGGGCCGGCACGTTGACGCTCTCCGGCGCCGAAGGCGTTTCCGGCGTGCTCGCGCTGTTCTCCGCGGACGTCGACGCCGACGAGCTGACCGCAGGCGCCGACGTCGAGGGGGTGGACGTCGAGGGCGTGGGCGTCGTGGGCGTGGGCGATTGGTCGGACGATGCCGGCGAGATCGTGGCGGCATTCATGGTGGGCGTCGCGGGAGCGGTGGTGCCGGACTTGGTCGTCTCCGATGCGCTGCTCTTGGCCTCGGTACTGGACGACGCAGTGGCTGCCGGCACTGTCGTGGCCGGGGCGCTTGGTGCTGGCGCACCCGTGGCCGGCATGTTCTCAGCGGGTGCCACGGTTACGGGAGCTACCGGTGTCGCCGGGGGCGGCGTCGGCGTTTCGGTGGACGCGAGCTCGGTGGTCGGCGGCGGCGTCGCCGGCGCCGTGGTAGTCGCCGGCGGTGTCGTCTTTGGCGTCATCTGCTCCGCGGTCGGCGTGGTCTTCGGCGCTGACTCGTCAGCCGTCGATGTCGTCTTCGGTGCGACTTCCGCCGCGGTCGGCGTCGTCTTCTGTGCGGCCTCGTCCGCGGTCGGAGCGATCACCGGCGTTTCCGCGGTTGGAGTCGTCTTCGGCGCCTCACCGGTCGTCGGCGGGGTCGCATTCATCTTGTCGGCCGTCTCGGTCGTAGCACTCGGTGCTAGCGGCGGCGTGCTGGGCGCTGATGTGCTCGCTGCAGAGCCGACCACCATCGTCGTCGAGGTGGTTCCACCGGACTTGCTGGTATCCGTCTTGCTGGCATCGGCCTTCGCCATCTCGGTCGTATCGCTCTTCGTGGCGTCAGCCTTGGCCGTGCTGGTCTTCGCCGTCTTGGTCGTATCGGTCTTGGGCGTATCGGTCTTGGGCGGCGACGCCGCGTTGGCAGTGGCCTTCTGCGGCGACTTCGCCTCGGAATCGACCTGGGCGAGGTACTTCTGCGCATCGGCATTGCCGGAATCCGAAGCGCGCTGGAACCAGTCATGCGCGACCTTCAGATCCCGCGGCACACCGCGCCCTTCGCGATAGAGCTGGCCGAGCGTCAGCTGCGCATAGGAGAGCCCGCCCTCCGCCGCCTTGGTGATCCAGCGAGCACCTTCGGTGTCGCTGTGGGCGAGGCCATTTCCGGTCATGTACTGAATGCCGAGGTTGAACTCGGCCGTGGTGTTGCCTAGCGCGGCGGCCTGTTTCCAGAGCGCGATCGCCTTCGATTGGCTCTTCGTCACGCCGCGGCCGCTGGCATACATCATGGCGAGGTTGTTGAGCGCCGGCGGATAGTCCTGGTCGGCCGAGGCCTGGTACCAGTGCAGCGCCTGTTTGAAATCCGGCTTGTCGAGGCCCCGGCCGGTCTCGTAGATCAGCCCGAGGCCGTGCTGGGCCTGGGCGTCGCCGGCCTGAGCCGGACCGCTCCATTCCTTGAGCGCGGTCTGGTAGTCGCCGCCGTTGAAGGCCTGCAGACCTGCCGTGTAGTCGGCCCGAGCGGCCGCTCCGCCGAGCAACGCAACCGTCACGACGAACAGGAAAGCCGCCCAGCGGCCGCGGCTTGCGAGCGGCCGCGGGTGCTGTTGCAAGAAAAGGACTCCACTCATGCCGTCACTATGCCGCCGGGCGCGCAGGTGCGCAATCCGGCGACGGGACGCGCCCAGGGTGTACCACAGGGTGCACCACAGGGGCCGCCCGATCAGTGGCGTGATGGCTGATCCTCCGCCTCCGCCGCCACCCCCTCGGGCACGCGGGCGAGCGGGCCGGCGTGATGGTGGATCATGCGCCAAGGTGTCCCGGGGCGGCCGTCCGCGCGGATGAAGAGGTTGGTCGCGACGAAATGCTGGTTGCCGAACCGCTCGTAGCAGCAGACCAGCCCGACATCGCCGTAGAGAGTCGGGCGCGGCGCGGCACAGACGATCGGGACCGGCCCGGCATTGGCGAGGATGTCGCGCCAGCTCGCCATCACCTCATCGCGGTTGGTGATCGGCGGCCAGCCGGGATGGCAGCAATAGACATTGGCCTGCGCCGCCCAGACCGCCTCCATGGCCGAAAGGTCGGCCGCGGCGAAGGCCTGGTAAAAGGCATCGTTCGCGAATTCGAGCGCGGCGAGATCAGCGGCCAGCCGGTCGGTCATTGCCCATTATGGGCCGGGCCTGTGACACTCCGCCACCGCACAGGCAGCGATATTCTTGTGCGGCCACAGGTCGGATCCGCTGCGCGGCCGTGCCGCTTGCGCCCCGGCGGTTTCATGCTATGTCATTGCGCCGCAATATGAATGAACCGCCCTGTTGCGCTGCGACCAGCCCGCTGACCGGAGTACCATGATCGGACGCCTCAACCATGTCGCCATCGCCGTGCCCGATCTCGCGGCGGCGTCATCGCTCTACCGGGCGACCCTGGGTGCCGAGGTCTCGGCGCCGGTGGCGCAGCCGAAGCACGGCGTGACCGTCGTCTTCGTCACTTTGCCGAATACGAAGATCGAGCTCCTGGAGCCGCTTGGCCATGATTCTCCGATCGCCGGCTATCTCGCGCGCAACCCCGCGGGCGGGATCCACCATGTTTGCTACGAGGTCGATGACATCATCGCCGCCCGCGACCAGCTGAAGCAGACGGGCGCTCGCGTGCTCGGTGACGGCGAGCCCAAGCTCGGAGCGCACGACAAGCCGGTGCTGTTCCTGCACCCCAAGGACTTCTGCGGCACCCTGATCGAGCTGGAGCAGGCCTGAACCCATGGCCGAAGTGATCGCCGTCAACGTCTTCCTCTATATCATCACCTGGTGGGTGGTGCTGTTCGCGGTCCTGCCCTGGGGGGTGCGCCGGGTCGAGAGCCCGATCGAAGGTCACGACCCCGGTGCGCCGGAGCAGCCGCATGTGAAACGGAAGCTGCTGGCCACCACGTTGATCTCTCTCGCCCTCTGGGCGCTCGGCTTCTTCCTGGTCCGGTACTTCAACCTCTCGCTGGTGGATTTCCGCAACGCGAACCCGAATCTCTGAGAGGACGCGAATCATGAGCGGCTATTGCGCGGTGGCACCCGGTCATGAGTGGCATGGCCCCTATCACGCCGAGCATTACGGCTTCCCGATCGCCGACGACGACCAGCTGTTCGAGCGGCTGATCCTGGAGATCAACCAGGCGGGCCTCTCCTGGCTCACCATCCTGAAGAAGCAGCAGGCGTTCCGCGACGCCTACCACGATTTCTCCATCGCCAAGGTGGCGCGCTACGGCGAGCGCGATCGCCAGCGTCTGCTCGCAGATGCCGGCATCATCCGCAACCGGTTGAAGGTGGACGCCGCGATCGAGAACGCGAAGCGCATTCAGGCGCTACAAAAGGAGCACGGCTCCTTCGCCGCCTGGCTCGCCGCGCAACATCCGCTGCCGAAGGCGGACTGGGCTAAGCTTTTCAAGAAGACCTTCGTCTTCACCGGCGGCGAGATCGTCGGCGAGTTCCTGATGAGCATCGGCTACCTCCCCGGCGCCCATGCTGAGACCTGCCCGGTCTATAAGAAGATCGCCAAGTTGAAGCCGGCCTGGATGGCGGCGGCGAAGAACGGGATGCAGTACTAGTCCTCGGAATTCAGAAATTCGGAATCAAAAAGAGGCGGCCTTGCGGCTGCCTCTTTGAAGTGTAGCGTCCCCTGTGTTTTCTGAGCTGCCCTAACGGCGCCTGTCCCTCCCAGAACTTGGACTGTGCTCCTCGGCTTGCTCGCTCTGGATTCGATCATGCGACCAGAGAGCGGCGACGGTACCGGCAATACGAATACGAGTCACGCGCCGAATTCCCGAATTATGGCAACAATGTTGGCCATTATGGGTTTTCTATAACGCGCCGCCCGGCTTCATCGATTTGTTACGGACCGATGCTGCGCTGCATGCTGAAAGCCGCGCCGTTCGCGACTCCCGCACTCATAGGTTGTGACAGGCTGGTCGTTCCATGTTGCGGCGGAATGCGTGAAACGTCGGGTGAATCGATTTAGCAGAAGCGGCCGTAATCGAGGCGCGCAGCAGCTGAATCCGAGGATGGGAAGCTATGCGGAAGGATGGGGCGAGCGACCGGATTCGAACCGGCGACATCCAGGACCACAACCTGGCGCTCTAACCAACTGAGCTACGCCCGCCATCGCTTTTTCGTCGCCGGGCGGATTTAACCGAGGGGCTCACCCCCGTCAAGCGACATCACCCCGTCCCGCGCGGGCCGCGGCCTGTCGTCGGCGTGCAATTTTCCGTCGGCTTCCGCCTTCCCCCGCCCCGGCCTTCGGATACACTCGCGGCCCATCGCGAACCCCTTAAGCCCTGAGGAAACGAGATGCTTCATCTGGCGAGCGGCATGGGCCGCCTTGGTACCGAATCCGCGTTCGAAGTGCTGGCCCGCGCCAAGGCGCTGGAAGCCCAGGGCAAGAGCATCATCAGCCTGTCGATCGGCCAGCCCGACTTCCAGACTCCGGCCCATATCGTCGAGGCAGCGATCAAGGCCCTGAGGGACGGGCATCACGGCTACACGCCGGCCAACGGTATCCCGCAGGTGCGTGAGGCGGTCGCCGCCGATCTCCATCGGCGCCACGGCGTCAATGTCGATCCGACAAACGTGCTGATCGTGCCGGGCGGCAAGGTGACGATGTACTTCGCCATCATCATGTTCGGCGAGCCCGGCGCGGAGATCATCTACCCCAATCCCGGCTTTCCCATCTACGAAAGCGTGATCAAGTTCAGTGGTGCAACGCCGGTGCCGCTGCCGCTCCTGGAGGAGAACGGCTTCGGCTTCAAGGCCGAGGACGTGCTCTCGCGCATCACGTCGAAGACGCGGCTGATCATCGTCAACTCGCCCGCCAACCCGACCGGCGGCATCTGCCAGAAGGCCGAGATCGACAAGCTGGTCGCCGGCCTCGCCAAGCATCCCGACGTCGCCATCATGTCGGATGAGATCTATTCCGAGATGCTCTATGACGGGAACGTGCATACCAGCCTCTTGAAGTATCCCGAGATCGCCGATCGGCTGATCATGCTGGACGGCTGGTCGAAGACCTATGCGATGACCGGCTGGCGCATGGGCTACTCGGTCTGGCCGAAGCAGCTGATCGAGCATGCGACGCGGCTCTGCATCAACGTGCATTCCTGCGTCAATGCCGCCGCCCAGTGGGCCGGCATCGCGGCCCTCAAGGGGCCGCGCGGCGAGATCGACAAGATGATGAGGGCGTTCGACGAGCGCCGGAAGTTCGTGGTCGCGGAATTGAACAGGCTGCCCGGCGTCTCCTGCATCACTCCGCTGGGTGCCTTCTATGCCTTCCCCAACGTCAAGGGCACCGGCTTCAAGTCGAAGGCGTTGGAAGTGGCGTTGCTCGACGAGGCGGGCGTCGCCTCGATCGCCGGCACCAGCTTCGGCGCCTACGGCGAAGGCTACTTGCGCATCTCCTACGCCAACTCGATCGAGAATATCGGTGAGGCGATGAAGCGGATCGGCGGCTTCCTGGCGAAGCGCAAGGCGGCGTAAGCCCAAGCTATCGGCGTTTCATCCAGTCGGCGATTTTCCGGGAGTCGTGGACGTCGAGGGTGAAGGTGAAGCCCCCGACGATCTCCCGCCCGATCTCGCAGGTCTTGCGCGCGCGGTCAATGCGCGGCAGCAGGGTCTCCTGGCGGACCACAATCTCGCCGGGCTCGCCCACCTTTAACGACTTGCGCCGATACTGGATGCCGAGGGACATCGCCAGGAACTCCCGGCCGAGCGGCGGGAGCTCGATCATGCCTTCCTTTCCCTCGAGCATGAAGACGACGGCCTCCTGGAACGGCGGATGGAGCTTCGCCGCCTCCTCCGGCGGAACAAGCTTCCAGCCCTTCTGCGCGCCCTGCTCGACCCAGCGCCGATAGCTGCGCACGGGAATCGCGAGGTAGAGGCGGAATGCATCCTCCGGCAACTTAGCCGTGAAGGTCAGGATGTGAGCAGCAGCGGCCTTGTCGCCGTCCTCATCAGGTCCGACCAGGAACTGGATCGGGTCGCCGACCATGAAGTTGCGCCAGGTGATGTCGGGATCCGGATTCGTGACCGCGACATCGATCGCGAACGGCGCCAGGTTCTTCTGCGCGATGCGGCGATCCATGATCGGCGTGGTGCCGAGGGTCGGCCAGGATTGCGATTCCCGGCGGATCAGGACCTTGGCGCAGAGATGGGCACCCTGGTCGTGGACCCATTCCTCCGGCGTCATTCCGCCGAGATCGACGCCGCTGGCCGCGATCGCCGCCACCAGGCCGTTGAACACCGTCTGCACGTTGAGGCGGAAGCCGACCAAGTCATAGGCGCCCGCTTTCAGGAAATAGGGCTCATAGATGCCGTCGATGGAATTCACATCGAGATTGGAGAGCGACGGGAGCTGCACCGCCGGGCTCATGCCGCTGTTCCAGACCATGACCCAGCCCGCGGATTCCAGCTTCTCCGCCGCGGGGCTGGCGAACCGGCCACCGGCGGTGTTGCCGCGGTTCCCGACCACCGCGGTCAGGTAGTACTCGCTCGACGCACCGAGCTCCGCGGGATGGGCCGTGTTCCCGTTAGAGGGATCGACCAGGAATATCAGCGACGTCGCCCAGTAGTTTGCCGGCACCGCACCGGGCCGCACGCCGTCATCGCCGGGCATGCTGCAGACGAAAGGCACGATCCCCGCATCGCGGGCTCCGATCGCCCCCGGCTCGGTGCCGATGACGCCGTTCGGCGTGTCGTTCGTCTTGCCGGCCGAGATCCAGTCGCCGAACACCGCGACCAGCTTGGGCGCCGGCGCTGACACTTGGAACTCGCTCCAAGCCGGTGGCGAGCCGAGCGGCATGGCGGGCCAGCTGACTCCGCCGACATTCACCGAGCCCGCTCCCATCGCGCGCGCGTTCAAGACCGCCCAGAGCGGGCTGTTGGACGGCGTGTTGTTGGCACCGAGCAGCGTCCCGCGATTGGACGCGGCGAACACGTCCGCCGGCGTGGTCAGATCGAATCCCCCCAAGCCGCCCGCAGCGCCATGACTGCTGCCCTCCGGCACATGGCCCAGCACCTGGAACTTCTTGAAGAGGGTGAAGTAGTAGCTGGGGTTCGGCATGGTCAGGGCGCCTTCTTCAGCAGAGCGTTCGGATGCTCCTTGGCAAAGTCCTGCTTCATGTAGCGGTCGACCGCGGCCTGGGCCGCCTTGGCATCGGGCAACGGCCCCGCCTCTCCGCGGAATCGGAAGCCGGTCTTCTTCCAGAGTTCCTGGATCTCGCCGATGTCCTTGGCATGCGTCGCGAGCGTGCCGTTGAGCGTCAAGATCCAGGCGTCACGCCCGTTCAGCGGACCGCTCTGCGGCGGCGCTGGCGGCGGCGCGGCACTCGTCACCAGGAAGAGCCATGGCGCCTCCTGCAGCGGCGGGGCCTTTCCGAGCGCGTCGAGTGACTGCGGGAAGACGCTCTTGCGCGCCAGCAGCTGACCCGCGAAGAACTGCTTGCCGATCGAGGCATAGTCCGCCGCGGAGAGGCCGCGGCTATCCTGCGCCGCCGGTGCGGCACCCTTCTCCAACAGCAGCGACATCATCGGCAGGTTGCCCGCGTTGGTCGCCTTCATCAGCGCCGTCTGACCGTATCTATCGCGGGCATCGACGCTGGCGCCGGCTTTGAGCAAGGCTTGAGCGGTGATGAGCCTGCCGGCATCGACCGCATCCAGGAACTCGCGATCGATCGGCGGCTGCGCGAGGGTAAATTTCGAGACCATGCCGTCCTTGGGCGTCGCGAACAACGTGCCGGCACTCCGCGCCTCGAACACGGCGCCCGGCGGAATGCGCAGCAGGTCACCGGCCTGGAGCACAGCGCCCTGATCGATCGGTTTGTAGTCCTTCCCGTCGGCGGTGCGAATGGTGACCCCCTTCGCCACGGTCACCTTGGCGCCGTCGGCCGTCGCCACGAACATGATCGGCTGGCGGATGTCGAACCAGGGCGCCGGGCAAGACACCGGACCGCATTCCGGGGTCGGCGGGAAATCGGGCTGCTTCGTCGCGAATTTGCAGAGATCCGGCATGCGCTCGCAGATCAGCACCGCCTTCGATGAGATCAGAAGGCAGTCGCCACGGGGGCAGATCTGGTGGAACGGATAGCCGACGATCTGGAGCGGCGGCGATCCCGGCTGAACCACATGATTGCCGCAGTCGATGTAGTGACCCATATTCGAGAGGGTCGCGCGATAGGCTTGGCACATCTCGGCATAGGTGCAGGGCGCACCAGTGCAGACGCGCAGCCGCGGCGTCACGAGTCCTGTGCTGGGCTCGATGCCACCCAGCATGAAGCGCGGAGATTCCAGGAGCACGCCGCAGAGCCGGCGCACCTTCTGTGCCAGGTTGGGAACGGTGGACGCCGTCGTGTTGAGCGAGGCGCCATAGAGATTGAAGAGTGCCAACTGCTCGCTGTCGATCGGATGCGCCGGGTCGGGCGCCATTGGCGCAACGGCCGCGATGCTCCCGTCGCCGATCAGCCAGTCCTTGGTGGTCGAGGTGATGTCCGCCAAGGTGAGCGGGAAGCCCGGATTGGCGGCATCGAAGCCCGGCATCGCCGCGATCATCTGGTCGACCCAGTCGGTACCGACGCCGGCCGGCTTCTGGCAGGTGCCGAGCTGCGATTCCCAAGTCAACAGGCCTTGGAAATCGACACCCTGCGTGCCCTGCTGGGATTCCGAGATGTATTGGCCGATCGCCTTCTCGAGGGCCATGTTCGGATAGGCGACCGGATCGGGAAAGCGCTGCGGCTCGGGCCAGCCAAGGGCCGCGGCCACCGAATGGAACAGGCTGCTCGGGGCATAGCGGTGGATGAGCTCGCCCTGCCCGTTGTTGTGCTCCTTCGGGTCGGGCATCGGATCGGGCACGCGCGGATCATGCGCCACCCAGGGGTCGAAGATCATCTGCAGACGAAAGGCCGTCGTCCCGCCGCCGGTATCGGGTGCGCGCCGGTTGAAGTACTGCGTGGTCATGATCCGGGCGATCAGGTCCTTCAGCGACCAGCCCGACTGCGTGAAGGTGAACTCGGTGATGTTCCACAGCGTGTTGCGCTGATCCGGATTGCGCGGATAGTAGTTGGCAATGGTGAGCTTCGAGCCCATCAGCTCGTCCCAGACGTTCTCCGCCACGGTCAGGCCGGTCATGTAGGCATAGCCCTGGTCGCCGGGTACGGTCGGGTTGTCGCCTGGCACCGACGTGCGCTGCAGACCGGTCGTCTTCAGCGCCTGGTAACCCGATTTGAACTGGGCGGCGAGATCGACCAGGCCGATATGGTCGCCACTGGCGCCGGCGAAAGTGGTGGGGACGGACGATCCCTGGGAAAAATCGAGGTTGATCATGCCGCAGCTCGCGGCGATGCCCCAGGGCTGCGTGCCGCCCGAGAACTGATCGCCGCGGAAGATCCCGTAGGTCGAATCCTGCGTGCCGGCGGGATCGGTGAAGTTTGCCCCGTAGACGGCATTCTCGAGCTGGATCGGAACGGCGAAGGTGCGGTCCCAGCCGAGGCCGTTGGTGGTCGAGAATTCGCTGTTGTGACAGGCGAAGCAGGCGAGCTGGTGGTTCAAATAAATATGGTTGAAGGCGTCACCCACATTGCCCGGCCGAAGGAAATCCGACTGAAGCCCTCGTTGCGAGGCGAGCGGGAATGCATAACTGCGGTATACTGCCGAGAGATCGTCGGCGACGATCGCCGAGCGAATGACGTCCGTCATATTGAACGCGCCGCCGGGCGCGGTCGCGCTCGGCGCATTGGCGGAGATGAAGTTTGCGAGATCCGGGGAGGTCGCGGCGCGTTTAGGATCGCCGAAACAGTCGGGCGACTGTACCCGGAACCCTTCCCGCTGCAGTGCCAGATCGTCCACCAGGACATCGGTCCAGTGGGAGACGAATTCCGGCTGCTCCATCAGCATGCGGACCACCGCCTCGCGGCCTTCGAGCTGGGCGATATCAACCAGCAGCGCGACCTCTTCCGCCCCCTTCGGCTTGCGTCCGAGCAGCAGCGGCACGGCCTGGCGGACGAAGGAGACGTCTCCGTTGTCGTCCGCGGGCGGGCTCGGCATGCAGCCCTCGAGGGAAAAACAGACGCTCGCCGCCGCGAGCAGGGAAAAAATGGGAGCGAGCACGCGATTCATGGCTGGGCCCTCTTCGCGGTTTCGGACGGCGACTTAAGCGCCGAGAATCTTGGTCTTGAGGTTGAGGCGCGTTCCCTGCTCGGTGCCATCATTCACGTTTGTGGTGAATTCCTGGACACCGAAGTTCTCCGAGGCGAACGGATCGATGCCCGCCGCCAGCAGGACCGCGCCATGCACGTCGGTCGGGCTGTAGTCATTGCCCGCATTCGGCATGCTCGAAGCGCCGTCGAGATGGCCCTCGATGCCGCGGCTCGCGATCGGCCCGCCGATCAGGATCGCCACATAGCCGTAGGGCCAGTGGTCGCGCCCTGTGAGACCGCCCACCGTGGGTGTGCGGCCGAACTCGGAATGGATGACGATCAGTACGTCATCGAGATTGAGCTTGGTCGGATCCGCGGCGTCGATCTGCGCCGCCAGGTTGCGGCAAAGGTTGAACATGTTGGACGACACGGTCTCGACGTGATGCGGATAGTGGGTGTCATAGGGCGTGCCGGCTACCCTCGTCACGCCGCCATCCAAGACACCGACATAGGCCGCTTGGCCGGTGGTCAGCAGCAGGGTCGCGACCTCAAGCGCCGTCGCGGTCTTGTTCGGCGCCTGCGCCGGTTCGGCTGGATCGTCGGTCCCGCAAATACGGCCGTTGCCGACCGTCAGCACGCTGCCGCCAAGCAGCGTATCCAGCTGGTCGGCGTTCAGCAGGAAGTTGACCGCGGTGTCGTAGGACGTGAAGCCCGCCGAGCGAATGGCATCGCCCATGCCTTGGAAACGCAGCCGGTCGCGATACATGCCCTGGTAGGTCGCGATCAGATGATCGGCTTCGGATGTCATCTGGCTGCGCTGCAACAGCGTCTGGAAGGAGCTGTCGCCGATCTTGATCAGCATCGGCACCGCGTAACCGGGATGCATACCGTTGGTAACCGCGGCCACCTGCGCGAATTGGAAGCCGCCGATATCGTCCGGCACCAGCACAAAGGAATAAGGCACGGCGCGCGGCATCAGGCTGATCTGGCGATGCTGGATCGCCGCACCCTTGCCGGCGAGGCGCGGATTGCCGAGGCGATGGCCGGTCAGCGCCAGCGGGGTCGCCGCCTCATGCGGCTGAAGATCGTGGGCGATCGTCACCATACGCGCGCGGCCGAAGATATCTGCGCGCCACAGCGGCTTGGTTGACGGACCCCAGAAGACCGGCGTGCCGCCCTGATCCGTCGCGAAAGAATTGGTCTCGTCGCTGGGGCTGGCGGAATCCGGTGCGCAGTGCCAATGCAGCCCCTGCACGTCGGCCTGGAAGTTTCTCCAGTTCTTGGTCGCGGCCGTGTCCTCGGATACCCAGAAGGTCTCCCAGGGCGACATGCCGCTGTAACAGAAGATCTCCAGGACCTTCTTCGGCTGGTAGGCAGCGGGCCAGACGCCCGCGGGAATATCGCCCCAACCGGTGGCCCAGGCCGATCGCGGCAGAACCGACGCGCCGCCCATGGCCAACGTTCCGAGTATCGACCGCCTCAGCAAGGCGCGCCGCGTGAGATCCAGCATGGGCCTGCTCCCTGCCCGAACGACGCCAGCCCCACCACCCGAGCGCGAACGCCCGGGGCACCAATATTGTTATATTTCTGTACCTCTACTATAATTCTGTAAATTTGTAAAGTTATTATTCCTGATTTACTTTTACTGTTTGAGACAGAATTCACACGGAGGTGGTGCGAACCTGCAACCTGTGCGGGATGGACACACCCGGCGGTCCGGACGTGCAAGAATCCTATCGATGACAAGCCCTCGCTTGCCGATGCACCGCTTCACGGAATGTTGATCGCGATCAAAGACCCGGGCGCACCATGCTGCAGCGCACTCCCCGTTTCGTGATTGGTCGGCCTAACGACGCGGCTATACCAGGGGAGACCCACCGATTTCCGAGGGTTTCCTCATGCGCAGCGCCGCCCTTCGCCTGCTCGACAACAATCCGCCGTCGCTGCTCTCGATCGCGACTGCGGTGCCGCGCTTCCGCTTCGAGCAAGGCGAGGTCGCCTCGGAAGCCCGGGGGTTCTTCGGCCGGGAGATGAGCGAGATCGAGCGGTTGATGCCGGTCTTCGGCCATGCCGGCATTTCGACCCGGCATTTCTGCGTGCCGATGGACTGGTTCCTGAAGCCGCACGGCTGGAAGGAGCGCAACGAGATCTATGTCGACGTCTCGATCGAGCTGCTCGTTCGCGCTGCCCGTGAAGCGCTCGCCGAGGCCGGGCGCAAGCCGCGCGACATCGCCGCGATCGTGCTCGCATCGACGACGGGTATCGCGACGCCCAGCCTCGACGCACTCCTGATCAACGCGCTCGGCCTGCCACCGCATGTGCTCAGGCTGCCGATCTTCGGTCTCGGCTGCGCCGGCGGCGCGATCGGGCTCGGCCATGCCGCAGCCCTGGCACGCGGGCTCGACCATGGCGACGTGCTGTTCCTCGTGGTCGAGCTCTGTTCCCTCACCTTCCGCCAGGCCGACCTTACCAAGAGCAACATCGTGGCGACTGCGCTGTTCGGCGATGGTGCCGCCGCCATGGTGATCGGAAGGCCGGGATCGGACGGCGTTCGGCTCGGGCCTTCGGGCACCCATACCTGGCCGGATTCGCTCGACGTCATGGGTTGGCACGTCGAGGACGACGGACTCGGCGTGCTGTTCTCGCGCGACATCCCGACCCTGGTGCGCCAGGAGTTCGGCAGGGCGACCGACTCTTTCCTCGAACGCTGCGGCCTCGATCGCCGCGACCTCGCCGGCTACATCTGCCATCCTGGCGGCATGAAGGTGCTGGACGCGCTTGAGGCGACGTTCGAGCTCGAGCCCGGCGGCATGGGCGACGCGCGTGACGTGCTGCGCGAATACGGGAACATGTCTGCGGTCACCGTGCTCTTCGTACTGCAGCGGATGTTGCGCCGTGGGCTGAGGGGCCGGCATCTCCTGTCGGCGCTCGGACCGGGCTTCAGCGCCGGTTTTCAACTGCTGGAGGCCTGAGCGCAGTGCCGGCGCTGCTGCTCCTGCTGGTGACGCTGCAGCGCCTCGCCGAGCTGGTCCATGCGCAGCGCAACACTCGGCGCCTCTTCGCCGAGGGCGCGGTCGAGATCGGCGCCGGGCACTATCCGCTGCTGGTGGCACTCCACGCGGGCTGGCTGCTGATGCTCTGGAGTGTGGTGGCTTCCGGCCGAGGCGAGATTTGGTGGCCGGCGATCATCGTTTATCTCGCGGTCGAGGTGGCGCGGGTCTGGGTGATGACGAGCCTCGGGCGGTTCTGGACCACGCGGATCCTCGTTCCGGCCGATGCGCCGCTCGTCCGCAAAGGCCCCTACCGCTTCCTCCGGCACCCCAACTACTGGGTGGTGACGGCCGAGATCGCGCTGTTGCCGCTGGCGCTCGGCGCCTGGCCGCTCGCGGTCGTCTTCTCGATCCTCAATGCGGCGATCCTCGCCTGGCGCATCCACATCGAGGAAAGCGCTTTGGCGCCTCGCCGTGCCCCGCTATGATCGCGCCGCGAGACCGCCCCACCGCCTGAACACCATGACCTCTGAAGTTCCGCCGCCGAACCGGCCGCGTCGCGCGGCGGTCATCTTCATCTTCTTCACGGTCGTGCTCGACACCCTGGCGATTGGGGTCATCATCCCGGTGCTGCCGCGGCTGGTGGAGCATTTCACCGGCAGCCTGGTCCGGGCGGCGGAGCTCGTCGGGATCCTGGGCACGGTTTTCGCGGTGATGCAGTTCTTCTTCGCGCCGGTCCAGGGCGCGCTCTCCGACCGGTTCGGGCGGCGGCCGATCGTGCTCGCCTCCAATTTCGGCCTGGGGCTCGACTACATCCTGATGGCGCTGGCGCCGAACATCGCCTGGCTGTTCGTCGGCCGCGCCATCTCCGGCCTCACCTCTGCGAGCTTCTCGATCGCCGGCGCCTATATCGCCGACGTGACACCGCCCGAGCAGCGCGCCGCCCGTTTCGGCCTGATCGGCGCCGCCTTCGGCATCGGCTTCGTGCTCGGCCCAGCCTTCGGCGGCCTCTTGAGCGAGCACGATCTGCGCCTGCCGTTCTGGGTCGCGGCGGCGTTGAGCCTTGCCAATGCGCTCTATGGATTCTTGATCCTGCCGGAATCGCTGGCGCAGGACCGCCGCGCCGCCTTCTCCTGGCGTAAGGCCAATCCGGTCGGTTCGCTGGTTCTCCTGCGCCGGCATCCCATCCTGCTCGGCCTCGCCTCCGTCGTCTTCCTCAACTATCTCGCCCATCAATCGCTGCCCAATGTCTTCGTACTCTATGCCGAGGGGCGTTACGGCTGGGACGAGCGCACCATCGGGCTGACGCTAGCCGCGGTCGGCGTCTGCTCGATGATCGTGCAGGGTGGACTGATCCGCCCAATCGTGGCGAGGCTGGGCGAGCACCGGTCGCTGATCGTCGGCCTCGTCCTGGGCGCCGCCGGCTTCGCGGTCTTTGGACTGGCGGCGACCGGCACGATCTTCTGGATCGGCCTTCCAGTTATAGCGCTTTGGGGACTGGCGATGCCCTCGGCGCAAGGTCTTATGTCGCGCAGGGTGGCGCCCGACGAGCAAGGCCGGCTCCAGGGTGCCATCGCCAGCATCGCCGGCATCACGGGATTGATCGGACCCGGCCTCTTCAGCCAGACCTTCGCCGCCTTCGTCGGACCGGAGCGCGATCTCGGCCTGCCGGGCGCCGCCTTCCTGCTGGCGGCCTTCATGCTTGTCGCTGCGGGCATCATTGCCTGGAGCGTCGCCGGCCCCCGCGCGGCACCCATCACCGAAGCCTCTTAGGCGTGCCCAATTCTTGTACAACATCGCCTAAAGTTTAGGCGACCGACTTAAGCTGTTGTAAATTAATCCAGTCTTAACAATATGTTACAGGCTGGCATAGGCCTTGCTGATGGGCGGGGAGCAATCGCAGGGAAAGGCCCGGGACGACTCATGAAAAAGATCGAAGCCATCATCAAGCCGTTCAAGCTGGACGAGGTGAAAGACGCTCTGCACGAGGTCGGCATCCAGGGCATCACGGTGACCGAGGCCAAGGGCTTCGGCCGGCAGAAGGGCCATACCGAGCTCTATCGTGGCGCCGAATACGTGGTCGATTTCCTGCCGAAGATGAAGCTCGAGGTCGTGCTCGAGGACCATCTGGTCGAGCGAGCGATCGAGGCCATCCGCCAGGCGGCGGCCACGGGGCGGATCGGCGACGGCAAGATCTTCGTGGTCAACATCGAGGAAGCGATTCGAATCCGTACCGGCGAGCGCGGGCCGGACGCGATCTGAGCCGACCGAACCTTTTCAAGGATCGGTCAACCGCAGCAAACCAGGAGCTTTACCCCAGCAGGTTGCCCGAAGACTGCCGCCCGGGGAGAGCGGTTCAACAACGACAACGATCGGAAGAGCATCATGAGCGTCAAGAAAACCCTGGAGCTGATCAAGGCCCAGGACGTCAAATACGTCGATTTCCGCTTCACCGACCCGTTGGGCATGTGGCAGCACCTCGCCCAGCACGTCAGCACGGTCGATGAGGACATGCTGACCGAGGGCGTCATGTTCGACGGCTCGTCGATCGCCGGCTGGAAGGCGATCAACGAGAGCGACATGGTACTGAAGCCCGATGTCTCGACCGCGGTCATGGACCCCTTCGCGGCGCAGACCACGCTCGTGATCTATTGCGACATCCTGGAGCCGCTGACCGGCCAGAACTACGGGCGCGATCCGCGCTCGATCGCCAAGAAGGCCGAGGCCTATGTGAAGAGCACGGGAATCGGCGACACGGTCTATGTCGGCCCCGAGGCCGAGTTCTTCGTGTTCGACGACGTGCGCTACGACGTCACCATGGAGCGCACCTTCGTCGAGTTCACCTCGGAAGAGGCGCCCTATGTGACCGGTAAGAAATTCGAGGAGGGCAACCACGGCCACCATATGAAGATCAAGGGCGGCTACTTCCCGGTGGCGCCCCTGGATTCCGCGGGCGACCTCCGCTCGGAGATGCTGACCACCCTCGCCAACATGGGCGTCGAGGTCGAGAAGCATCACCACGAGGTGGCGCCGTCGCAGCATGAGCTCGGCGTGAAGTTCGGCACCCTGGTGCAATGCGCCGACAACATGCAGAAATACAAGTACGTGGTGAAGAACGTCGCCCACAACTACGGCAAGACGGCGACCTTCATGCCGAAGCCGGTGAAGGGCGACAACGGCTCGGGCATGCACGTGCACCAGTCGATCTGGAGGGACGGCAAGCCCCTCTTCGCCGGCAACGGCTATGCGGATCTCTCCGAGACCTGCCTGTTCTACATCGGCGGCATCATCAAGCATGCGAAGGCGCTGAACGCCTTCACCAACCCAACCACCAACTCCTACAAGCGCCTCATCCCCGGCTTCGAGGCGCCAGTGCTGCTCGCCTATTCCTCGCGCAACCGCTCGGCCTCCTGCCGCATCCCCTATGTCGCGAGCCCCAAGGGCAAGCGCGTCGAGGTGCGGTTCCCCGATCCCCTCGCCAACCCCTATCTCGCCTTCGCCGCGATGGTGATGGCCGGGCTCGACGGGATCCAGAACAAGATCCATCCGGGCGATCCGATGGACAAGAACCTCTACGACCTGCCGCCGGAGGAGCTGAAGAACGTGCCGACGGTCTGCGGCAGTCTCAGGGAGGCGCTGCAGTCGCTCGAGGCCGACAAGGGATTCCTGCTGAAGGGCGACGTCTTCACCGAGGACTTTATCAGCTCCTATCTCGAGCTGAAGTGGGAGGAGGTCTACGCCCTCGAACACACCCCGCATCCGATCGAATACAAGATGTACTACTCTTCCTGAGCCGGACCCTCTTCCGGGCAAACTGGCGGCCGGGGCTAGAAACCTCGGCCGTTTTCTGTCGACCAAACCGCCCCTCCACGTCTCGTAGACGCCGGGAAAGTCCTCTCTATTATCGAATGATTAACCCGTCCCGGTTTATCACCCTTGCCGGGAAACCGAACGATTCCTTTCGACCAACGGGAGGGCTGAAGTGAATATCGGCAAGCGATTTCTGATCGCCGGTACGATTGCGATCCTGGCGCTCACGGTGGTGAGCGCACTCGGAATCTGGGGCACCAACGAAGCGGCCAAGGGCACCGCTACCGTCAACGTGATCGCGGCTGCAATCCGCAACCAGATGGAAGCGGACATGATGCACGACGCCCTGCGGGCGGACGTGCTGATCGCGCTCCGCGAAGGACGTCTCGGCAACAAGGCGGCGCAGCCCCAGATCGCGCAGGCGACCGCCGACGATATCAAGAACCTCGAGGATCATATCGCCGCCAACAAGGCGCTTGACCTCCCCGCCGAGGACAAGGCGGCGCTCGATGCCTTGGGACCGGCGCTCACCGACTACGTCGCCGGAGCCAAGGAGATCGTGAACGGTGCCTTCACCGACAACTATGGCGCCAACCAGAAATTCCCCGCGTTCGGCCAGAAGTTCGACGCGCTCGAGGCCAAGATGGGTGAAGCCGGCGATGCCGTCCAGCACAGCGCCGATGCGATCAAGGCCGATGTGGAGCGCCACGCGCAGAACCTGCTGGTGACGCTCGGCATCTTGATTGCCATCTCTGCAACGGCCCTGATTCTCGTTCTCGCCTGGACCGCACGCTCGGTGGTCAAGCCGGTCAAGGCCATGACCGCGGCCATGAGCGGGCTCGCCGCCGGCGACATAACGACCGAGATCCCCCACCGTGAGCGCAAGGACGAGATCGGCGCCATGGCGGGCGCGCTCGAGGTGCTGAAAGAAAACTCGGCCCGCGCCAACCACCTCGCCGAGGACCAGAACCGCGCCCATGAGACCCAGCGCCACCGCACCGAGGCGCTCGAACGACTCTGCCGCGAGTTCGATGCGGAGATGTCGCGGACCCTGGGCGAGGTCGGCGGCTCGCTGCAGAAGATGGAGGACACGGTCGCCCTGATGTCACGAACCGCGGAACAGACCGCCGGCGAGGCGAGCCACGCGACGGAAGCCTCGTCGCACACGGCGACCAGCGTCGGCTCGGTCGCGACCGCCGCCACCGAGCTCTCCAGCACGATCAACGAGATCAGCCGGCAGGTCGCACAGTCGAACAAGATCGCCGGCGAGGCCGCCGAGCAGGCGCGCCAGACCAACGACCAGATCACCGGCCTCGCGACGGCCGCCGAGAAGGTCGGCGCCATCGTGCAGCTGATCAACGAGATCGCGAGCCAGACCAACCTGCTCGCCCTCAATGCAACGATCGAAGCGGCGCGCGCCGGCGAGGCCGGCAAGGGCTTCGCCGTGGTGGCGTCGGAGGTGAAGAACCTCGCCAGCCAGACCGCCAAGGCGACCGACGAGATCGCGAGCCATGTGGGCGCCATCCAGAGCGAGACCCAGCGCTCGGTCTCGGCGATCCAGGGCGTCGCCAAGATCATCGAGGAGATCAACCACATCACCGGCGCGGTCGCGGCCGCGGTCGAGGAACAGGGTGCGGCCACGCAGGAGATCGCGCGCAGCGTCGATCAGGCGGCCGGCGGCACGCGCGAGGTCTCCGCCAGCATCACCAACGTGGTCGGCGTCGCCGGCCAGTCACGCGATGCGGCCGCTCAGCTCACCGAGGCGACGCGGTCGCTCAGCACCCAGTCTCAGGCACTGCGCGGCGGCGTCGAGCGCTTCCTGGCGAACGTGAAGACGGTCTGACCCTCGCCCTACCCTCTCCCGGAAGCGGGAGAGGAAGTCTTAGCGCGCCTGGCGATAGGTCTGCGCCAGTTCGACATAATGCTCGGCGGCGTAGGTCAGGTAGTCGACCTCCTTGTCGGAGAGCGGGCGCATCAGCTTCGCCGGGCTGCCGCCCCAGAGCTCGCCGCGCTTGACGCGCTTGCCCGGAGTCACCAGCGCGCCGGCCGCGACCATGGCGCCGCCCTCGACCACCACGCCGTCCATGACGCAGGCCTTCATGCCGACGAAGCCCTTGTCCTCGATGGTGCAGGCGTGGATCAGCGCCATGTGCCCGACCGTCACGTCGGCCCCGATCGTGGTGTTGGTGCCGACGGCGCTCTCGCGCGGATGATTGACGTGGATGACCGTGCCGTCCTGGATGTTGGTGCGCGCCCCGATGCGGATCGAATTGGCGTCGCCCCGGAGCACGCAGCCGTACCAGATGCTGGCGCCCGGGCCGACCTCGACGTCGCCGATGATGACCGCGGTCTCGGCGATGAAGGCGTCGGCGGCGATGCGCGGCGTGATGCCGGCGTGTGGGATGATCAATGCGGTCATGGCTAGGCCCTGTCCAAGCCGAGCATGAGGCGGATGTTCTGTACCGCGGCGCCAGACGCGCCCTTGCCGAGATTGTCGAGCCGGGCCACCAGCAACGCCTGGCGATGTGCCTCGTTTGAATAGACGCGCAGCTCCATCTTGTCGGTGTCGTTGAGCGGCTCGGCTTCCAGCCGGTCGCCGGGATCGGTCTTCACCACCTTGACCAGGTCCGCACCCTCGAAATGCCGCGCCAGCGCCGCTTCGAGATCGGCGGCCTTCGGCTTCCCCGGCAGCGCATCGAGATGCAGCGGCACCGAGACCAGCATGCCCTGCCGGAAATGCCCGACCGAGGGGATGAAAATCGGCCGGCGCGAGAGCCTGGAATATTGCTGCAGCTCGGCGATGTGCTTGTGCTCGAAGCCGAGCCCGTAGAGCTCGAAGGAGGGGCCGCCGGTCTTCTCATGAGCCTCGATCATCGACTTGCCGCCGCCGGAATAACCGCTGACGGCATTGACCGCTATCGGATGGTCGGCGGGCAGCAAACCGGCATCGACCAGCGGGCGGATGAGCGCGATGCCGCCAGTCGGATAGCAGCCGGGATTGGAGACATGCTTGGCTTCCGCGATGCGCTTGGCCTGGCCGTGCTCCAGCTCGGCAAAGCCGTAGACCCAGTCCGGCGCGACACGATACGCGGTCGAGGCGTCGAGGATGCGGGGTGCGGAGTTGCCGAGACCATCGGCCAGCGCCACCGACTCCTTCGCCGCGGCATCGGGCAGGCAGAGCACGACGAGATCGACCTCGCCCATGATCTCGCGCCGCGCCACGGGGTCCTTGCGCTTCTCGCCGGCGATGCTCCGGAGCTCGATCTCGGGCAGCGCCAAGAGGCGCTCGCGGATGCCAAGCCCCGTGGTCCCCGCCTCGCCGTCGATGAACACTCTCGCTGTTGCCGGCATCGATGACCCTTTCGTGAGCACGCCTAAGTGGGGATCCCAGAGGCTGCGTCAAGACCCTCTATCCGACGCGGGCCGCGCGATCAAGCGACGCTTCAGCGGCCCAGCTCTTCCAAAATCCCCGCCGCCGCCGCGCGGCCCGAGATGATGGCGGCCTCGAACCAGCCGGCCTGCTCCGGCGCGAAGTCCGAGCTGGCGAAGGCGAGCCGGCCGTGGCGTTTCCAGGTGGATGCGGCGGTCGCCGCCTCGGCACCGACCTTGGCCGCGACCCAGGCGCCGAGGGCGAAGGGATCGGCGTTCCAGTCGTGCCAGTCGCCGGCAAGGAGCTCGGCCTCGGGGAAGAAGCGGGCGACTGCGGCGGCGATGTCGCGCGGCAGGTCGGGCACCCAGCCGTTGGCGGCAACACCGAAGCCGACCAGCAGCGTGGCGCCGTCGCCGGTCGCGCGCTCGCTGAACATCCATTCGATGCCGGTGCCGCCGCCCGACGCGACGATGCCGACCGGGACACCCTTCACCTTGGCCCAGACCTTCACCGCCCGGCCGAGATGGCCGACGGCGATCGCGTCGGTCTTCTCTTTCGGCAGCGCGGGGACGAAGGCGATGTTGCGCATCGGGTTGATTCCGGTCGCCACGACCACGGCGCGGGCGGTGAACCGCTCGCTCGCAGTTCGCACTGAAACCATCTCGCCCTGCTGCTCGATCGCGGTGACCGGCTGGGCGATGGTCAGCGTCGCACGCGACGCTTCGATCATGCGCTGCGTGAGCGCGGAGACGCCGCCTTCCAGGGTGTCGGCCCAGACGTCCATCATCGCCTCGGTGAGGCCCTCGCCATAGGCCGAGCTGGAGAGCAGCTCGGCGGCGGGTGCCAGGCTCTTCTCGGCATTGCCGGACTGGCACCACCAGGCGGAGAGAAGATCGCGCGTGGATTGGGGCGGCGCGAGCCGGTCGAGATAGTCAGCGAAGCTCACTCGGGCGATGTCTCTGCCCTTCTCGTCGGTCTCGTGCTCCTTCTTCAGCAGGATTGCATCGGCGGCGACCCGGGCAATGGCGCGCTCATGCGCAAGGCGATCGGCTGCGGAGGTGGGCCCGTCGCGATGCAGCGCTCCGTCGCGGAACCAGCGGCGCTCCGTGACCGTCGCACGCGGGTGAAGCACGATGCCGTGCTCGCGGCAGAGGGCGCGAATGTTCGCCTGCCAGGGCGTGATCCAGGCGCCGCCGAAGTCCAGTATGTCTTCGGAGCCGGCAAAGGGGCGTGCGTAACCGCGGCCGCCGACGCGATCGCGGGCTTCGAGGATGGTGGCCTGGAGTCCCTGTTTTGAGAGCTCCAGCGCAGCGGCGGCGCCAGCCAGGCCGGCACCGATGATGATGACATCCGAGGTCATTCGGTTCCCCACACTGGATCGCTTGCTGCGCAAAATTGCTGCAGCATTGCGGCCGCATCAACCCCCGCCACCTCCCCCGATCTCGTGGGTGGATGAAGGACAGAGCCTTCACACCCTCCGAGACCCAATCGCAACGGGAGCTGGTCGCGCAATGCGTCCCTTCCCCCGAGATCGGGGGAAGGTTAGGTAGGAGGTTGATGCAGCTGCGTTTGTCGCCGGCCTAGTTCCGCAAAAGATCCAGCGCCGTCGGCCAAAGAGCAAAAGGGCCGCAGCTTGCGCCGCGGCCCGAAGTCGTCTCCCAGATGATCTGGTTGAAGCGTCAGCGCTTCGAGAACTGGAAGCTCCGGCGGGCCTTGCGGCGGCCATATTTCTTACGCTCGACCGTGCGGCTGTCGCGGGTGAGGAAGCCTTCCTTCTTCAGCGCGGACCGGAGGTCGGGCTCGTAATGTGTCAGCGCCTTGGAGATGCCGTGGCGCACGGCGCCGGCCTGGCCGGAGAGGCCGCCGCCCGAAACCGAGCACACGACATCAAATTGCCCGGCGCGGTTCACGATGCCAAACGGCTGGTTGATGATCATGCGGAGCACCGGACGGGCGAAGTAGACCGCGCTGTCCTTGCCGTTGACGGTGATGACGCCCTTGCCCGCCTTGATCCAGACGCGTGCGATCGCGTCCTTGCGCTTGCCGGTCGCGTAGGCCCTGCCTTGGGCATCGACCTTGCGCTCGTACTGGGGCGCGGCTTCGACCGCCTTGGCGGCGACCACGCCGCGCGCGGCGCCGAGGTCCTTGAGATCGGTGAGACGTTGAGGTTCGGTGGCCATGAGGATCAATCCCGTTTGTTCTTCGGATTCATCGCGGCGACGTCCAGCGTCTCCGGCTGCTGCGCCGCATGCGGATGCTCCGCACCCGGATAAACCCGCAAATTCTTCATCTGCCGGCGTCCCAAGGGACCGCGCGGCACCATGCGCTCGACCGCCTTCTCGAGCAGGCGCTCGGGATGCGCGGAGCCGAGAATCTTGCCCCACTTGCGCTCCTTGATGCCCCCCGGATGGCCGGTATGGTAGTAGAAGACTTCCCGCTCCAGCTTGCGGCCGGTCACCTTCACCTTGGCGGCGTTGATGATGACCACGTTGTCGCCGTCGTCGATATGCGGCGTATAGGTCGGCTTGTGCTTGCCGCGCAGGCGGTTGGCGACGATCGAAGCAAGCCGGCCGAGAACGACGCCCTCGGCGTCGATCAGGACCCACTTCTTCACGACCTCCGACGGCTTGGAGGAAGCGGTTTGCTCTGTGAGGCGCATGGTTGTTGCTCGAATTCCGTTGGTCGGCGCGGTGTATAGAGAGCGGCCGAGGCGCTGTCAACCGAGCGGTTTCGTCGCAGATGAATAATATGCCAAAATTCCAGTATCTTAGTCTTACGGTATTATAATACCGGCAAATAATTTACCGGAATCATGGACTTTTGCGCTCGCCCTTCGGACACTCGGCACCGCGACCAGAGGGATGGACATGTATGACGGGCTGACCGAGGCCGAGTTCACGGAGCACTTCATGCCGCGGATCGCGGTGCCGGATCACGAAACCTGGCTCGCGCTGGATTTCGCCGCCAGCGCCGCGGTGCGCGAACGGCTCCGACACCGCCGCAACGAGCGCTATGGGCCGGGCCCGCTGCAGCTGATCGACCTCTTCCCCGCGCAATCGCCCAAGAGTCCGATCCTTGTCTATATCCATGGCGGCTACTGGCGGGCGCTCTCCAAGGACTATTACGGGTTCATCGCCGAGCCACTGGTCGCCGCCGGCGCCGCGGTGGCGATGATCGAATACGACCTCTGTCCCGCGGTGACGCTCTCGACCGTGGTCGAACAGGTCGCGGCGTCGGTCGCCTGGGTGCGGCGCAATGCGGATGCGCTCAACGGCGATCCCGATCGCTGCGTACTGGCGGGAAACTCGGCGGGCGCGCATCTCGCCGCCATGATGCTGAGCCGCGACTGGAACGAATTGGGTGGCGCGGGTTTCATCAAAGGCGCGGTCCTGGTCACGGGGATCTACGACCTCGCGCCCATCCCCCATATCCAGGTTCGCGAGGACGTGACGTTGACGCCGGAGACGATCGCCAGCCTGAGTCCGCTCAGGCTCGAGCTGCGTGTCCCCGTCCCCGCTCTGGTCGCGGTGGGCGGCGACGAACCGGCGCTTTGGATCGACCAGTCACGGCGCTATCATGCGAAGGTCGAAAGCGCCGGTGTGGAGAGCGAGCTTATGATCGTTCCCGGCCATCATCACTTCTCGATCACCCGCGGGCTCGGCGACGCCACGGACCCGCTGTTTCGCGGCATGACGAGGTTACTTCAGCGATGACCATCGCCGCTTCCAACGAGCTGTTGCTGCGCAGCGACGCCAACGGCATCGCCACGTTGACGCTCAACCGCCCGGCGCAGCGCAACGCGCTCTCGCTGGCACTGATGGAAGCAATCTCCGCGGAGCTGGACCGGATCAAGGACGACGCCGCCGTGCGCCTGGTCATCATCACCGGCGCCGGGCCCGCCTTTTGCTCCGGGCACGATCTCAAGGAGCTGCGCAGCGATCCTCGACGCAGTTTCCATGAGCAGACTTTCGCGCTCTGCTCCGCGATGATGCAGAAGATCATCAACTTGCCCCAGCCGGTGATTGCGGCGGTCAACGGCATCGCCACTGCGGCCGGCTGCCAGCTGGTGGCCACCTGCGATCTCGCGGTCGCCGCCGAGGAGACGCGTTTCGCCACACCGGGCGTCAACATCGGCCTCTTCTGCTCGACGCCGATGGTGGCGCTCTCGCGCGCGGTACCGCGGAAACACGCGATGGAGATGCTGCTGACCGGCGATCCGATCGATGCGCAGACCGCGCTGAAATACGGTCTGGTCAATCGTATTGCCCCGGCGCCACAGGTGATGGAGGAAAGCCTGGCGCTCGCCCACGAGATCGTCGCGAAGTCGCCGCTCACCTTGAAAATCGGTAAGGCGGCCTTTTATCGACAGGCGGAACTCGGTCTGGCCGAAGCATACCAGTATGCGAGCCAGGTGATGACCGAGAATATGATGGCGATGGACGCAGCCGAGGGCATCGATGCCTTTCTCGCCAAGCGCCGCCCGGAATGGAAGGGCTGCTAAGCATGGACGAACGCTACGACGACGACTTCTTGCGCGACATCCTCGAGGAAACCAAGGTGATCGCTCTGGTCGGCGCCAGCCCCAAGCCGGAACGGCCGAGCCACGGGGTGATGCGATACCTGCAGCGACGCGGCTATCGCGTGATTCCGGTCAATCCGGGATTGGCGGGGCAGACTCTCAACGGCGAAAGGGTCTATGCTTCGCTGAAAGAGATTCCGCAGGCGGAGACCGGAAAGATCGACATGGTGGACGTGTTCCGCAGTTCCGAAGCCGCAGCGGCGCCCGCGCGCGAGGCAATCGAGATCGGCGCGAAGACGGTCTGGATGCAGCTCGGCGTCGTCAATCCGACCGCCGCCGCGCAAGCGCGCCAAGCCGGGTTGAGGGTGGTGATGAACCGCTGTCCGGCCATCGAGATTCCTCGACTTCTTTCGTAAGTACGAGGGGCAAGCCTTGGCTTTTGAAAGAAATTTCGCTATCCTGCAGCCCTTACTCAGGGGGATGATGCCATGACACGGGGATTGACGATTGCGGCTGCCAACGATCATCCCCATGCCGTGGAGATCGCTTGGCTCGCCCGCGGCCTGAAGCAGCCGGGCGGCAAGCTGCCGCTTTTCGATGAATGGGGCCAGAAGGTCAGCTCGCGCACGGTGCGGTTCTGCATCGACCACGGCTGGGCCGAGCCCTGGTTCACCAATCCGCTGAAGCCCGACTGGCTGGTCTGCAAGCTGACTGACGCCGGAAGGAAGATGCTCGAAGGCCGCGAAGGCTGAGCGCTTCCTCTGCTCGCTAGCCGACGCCCAGTGCCGCCATCGGGTTTATGTCGCTGGCGAGGTGGGTGTGGATGGCGCCATGGCGCGGGCTGTTGTTCTGTTCCTCTTCGCGGGCGATCGGCAATGCGGCGATCGTTACCAGCATCAGCGGCGAGAGGATGCTGCCCGGGTTGCTGAAGCCTTGGAGCGTGCTTGAAGCCGTTGAAGCCGCGGAGGCGACAGCCGTCGGTGCCGGACCGGTCGGCGTCGTGCTCAATGAGGCGAAAGCCGCTTGGTCGCTGTTCATGCTGGAATTCATGACGGCATAAATCTGGCCGACGGTAAGCGCATTGCCCTTGGCGTCGTAGAACACCGATTGGTTGGAGGCAGCGGCGCGGGGAAACATCGCGGCGCCGGTCGTGTTCGGATCGGCATCAAGCTTACGGATGAAACGCAAGGCGCCGCTCAAGCCCAGAAAATGCGCGAGACGGAGATCGGTCGCCGTCACGGGGTGGCCGAGCGCCGCCTCCATCTTGGTCTTGTTGTCGGCCGCGAGCTCTGCCGCCATCTCGGCGTTGAGCGCAGGATCGCGCCGGAGGTCGAGGATCTGCTTGCGGGTCGCGGCGTCGCCGACCGAATAGTGGCCGTCCGCGTGCTTCGCGATCTTGGCAGCGAGCTCGCCATAGCCGTATTGCGCCGCATGGTCCTTGAAGACGCCGAGCCAGGTTTGCTCGACGAACTGATAAAGGCCGGTGGCGCTGCTGGTCGAGGCCTTGGCGGTCGGGTCGAAGCTGCTCTCGCGCGAGGCCTGAGCCATCAGATACGAGAAATCGACGCCCGTGATGGCGCTCGCCTGCTGGATGCTGGCCAGCACGTCGGGCTGGATGGTGGCGCCGCCGGCCTTGACCGGTTGTACGGTAAAGAGGCTGGGCGTCATGGGCGGCCCCCGGCCAAAGCGTCCCACCCGGCAAGACTTGCCGGGTGAGATCCGAATTTCCCGTTCGATGCGGTCGAGAATGGCATTCGAAAAGCGCCTCCGCAGGCCCACCCGGAGGAATATTCGCAAGCGGCGTGCCACGTAAACCCTGCCCAGCGCTTCCTAAAGCGGGGCCTTTCCGGCTATGAATGATGCCGCGGCGCAAAAAGGGGACGCGCCGCACTGGGGAATGGCGTTGGACCGGGCAACCATCTACCGGACGATCTTCGAAAAGTCCGAAATCGGCGTCTATCAGACGCTGGTCGAGGGAGGCGTGGTCGAGGTCAATCCTGCTATGGCGCGGATGTTCGGCTTCGAAACACCGCAGGCCTTCCGCGACGCGACCGGGACGTCCAACGAGCGCTACTACGTCCGCCCTGGCGACCGGGATTGGCACATCGCCGAGCTTATCCGCACCGGCCACGTCACGAACCACGTATGCGAGATGCGCCGCCGCGACGGGACCAAGTTCTGGGTCTCGGATTCGACCACGCTCGGGTCCGAGGAGGGTGGCAAGGCCACCATCCTGGGCACCATGGTGGACGTGACCGATCTCGTGGAGAGCCAGCGCGCCTTCCGCGAGGCCGAGGCGCGCTATCGCAGCATCATCGACAACGCACTCGAGGGCATCTACATCAGCTCGCCCGAAGGGCATATCGTGGTTGCGAACCGGGCGCTGGCCGAGCTCAACGGCTATGCGACGCCCGAGGAGCTGATCATCGGCGTCCGCGACATTGCCGCCGAGTGGTATGTGCAGCCCGGCCGGCGCCAGGAATTCGTCGATCTGATGACGAAGAACGGCGAGGTTCGCAATTTCGAATCCGAGGTCTATCGGCACAAGACGCGCGAGCGCATCTGGGTGCAGGAGAATGCGCGCCTAGTGAAGGACACCGATGGGCAGGCGCTCTATTTCGAAGGCACGGTGCAGGAAATCACCCAGCGTAAGAACTTCGAGCGGCAGCTGATGGTGGCGCGACGCGCCGCCGAGGCTTCGAACCGCGCCAAGTCCGAGTTCCTCGCCAACATGAGCCACGAGCTCAGGACGCCGCTGAACGCAATCATGGGCTTCGCCCAGATCCTGCGCGACCGCTGGACCAAGCCGGAGCAGCCGAAGATCGGCGAATACGCCGACGACATCCTCGCGAGCGCACAGCACCTTTACGGACTGATCAGCGAGATCCTCGATTATTCAAAGATCGACTCCGGTACCGTGCAGCTGGTCGAAGGACCGGTCGATGTGCCCGCTCTCTGCCGCCACTGCGCGCACATGATCGCGGAGCGGGCCGAGCGGGCCGGACTGCACTTGAAGCTCACGATCGCCGACGATCTCCCCGGCCTCAATGCCGACGAGCGCCGCATTACCCAGGTGCTGCTCAACCTCGCGACCAATGCCGTCAAGTTCACCCCGGCCGGTGGCACGGTCACCATCGCCGCGGACATGGAAGCCGGCGGCAATCTCGTCCTGTCGGTGGCGGACACCGGGATCGGCATCAGCGAGAAGGATCTCGAGCGCGTGTTCGAGCCCTTCGTTCAGGTCAATCGCAGCGCGCATCCGCAGCAGGAAGGCGCCGGGCTCGGCCTGTCGATCTGCAAGAACCTGATCGAGTTGCACCAGGGTAGGATCGAGGTTTCGAGCAAGCCCGCCCGCGGTACCACGGTCCGCGTTATCCTCCCCTCCGGAAGGCTGATCCCGATTACGCCGGCGGCGTGACGGGCAGTTAGCAGGATAGACCCGTCGCCCCCTCATCCAACCCTCTCCCTCCCGTTGGCGCAGGCCGACATTCGTCGGCGGGAAAGAGGGCTTCGCGCCGAGCGCTTCATCTTCCCTGGGTCGCTCGACCTACCCGACTAACTGGCAATGTAGTCCCGGAGCTGGGCGGCTTCGCCTTCGGCTTCCTCGACGCGCTGCTTCACCACGTCGCCGATCGAGATCATGCCGATCAGCTTGTTACCCTGCTTGACCGGAAGATGGCGGAAGCGGCGTGCGGTCATCAATGACATCACGTCGCCGACCGAATCCTCGGGACTGCAGCAGACGACATCGCGAGTCATCATCACCGAGACCGGCTGCTGGATGACGGCCGCACCCATCTTGGCGATGGCGCGCACGATGTCGCGCTCGGAGAGGATGCCGATCATCTCGCCGGCGCTGTTGCGGATCACCAGCGCGCCGATCCGCTCCTGAGTCAGAAGCTGGGCCGCATCGGCCAGCGTGCGGTTCTCGGTGAGCCCGATCAGGCGGTCGGGCTTGCCTCGGAGAATTTGTGCGACGGACATCGCATGTCCCTCCCCGGCTGTTACACCTGCCTGAAAAGAATCTGGGACCGATCGACGGGAATGGCAAGGATTGAATAAGTGGGGATCGAACGCGGAATCCGGTTTTGCGGTTGCGAAAGCCTCAGGCGGTCGCAGCCTCGGCGAGGAAGCGCCGCACCGCCTCCGGCCGCGGGATCGGCGCGACCGCGCCATAGCCGGTGGTCGAGAGCGCCGCAGCGGCATTGGCGTAGCGCGCAGCTTCGAGCGGCGCCTCGCCGGCAAGGAGACAGGCGAGGAAGGCACCGTTGAACGTGTCACCGGCGCCGGTCGCGTCGACCGCGGCGACATGGTGCGCGGGAAGATGGTGGCGCGCTTCCGGCGTGCCGAGCAGCACACCGTCGCGGCCCATGGTCATGGCGACAAGGCGCGGGCCGAGGTTGAGATAGTGATCGACGATGGCCTCGGGTTGCTCGAGACCGGTCAGCTTCTGCGCGTCGTCCAGCGCCGGCCGCAGGATGTCGGCGCGGCGGATCGCCTCGCCGATCATGGCACGGGCACGGTCGAGCGGCCAGAGCTTCAAGCGCAGATTGGTGTCGAAGCAGACCCTGAGCCCAGCTGCACGCGCGATTTCCATCGCAGCGAAGACCGTTTCGCAGGCGCTCTCCGAGATCGCCTGGCTGATCGCCGAGACGTGGAGCAACTTCGCCGCGCGAATATAGTCAGCGGGAAGATCCGCCGGCGTCATCTGGCTCGCGGCCGAGTTGGCGCGGTAGTAGTGGAACTCGTGCCCAGCTGCTCCATGGGTTACGAAATAGACGCCGGTTGGCGCCGCTGGATCGCGCTTGACCCGGCTCGCGTCGACGCCTTCCTTGCGCCAGAGATCGATGAGCATGGCGCCGAACGAGTCGTCGCCGACGGCAGTCAGATAGCCGGCTCTGGCGCCTTGGCGCGCGGCGGCGATCGCGGTGTTCGACGTGTCGCCGCCGAAGCCGGCCTTGTAGAACCCGCCTTCCGGCAACTGGCTGAACTCGACCAGCGGCTCGCCAAGGCAGATCAGATCGGGTGACAATAGAAGCCTCCCAAAGACTTCCCCGATAGACCAACCGACGAAGCATTGCCAGGATGCACATCAGGTAGCGGCAGCTTATCGACCCTCGCTCCTGAAAAGCGCGCCAAGCGCCACGACAAGCCATAGTCCGGTCCAGGCATAAAACCAAGGCGCGCGGCCGAGGTGGTAGGTGTTGAAATAGGTCCAGGTCTTCCCGCCGTCAGTGGTACGCGCCATGTTCAAAGCGAAGGCACCGACGAAACCCAGTCCGTCGGGGCGCATGGTTATCGCGGTCATGCTGGACTTCATCGGCGAGGGCGCCTCGCGCCAGGTCTTCCCAAAGTCGTCGGTCGCGAGCAGCGTGCCCCAGTTTCCGACTATCCATCCCCGGCCGTCATCCAGCATTGCAACCGCGTTGAGCCCGACGCGCGTCCCAGGCTCGGCATTGATCCAACTGCGGCCCCCGTCTCCCGTGGTCACAACGGCCCCCCAGTCGCCAACCGCGCAGCCGTGAAGTCCATCACCGCTCATTACGATGTCGCCGATCCAGCGTCTTCCAGTCGGAAACGGTTGCAGGGACCAGGTAGCGCCGCCGTCTTCCGAGAGCCCGGCGAGCGGGCCGCGCCCGACGGCCCAGATGCGCCGCCCATCCGGAGACACAGAGAGCGCGGTCAACCTGCGGCGGATCAGTCGGATGTTTGAGACCCAGTGGGCACCGCCATCTCGCGTCACGCGTAGGGCGCCGTGGGATTCGCCGACGGACCAGCCGTGCCCATCCGGCAGGATCCGCAGGTCGCGGACGAGGTCTTGATCGACGCTGGACGGTTCCCAGCTCCGGCCGCCGTCAAGAGACCGGAATACATCGCGGCTGCCGGCCATCCATCCCGGCTTGCCGACGCCTGTCGGCTGTAGCGCCTTCAGGTTGAGCGTATCGCCGAGCCACGGCTCGCCGACGGCGACCTGCGGCATCCAGCTCTCGCCGCGGTCCTCGCTCTTCAGCAGGACGGGTCCATCGGCCGCCGCCCAGATCGTGCGTCCGTCGGGTTCGATCAGGATCGAGCGGATGTTGCCGTCGCCACGCATGCTGGGAAACCAAGTGCGGCCTCCATCGTAGCTCGCGAGGACCGCGCCACGCGGACCGACGGCGACGGCGAGGCTTCCATCCCAACTCATCGTAACGGCATTGAGGCCGGTACCCAGCGGGTTCTTGGCGGCGATCCAGGTGCGGCCACCGTCTTGCGTCGACCAGATGGCGCCACGCGACTTCACGACGACGCCGTGCAAGACGTCGTCGGCCATGGCAACCCGCGGCGCATCATCGCTGCCGAACACGTAACGATCCGCCCAGGATCGGCCGCCATCGTGGCTGTCGGCGAACTTGCCGTCCACATCCACCGCCCATGCCGATCGACCCCTCGGCCCGACCACGACGTCGGCGAATCTGTGTCGTTCCCCGAGCACCAAAGGTTCCCAGTCGGCGCCTGCATCATGGGTGACAAAGAAGCCGCCATCGGTGGACGCAACAAGGCCGCCCAGAGCGCCGTCGCGCAACGGCACCGAGCGATCGCCGTAGACAACCGCGCCGTTGTAGCCGTTGATGCCCTGCCAGAGTGCGCCGCCGTCTTCGGTATAGAGGAGGACGCTGCCACTGGCGATCCAAGCATGCCGGCAATCCTCCAGGGCGGCAATCGACAGCAGGTCGACGTCGAGGCTGCTGTCTTGCGGCAACCAGCTGCGACCGGCGTCTTCCGTCTTGAGGATCGTGCCTTTGTCTCCCACCGCCCAGCCGCAGCGGCCGAAAGGCAGCATCACGATCTTGTTGAGCGTTGCCTGAGTGCCGCTCTCCTGGTCTTGCCAAGTGCGGCCCTGATCCGCACTGGTGATGATCCGGCCATGGGTGCCGACGGCCCAGATACGGCTGCCGTCGGAGAGCATCGCGACGTCGTTCAGATCCTGCTCGATAAAGAAGGGCCGCAGGTAGGTGTTCCGCTCGATGGGATGCAAGAACCAATCGAGGATGGCGACGGCGCGGTTGGGAAAGACGGGTCGATGGAGAAGATCGAGCCGGGCATCCTGCTTGTCGGCAATCTCCACGCCGACGACGATCGCCAACGAACATAAGATGAGACCGGCGAGTCTCCACTGGCGCGCGGTTATCATCGACGTCGAACCGGACTTCCCCCACATCGAGCGCGCGGTTCCGCCTGGATTCTCCCCCGAGCAATCTAATTGTCCGGCGTGCCGCAAGCTAGTTCTAGTTTCCTGACCTAGGTCGCCACTGCCCTTCGTCCCGCGAGGCCGCCGAGCAGCACGATCACCGTGGCGGGGACGAGGTTGATCGCCAGCACCAGCAGCGATGCCTCGACCACATGGATCAGGAGATGCGCGGTGTCGGCGAAGCCGGCGACGGCGAGGATGCCGAGCCAGGCGGTCTCGTTCGGGCGGAGCGTCTTGGCCCGGCGCAACATCGGCAGCAGCACCGCGATCATGCCGGCCGAGGCGAGAAGGATCGTGGTGAGGCAGCGCACGCTGTCCTGCACGATCGGCGCACCGGCCGGGACCGCGATCCAGTCGGCGAGGCAGCCCGCCGCAAAGCCGGTGATCCAGAGTGCCACCGCGGGCAGTGGCAGCAGGGCCCAGAGGCGGGAACGGTCGGCCAGGCTGACCTCGAAGGCGGCCAGTGCCGCGGTCGCCCCGGTCAGCCAGCTCCCGGCCAGGGGGATCAGATAGAAAGGATTGCGCAGGCATTCGTCGATATCGGCCCGGAAGCCGCGCAGGAGGACGAGGACCGCGATCAGCAGCGTCGCGAAGCCGATCCAGAGCGCGGCGCGCAGCCACGGCTTGCGCAGGCGCCGGACCGGCGGCAGGCCTTCGGACAGCTTCGCGATCAGGTTTTCCGTCGCGCTCATGTCAGCCCTCGCCCAGCAATCGGCGCAGGCGCTTGACCGCGCGGTGCACCGAGACCTTGAGCGACGTCTCCGACTGACCCGTGGCTTCCGAGGCCTCCTTCAACGACATTTCCTTCAGCTTCAGCATCTCCACGGCCCGGCGCTGCCCTTCGGGCAGGGCGGCAATGGCGGCGTGCAGGCGGCCGGCTTCCCCGGCCGCCTCCTGTTGATTCGTCGCGACCGCGATGAAGGTTTCGTGGAACTCGGTCAATTCCGTCTCCCGGCCGCTTTGCCGCATCCGGCGCCGCAGCCGGTCCAGCATCCGATGGCGGGCGACGGCCGCCAGCCAGGGCGCGAAGGGCCGATCGGGGTCGTAAGTGTGGCGGATTAAATGGACCGTGAGGAGCGCATCCTGGACCGCATCCTCCAGATCCGGCCCGCCGAGACCGAAACGGTGGGCCAGGGATCGGAGATAGGGCGTGATCGCCGTCAGCAGCAGGCGATAGCTGCGGGCGTCGCCCCCCTGGCTGCGCGCCATCAGCACCGACCAGTCGGACTCCGGCGGGCGATGGGTCGCATCGGGCTCGGCCGCCCGCAGCGCCTCCGTCGCGGCATCGGATCTTCGGCTGCTCTTCACGGCTCCCGGCTGCTCGCCATCATGTCCTGTTGCAACTCCGCGGCTGCGTCGCGGATGCGGCGCGCGAGGCCACGTAACTTTCCCTTTTGCCGTCACGAACCTTCCCGCGTGGGTCCGAGCCTGGACCTTTCACAGGGAGATTGTGCACATGAACCGTACCACTCTCGCCGTCGCGCTTTCCACCGCGGTCGGCCTCGCGATCGCCGCACAGAGCGCGACGACGCGGGCAGACGACACCGAAAAGTGCTTCGGTGTCAACGCCGTGGGCAAGAACGACTGCGCCGCGGGCGCGCATTCCTGCGCCGGAATGGCCACCAAGGCGCGTGACATGCAGTCCTTCGTCCTGCTGCCGAAGGGCACCTGCGAGAAGATCTCCGGCGGCCATCTCACCGCCTCCTGACCGCAGTCGAGCGCGACTTCACTCAATCGTGAGCGGATCGCCGATGCGGCGCATCCGCCAGCTTAGGGAACCACGGGAGACCCGCATGACGACCCCAATCGGCGTCTCGGCCGCAATCGCAGCGGCCATCGGCCTTGCCGCAATGCTGCAAGGCTGCACCTCGTCCAGCACGACCACTGCCGACAACACGCCGGCGCCGGTCAAGGCGACCATGGCCAAGCTCGCCGCCGGTGGCGTCGAGAAGTGCTTCGGCGTCAACGCCGTCGGCAAGAACGATTGCGCCGAGGGCGCCCATGCCTGTGCCGGCATGGCGACCAAGGCGATGGATCCGCAATCCTTCATCCTGGTGCCAAGCGGCGCCTGCAGCAAGATCGATGGCGGGCATACTTCCGCCACTTGAGCCACAGCCGTGGCTCTCCTGACCCCGAGCGGAGCCGCGCCTGGACCGATCCCCGCCGCGGCGGGGATCGGTCTCCGCTTCCAGCACCATCGGGCGGTGATCGAGACCCGGCCCGACATCGCCTGGTTCGAGGTGCATATCGAGAACTACATGGGCGGCGGCAAGCCGCTCGAGCAGCTCGAGACGATCCGGCGAGACTATGCGCTTTCGCTGCATGGGGTCGGGCTCTCGCTCGGCAGCGCCGACGGACTCGATGCCGATCACCTCGAGCGAGTGCGCCGCCTGACCCTCCGCTTCCAGCCCGGCCTCGTTTCGGAGCACCTCTCCTGGAGCGTCAGTGCCGGCCAATATCTCGCCGACCTGCTGCCGCTGCCGCTGACCGAGGAGGCCCTCGACGTGGTGTGCGACAATGTCGAGCGCGTCCAGGAGCGGCTGAAGCGCTGGATCCTGGTTGAGAATCCTTCCAGCTATCTCCGCTTCCGGCATTCCACGATCCCCGAATGGGAGTTTCTCGCTGCGGTCGCCGCGCGGACCGGCTGTGGCATCCTGTGCGACGTCAACAACATCTTCGTCAGTGCCAGCAACCATGGCTGGGATGCGTCACGCTATCTCGCCGCGCTCCCGGCCGGTGCGGTCGGCGAGATCCATCTCGCCGGCCACAGCCTGAGGGACCTCGGCCAAGGTCGCACCATCCGGATCGACGATCATGGCTCGCCTGTGATCCCGGCGGTCTGGCGCCTCTATCGCGAGGCGCTCGCGCATTTCGGCGCATTGCCGACGCTGATCGAATGGGACACTGATGTTCCGCCGCTCGACACGCTGACCGACGAGGCGCAAAAGGCCGAGGCGATCCTGGACGCGTTCCGCGTCCCGCAGGTCCATGCCCGCGCTTCGTGAGCTGCAGCGCCAGTTCGCGCGCGGGATGTGGAGCCCATCGGAATCGGGCACGATCGAGGCCTGGATCGAAGGCGATGCAATCGCCGAAGCCGACCGGCTCTCGATCTATCGCAACACCATGACCGGCGTGATCACCAACGCAATGCGCCTCACCTATCCGGTGGTGGAGCGGCTGGTCGGCGCCAAGTTCTTCGCCGGCGCCGTCGGGATCTTCATGGCGGCAAATCTGCCGCGATCCGCCTATCTCAACGCCTATGGCGCGGACTTCGCCGCCTTCCTCGCCGGATTCACGCCGGCCGCGTCGCTGCCCTATCTGCCCGACGTCGCCGCCCTGGAATGGGCGGTCGCCGGCGCGGCAGCCGCAGACGATGCGCCGGCGCTCGATGCCAGGGACCTCGCAGGGTTCGACCCCATCGCGCTCGAAGCGCTGAGGCTGATCCCTCACCCGTCGCTGCGCCTAGTGCGCCTGACGACGCCCGCCGACACGATCTGGCGCATCCTGACCGCCGGCGACGAGGCGGAACTCGCCGGGATCACGCTGGCGACCGAACCCTTCACCGTGATCCTGCATCGGCGGACGGAAGGCATCGCCTTGCGCCGCCTGTCCGAGCTTGAATGCGCCGTCACCGAGCCGATCCTTCAGGGCCGGCCGCTGGGCGAGGCGCTGATGGCCGGGGGCGGCATCGATGCGGTCGCGCTGCTCGCGGAGCATCTCGCAAGCGGGCGATTCACGCGCACCGCTTAAGCGTCGACGCAGCCTCAACGGCCGGCGCCAACCGCTTGTTTCGATTGTCCATCCGCCGCGAGCGATGGTTGATCTGAAACTCAAGCGTCACCGTTGCCGTCATCCAAGCTTCACCGCCGCATCACATTCGCGGCCTGCGCGCAGTCGTAGGAGTCGCTGTGGAAAGCCACGGTCGGCCGTTCGATTCGAGGGTTCGATGCGACCGTCCGACGGGGCCCCGGTGTCGCCGCACCGGCCTACCACCAACTCCCGCGGCATCCTTTGACATGGAGACTCGCGATGAAGGCCATAGGCATTCCTCTCTCTATTGCTGCCTCGTTCCTGCTCGCCGGCGTAGGCACCGCCCAGGCTGGCTCGGTCGCTCCGGTCGGGGGCGACAGCTTCAACGTGAAGGCGCAGATCGATCTCACCAAGCTGACGCGCGACAATTTCGACGCCATGGTGACGCCGGTCGCCAAGACCGAGACCGGGCATGAGCTGGTGTTCTACGACTTCGCCGATACGCTCTGCGACATCCTCGCCGGCGAGATCGCGAACTTCACCAAGCAGACCGGCATCCCGGCCAAGCATGTCTGCGTCGACGGCGACGCCGCGACCCAGCAGCTGATCGCCGCCAAGCAGGCCAATGCCGAGGCGCCGGCCGACGTGTTCTTCGGCCCCAACAACAGCATGCGGGCGCTGACCGCGGCGGGCGTCGTCGCCAACATCCCGCTGGTGGACGTGTTGCCCAACGCGGCCAAGCTCGAGCCCAACGCGGCCCATATGTCGCGCGGCTTCTCCCACGGCGGCACGGTGCTGCCCTTCCACCGCAACCAGACGGTGCTGGCCTATAACTCGAGCATCGTGAAAGACCTGCCGGACACGCTGCAGGGCGTGTTCGACTATGCCAAGGCCAACGGCATCAAGGTCGCGGTCACCAACCCGACCGAAGGCGGCAGCGGGTCCGGATTCCTCGAGACCGCGATGCTGGCGCTCTCGCCGGCCGATTGCCAGAAGGACCTCTATGACTTCTCGCTCTCCGAGGACCAGGCGAAAGGCGTCGCCGAGAAATGCATGGCGCCCGTGGTCGCCTATTTCAAGGAGCAGAAGCCGCTGATCGAGTTCACCAACGGCAACGAGGCCTCGCTGCAGGCGATCGCCAACAACGTGGCGCCGATCGCCACCGTCTGGGAGGACGATCTCTACACTCTCGCGGCGAAGGGCCTGGTGCCAAAAGAGACGCGGCCTTCGCTCTTGAAGACGGGCGAGGTCGGCGACGGCGACGGGATGTTCGTCGTCGCCTCGACCCCGAGCCTGGAAGCCTCGCTGCTGCTCGCCAACTTCCTGATGAGCGACGAGGTGCAGATCAACAAGATGGAGAAAACCGGCAGCCGGACCGCGCGGCTCGATCTCTCCACCGCAGGCAAGATCCCGGACAACCTGGCGCCCTTCCTGGTGCCCGATGCGCAATACCAGGAGCGCACCAAGCCGCGGATCAACGGCCTGATCAGCGACGCGGCGGCCGATATCTTCGTCAAGGACGTGATCGCCCAGTAACGGCGGCACGCTGAATGGCAAAGCTGGAGTTGCGGGGGGTCGTCAAGAGGTTCGGCGATTCCCCCGCCCCCGCCCTCGACGGCGTCTCGCTCGACGTCGAGGAAGGTGAGTTCCTCACCCTTCTCGGCGGTTCGGGCTGCGGCAAGTCCACGACCTTGCGCATCGTCGCCGGCCTCACCGACGCCGATGCCGGCGACGTGTTGCTGGATGGGCGCTCGATCGCCGACGTGCCGGCGCACAAGCGCGGCATGGCAATGGTGTTCCAGAGCTACGCCCTGTTTCCGCATCTCACCGTGGCGCAGAACGTCGCTTTCGGGCTGGAGATGCGGCGCTTGAGCGCGCGCGACGTGGCGGTCAAAGTCGAACGCGCGCTCGATCTCGTGGCGATGGGCGAGCTTGGCAAACGCTATCCGCGCCAGCTGTCGGGCGGACAGCAGCAGCGCGTGGCTCTCGCGCGGGCTCTGGTGGTCGAGCCGCATCTGCTCCTCCTGGATGAGCCGCTCTCCAATCTCGACGCCCAGCTGCGCGCGCGGCTGCGATTGGAGCTGCGCGCCCTGCAGCAGAAGCTCGGCGTCACCACGATCTACGTGACTCACGATCAGGCGGAGGCGCTGGCGCTCTCCGATCGCATCGCCTTCATGGCGGCGGGGAAGATCGTCGAGATCGGCGCGCCGGAAGCGGTCTACAGGCGGCCGCAGAGCCGGGCCACGGCGGAGTTCCTCGGGGCCGCCAACCTGATCGATGGCGCGGTCGCCGAGGTGAACGGGGTCTCGTTCACCATCGATTCCAAGCTGGGGCGTCTCGAGTTCCTGCGCCAGGGCGAGCTCGGCCCCGGAGATCGGGTCGAGATCTGTCTCCGGCCCGAAGAGATAGGGATCGTGGCACCCGATGCCGACGAAGGGCTCCCGGCGACGGTTCGACATGCTGCGTATCAGGGTTCGACCACGGAGTACATCGTCGACCCGGTCGGCATCGATCTGCCGCTTCAGGTCCAGGTCTCGGGACCAAGTGCCTGGCGGATCGGCGATACTGTGCGAGTTCGTCTGCCGCGGGCGAGCGCCGTGCTGACGCGCGGAGGAGGCTGAACCGTGGTCGCCGTAGACCTCGCCCCGTCGGTGGCTTCGGCGGCTCCAACCGATACCGAGCGGGCGGCGCGCCGGCGCCGGCGCGAGCGCTGGATCAATCTTGCGCTGCTCCTCCCCGGCGCCGGATTCCTGCTGGTCGCCATGATCGTGCCGTTGATCGAACTCCTGCTGGCGAGCCTCGGCCTGTTCGGGCTCGGCGCGACGGGCAAGCCGACGCTCGGCGCCTATGTCGAGGTCGCGAGCAATGTGCTCTTCACCAGCGCCTTCCGCTTCAGCCTGCAGATCGCGCTGGCGACCACGCTGCTGAGCCTGGTGGTCGCGACGGCGACCGCAGCCGTGCTGCAGCTCGATTTCCCGGGACGGCGCCTGGTCAGCGCCCTTTACAAAATCCCGCTCGTCGTACCGAGCCTGATCGCCGCGTTTCTGGTTCTCACCATGGTCGGGCCGGGCGGCATGATCGCGCGTCTGCTCCAGCCCTGGGGCATCCGCTGGCCCTCGCTCCTGCATGATCCGAGCGGGGCCGGGATCGTGGTGGTGCTGCTCTGGCACAACGTGCCGATCACGATCCTGATCGTCTCCGCGGTCGCGGCGGCGATCCCGCGGTCGGTGATCGATGCGGCGCGCACGCTCGGTGCCGGGCCGATCCGGGTCTTCTTCCGGGTGATCGTTCCGCTGTCGAGCCCGGGTATCTCGGCAGCGGCGCTGCTGGTCTTCATCGACGCCTTCGGCACCTATGCGATTCCGTCGCTGATCGGCCCCGCCTTCCCGCGCACGATCTCGGTGATGATGACGGCGGAGTTCCTGCTGCATGCGCGCTGGGGCACCGCCTCGGCACTCGGTGTCGCCATGATCGCGATGACGGGTATCGTGCTG
Organism: Candidatus Cybelea sp.; assembly: GCA_035542015.1. Taxonomy (GTDB): domain Bacteria; phylum Pseudomonadota; class Alphaproteobacteria; order Dongiales; family Dongiaceae; genus Dongia. The sequence continues at coordinate 87,288 of DATKMF010000175.1, forward strand.
GCGCTCTATCACGCGCTGCTGGCGCGCTCGCGGCTGCTCTCGGGCGAGGCGGCATGAACGGGCTCTGGTTCATCCGCAGCAAGCGATTGCGCTGGTTGATCGCCGGTCTCGTCCTCGCGGCGACGACGATCGTGTTCATCTTCCCGATGATCGTCGCCGTGCTCTGGTCGCTGGTCGACCCCGCGGTCGGCTGGTTCCCGCCGCATGTGCTTCCGGCGAGCCTGTCGCTCGCCAACTGGCAGGCGCTGTTCGCCGTGCCGGAGCTCTCGCAGGCCTTCGTCACCAGCTTCACCGTTGCCGTGCTGGTGACGGCGCTGTCGCTGGCGCTCGGCTTTCCGACCAGCTACGCCCTCGCCCGCCGCAACCTGAAGCACCGGCGGCTGATCGAGCTGCTGGTGCTGCTGCCCTTGACCTTGCCGAGCGTCGTGCTGGCAACCGGCTTGGGCTCGGTCTTCATCCGCTTGGGTCTCTCGCAGACGTTGCTCGGGGTCGTGCTGGCGCAGTGCATCGTGGTGATGCCGTTCACCATCCGCATTCTCACCGCAACGCTCTCCGGCGTACCGCAGGATCTGATCGATGCGGCGCGCAATCTCGGTGCAGCGCCCAGTGCCGTCGCGCGCAAGGTGCTGCTGCCGATGGTGCTGCCCGGCCTCTTCGCCGGCGCCCTCCTCGCCTTCGTCGGCAGCCTCGAGGAATTTCTGCTGAGTTTCGTGGTCGGCATGCCGAAGATCCAGACCCTGCCCATGCTGCTCTGGGCCTATCTCGGGGGCCGATCCTCGATCCAGACCTATGCCGCGGTCGTCTCGCTGGTGCTGCTGATCCCGACCCTCGCCATGCTGTTCATGGCGGAGCGGGTCCTGAAGCAGGAGCATCTGGCGGCCGGCTTCGGCAAAGGATGAATTCAGAACCTTCGTGCAAGGAGATCGCATGCTGCAGATCCAACTCTTCGCCAGCGACAAGGCGGGCCCGTTCATCTCCGCCCATCGCGGCTATTCCGCCGCGGCGCCCGAGAACACCCTGCCCGCGCTCGAAGCAGCGCTGACGGCCGGTGCGCATGTGGCCGAGATCGACATCAAGATTACCAAGGACGGGCATCTGGTGCTGATGCATGATTCCGAGGTCGACCGCACGACCGACGGCGAAGGACGGGTGGCCGACATGACCTTGGCCGAGATCAGCAGGCTCGATGCCGGGCGCTGGTTCGACCGAAAGTTCGCCCGCACCCGCGTGCCGACCCTGGATGAAGTGCTGGCCTGGAGCAAGGGACGCCTCGGTATTCTGATCGAGATGAAGGACTTCCCGGAGCGCGACCCGCGCTTCCTCTCGACCCTGATCGAGACCGTCGAGCGCAACGACGCCTCCGGCTTCGCCATCCCGGCCGGTTTCGACCACAAGACGACGGCGGCCCTGCATAAGATGCGCCCCGACTGGACCCTGGAGATGATCATGCAATGCCGGCTCGCCGACACCGTCCATGCGGCGCGCGCAGCGGGCTGCACGCTTATTTCACTGGAACCGGAATTTGCCGTCGCCGAGGACATCCCGACGATGCACGAGGCGGGACTCTCGGTGCTGACGACGGTCAAGTCCATCGCTCATGCGAAAGAGCTTTATGAGATGGGCGTCGACTTCATCGAGGCGGACGACGTCGACCTCGCCCGGGCGGGGCTCGCCGCCTGCGGTCGGGCGTAAGACGTACGGGGTGACACCATGATCGAAGCACCGGATCTGCTGCCGGACGAGACGGCGCTCGCGGCGCGCCTGCTCGCGGCTCAGGCCATCGCCCGCGAGGCGGGACAGCTCGCCCTCCGCTACAGCGCGGCCCCGGCGACGCTCGATGTCGAGCTCAAGGGGCCGCAGGATTTTGTGACCGCGGCTGACCGCGCGGCCGAGAGCCTGGTGCGCGAAAGGCTGAGCGAGGCCTTTCCGGAGGATGCGATCCTCGGCGAAGAATATCCGGCCAGCGGAGCACCGGGCTCGGCGTCCGTCGTCTGGGCGGTAGACCCGATTGACGGCACGGCCAATTTCGTCGCCGGGCGCCCAGAATGGTGCGTCTCGATAGGCGCGATCGTCGGCGATCGGCCGGAGCTCGGCGTGATCTATCACCCCGCGCTCGACGATCTCTACGCCGCCCAGGCCGGCCATGGCGCGACGCGCAACGGCCAGCCGATCCTGGTCCGTCCCTGCATGCAGCTCGCCGACGCCACGGTCTCGCTGGAATACTCGGTCGGGACGGATATCGACCGCTATCTCGGCCTCCTCGAGCCCCTGCTGCGGACCGGCGGCGAATATCGCCGAGACGGCTCGGCGGCCCTGGCGTTGGCGCAGATCGCGGCGGGGACGCTCGACGGTTTCATCGAGCTTCACCTCAACATCTGGGACGTGCTCGCCGGGATCGTGCTGGTCCGCGAGGCCGGCGGCTGGACCAGCGATTTTCTGGCACCCGGAACCCTCGCCGCCGGCAACCTCATGATCGCCGCGACGCCGGGCATCCGTGACGAATTGCTCACGGTCTGCAATCTCGGGACATGACTTTGCCCGGTCCCCGCGCCATGCTGGACGCCGGATGAGGCGGAGCGAGTAGGCATGGCGACCACAGCAGCGAACCCGAGGACGACCGAGCGGCAAAGCAACCAGCATCTTGGCTCGGCACTCACCGAGGCGGAGCAGCGCTATGTCGCCGCGAACCCCATCAGTGCGGCGCTCAGCAGCAAGGCGCGCGCCGCCTTGCCCGGCGGCAATACGCGGACGACGCTGCATTACGATCCCTTCCCGCTGGTGATGCGCGGCGGCGCGGGATCGCGCGTCACCGATGTCGACGGGCACAGCTATGTCGATTTCATCAACGAATACAGCGCCGGCGTCTTCGGTCATTCCGATCCCACGATCCAGGCCGCGCTGAAACGCGCCATCGACGACGGACTCACCCTCGGCGCGCCCAACATCTACGAGGCGGAGCTCGCCGGGGCGATCAGCCAACGCTTCCCGGCGATCGAACGGCTGCGCTTCTGCAATTCCGGCACCGAAGCCAACCTGCTGGCACTCGCCACCGCACGGGCGGTGACCGGCCGGGCCGCCGTCATGGTGTTCAACGGCGCCTATCACGGCAGCATGCTCGGCTTCAGCCACGGCGCCTCGCCGCTCAACATGCCGATCCCGTTCATCCACGCCCGGTACAACGACACTGCGGGTGCGACCACAGCGATCGCCACTCATGCCGGCGAGCTCGCCGCGGTGCTGGTCGAGCCCATGCAGGGCAGCGCCGGCGGCATTGCCGGCACGCCGGAATTTCTCCAGGGCCTGCGAGACGCCTGCAGCAGCCATGGCGTGCTGCTGATTTTCGATGAGGTGATGACCTCCAGGCTCTCGTCCGGCGGACTGCAGGGCAGGCTCGGCATCCGGCCGGATATGACGACGCTCGGCAAGTATGTCGGCGGCGGCATGAGCATCGGCGCCTTCGGCGGGCGCGCCGAGATCATGGATCGGTTCGATCCCTTCCGCCCGGACGCTTTGCCCCACGGCGGCACCTTCAACAACAACGTGCTGGCCATGGCGGCCGGCCACGCCGCCTTCGCCGAAGTGCTGACGCCGCCCGCCCTCGACCGCATGAACACGCTTGGCGACAGCCTGCGCGACCGGGCCAATGCGCTGGCCGCGAAACACGCCTTCCCGGTACAGATGAGCGGCATCGGCTCGATCTTCGGCCTGCATTTCCATGACGGAGAAATCCGCAGCACGGCGGATCTCGCCGCCGCCGCGCAAGGCCGCGAGCGTGAGATCGCGCAGCTGAAGAAGCTGTTCCAGCTCGATATGTTCGCCCGCGGCGTCTACATCACCAGGCGGATCATGGGCAGTCTCTCGCTCGCGACCGGCGAGGCCGATGTCGCGTTGTTCCTCGACGCGTTGGACGAGTTCCTCGCCGATCGCGGCACGCTGATCCGACAGATCGTCTCCTGAAACGAGGGTTCGACCGATGTTGATCGCCCAGTTGACCGACCTTCACGTCCGGCCCTCGGGCATTCCCGCCTATCGCGTGGTCGACACCAACATGCTGGTGGAGCGCGCCTTCGCCGCGGTGGCGGCGTTGAGACCCGTACCGGATGCGGTGATCCTCTCCGGCGACCTCACCGACAAGGGCTTGGCGGAGGAATACGACATCCTCGCCGCCCTGCTCCGCCGTTATCTCGCGATGCCCGTCTTTCTCATCCCCGGCAATCACGACCGGCGCGAGGTGATGAAAGAGCGCCTGGCACATCTGCCCGGCGTCGCCGCGGATCCGGAGTTCGTACACTACGCGGTCGAGGATTTCCCGCTGCGCCTGGTGATGCTCGATTCCGTGGCGCCTGGCTACGGCCATGGCGAACTCTGCGCGGCGCGGCTCGACTTCCTGGAACGGACGCTCGCCGCTGCGCCGGAGAAGCCGACGGTCGTGGCACTTCATCATCCGCCGATCCGCTGCGGCATCGAGCATATGGACGAGATCAACCTGCGCTCGGCCGATGCCTTCGCCACCGTGATCGCGCGCCATCCCCAGGTCGAGCGCGTGCTCTGCGGCCATCACCACCGGCCGATCGTGGCGCGCTTCGCCGGCACCCTGGTGCAAGTGGCGCCGTCAGTCGCCCATCAAGTGAAGCTCGATCTCGAGCCGGGTGCCGAGGGTCTGTTCGTCATGGAACCTCCCGGTTACCTGCTGCATCGCTGGGAACCGGGCGCCGGACTCGTCTCCCATCATGCCTATGTCGAGTCTTATCCCGGCCCTTACCCGTTCGCCGAGGACAAGGACCCCGCCGGCGCGATGACCGGTTGATGACGCCGACATCACCGCGGGCCGGCGCCCTGGGGCGGGCGGCTCGGCTTCACAATCCCCCGGTTTGACTTTCGGGGGCGCGCCCGCTAGTAAACCTCCGCGCATACGCCGTGGCGCAAGCTGCTCAAAATACGGACGTCTCTGGTGCGGAGGGGTGGCCGAGCGGCTGAAGGCGGCGGTTTGCTAAACCGTTATAGGGCCCTAAAGCCCTATCGGGGGTTCGAATCCCCCTCCCTCCGCCACTTCGTTTCTTGCTCCGCGCTGGTCGGGCATCAACCCGCCGCACAGGTTCCGGCGCCGGTTGCGTCTATTCCAGGCGCGTCGGATGCGCCGAGACAAAGCGCCACTGCCTGGTGGTCGTCCTGCAGTTGAGCGGGCGCACGATCCAGGCCGATGCCGGCACAGGCTGAAACAGCGGCGCACCCGGCGAGACATAGCGCGACTCGCGCCCAAGCCCACGCGTCCTCTGTCGCTTTGATTTGCACAACGAACCCTCCTTCAGCTGAATGCGAACTGCGTCAGTGCGCGACGAGCGCGCCGACGAACAGCCAGGTCATCGCGACGGTGGCGCAGCTCGCCACAATGAGACGGATCTTCGCGATCGACTTGCCCAGCCGCGGTTGCGGCTTGCTGTCGATGCGGTCGCCGACCGCGGAAACCTCCGGCACGATCCGTTCGCGGATGAGCCGCTCGGTGAACAATTCATAGGGTTGCATGGCAACCAACTTCCTTTCCAGGCATGCGCGCGCCGAAACGGCGCGGCCTCTGTCACGCCTGCAAACGTGGGTTCCCGGCGCGTATGGATTCAAGCGCGAACGGCTGGGAGCCGCATAAGGTCGCCGTAAAGGCCGGACCCTATCTTACTGGCACCATTGCATCTTTACGCCCTGACTACGGCAGCGACCGAGGTTCGCACTCGAACCCTTATGCCGCATCCCCCAGTTTGGAGTGAGGCCGGCCGTCGTATCGCGGCGATGCCGGTCGAAAGTGACCGCAGAAGAGAAAACAGTCGATGAAGGTCATCACTTCTCCGTTCCGCATGCGGCCGGAGAGCACGGTCTCGCCGCGTCGCTCCAACGCCATCCGCTGTGCCGCGATGCCGGCGCGCTCCGGCGCGCGATCGCCGATGCGGGCTCCAGCGCGGTTGCACATGCGCTTGCATCCTGATCATGCACCTTCCAGGCGTCGCGCGGCCCGGCGCGCCGGATCCGCTCGTGCTGCCGCTGCAGCTCGGACCGCACCGGTTTCAGGCATTCACGCGAGGGATCATGTCCGTAGTTTCGATGGCCGGCGATAGCCGGCGCCACGCGCACCCGCAGGCGGTGACGGAACAAAGCGAAGTCCCGATCCGCTGCCGGATCTTCGGCCAAGGCCGCGAGGACTGGAACCGCGGGTTGCGCGAGCTCTCAAGCACGATCGTGCACAAAGGCAGGCTCACGCGGCTCGCCGACGGCGCGATCCGCCTGACCGGTCTCCCTTCCGTCGACCTGCGCCTCAGCCCGGCTCAGGCGGAGCGCGTGCAGAATGACGGGCTCAGGCTCTCATCGTCGAACCTCGAGATCGAGATCGACGCCGCAGCGTTCCGGAAGGCCCTGGCATCGCTGCCGCGCCCGGCGGACGTGATCCGCTTCGACCGCTGACGCGGCCCTAGCCCGCCTTCACCAGCCTGATCGTCTTTCGGGCGAGCCGGCCCAGGCGCGTGGTGCGGTTGCGTCGGAGCACGGCTACCGCCGCTCGTACTGCTTCGAGCCGAACAGGATCTCGCGCTCTTCCTCGGAGAACGGCTTCTTGCGAATCTTCTCCTCGAGCACGGCGACGCCGCGCTGCACGGCCGGACGCGCCGCGATCGCATTGCACCAGCGCTCCACGTTCGCGTAGTCCGAGAGCCGCATCCCCTGCTTCTCCCACAAGCGAAGCCAAGGGAAGGTGGCGATGTCGGCGATGCCGTAGATGCCGCCGGTCAGGTACTCGGCCTCGGCCAGGTGCCGGTCGAGCACGCCGTAGATGCGGTTCGCCTCCTTGGTGAAGCGGTCGAGGGCGTAGGGCATCGGCTCCGGCGCATAGTGCAGGAAGTGATGCACCTGGCCCAGCATCGGGCCGACATTCGCCATCTGGAACGAGAGCCATTGCAGACCGACCGAGCGCCCGCGCGCGTCTGCCGGCCAGAGCTTGCCGGTCTTCTCGGCGAGATAGATCAGGATCGCGCCGGATTCCATGAGGGCGATCGGTTTGCCCGTGGGGCCCTCGGGATCGACCAGCGCCGGGATCTTGTTGTTGGGGCTGATCTTCAGGAATTCCGGCCGGAACTGCTCGCCCTTGGCGATATCGACCGCGATCGCGCGATAGGGCAGCCCGAGCTCCTCGAGCGCGATATGGATCTTGTGCCCGTTCGGCGTCGGCCAGGTATAGACCTCGATCTCGGCGGTCATGCTAAGCGGCCGCCGCTTTGGAGAGCGCCTTCAGGCCGCGGCGCACGGCGGGACGCTCGCCGATCGCCGTGATCCAGCGCTGCACATTCGGATAATTCTCCATATTCTGGCCGTAGCTGGCGGCGTTGCGCACCCAGGGCCAAGTCGCGATGTCGGCAATGGTGTATTCCTCACCGGCGAGATAGGTCGCGTCCCAGAGCCGGCGGTCGAGCACGCCTAAGAGCCGCCCCACCTCGTTGGTGTAGCGATCGACCGCATAGGGCACGCGCTCCGGCGCCACGCTGCGGAAGTGGAAGGCCTGGCCGAACATCGGGCCGATATTGGCGATCTGGAACATCAGCCATTCGAGCGCGGCGTAACGTGCATAGGGCTCGGTCGGCAGGAGCATGCCGGATTTCTGCGCGAGGTGGATCAGGATCGCCGCGGATTCGAAGATTGCGAGCGGCTTGCCGTCAGGACCTTCGGTATCGACGATCGCCGGGATCTTGCCGTTGGGATTGATCTTCAGGAACGCGGGATCGTCCTGCTGGCGCGCCCCGAGATCGATCTTGTGCACCCGGTAGGGCAGCCCGGTCTCCTCCAGCATGATGTGGATCTTGTGGCCGTTCGGCGTGGTCCACGAATAGAGCTCGATCATGCCATTCGCTGCGGAAACCGGGGCGGGAGCGCAGTCTTGAGGATTTCGCCCGCCATGGCAAGGGGAGCCCTCCTTGCGACGGCACGCACGGACAGCCCATGGACAGTGGCGGGGGCGCTCGGGCATCGTGCCGGCGCAACAAGGAGAGCGGCATGACCGAAATCGGGAGAGCCCATAGTGGATTTGCGGATTTGCTCGGCTATCGCCTGACCGAGTGCAAGCCCGGCTATGCCGAGATCACGCTCAAGATCGGCCCGCAGCACCTCAATCGGCTCTCGGTCCCCCATGGCGGCGTGCTGGCGACGCTGCTCGACAGCGCCGCCGGTTTCGCCGCCGCCTTCGCCGACGATCCGGCGAACCCGCGCACCCTGGTGACGCTCTCGATCAACACCATGTTTCTCGGCCAGGCGCGGGTCGGCGAGACCATCGTCGCCCGCGGGAAGAGGGTTGGCGGCGGCAAGACCATCGCCTATGCCACCGCCGAGGTCACCACGACGGACGGGCGCGACATCGCCCGCGCCGAGGCGGTGTTCAAGTATGTGGGGCAGAGCTGACGCCTATTTGATCTGCTCTTCCGAACGCCGGGCGATCAGCTTGCCGAGGGCGTCGGTCTTGGCCTTGGCGCCATTGCCGCCGATATAGGTGAGGTAGATCGAAATCACGCCGTCGGCCTCGGACATCGAATAGGAGAGAAATTCGGGGCCGTTGTCCTGATAGGGCGACTGGGAGCAGACCGCGGTGCCGGTGGCAAGATTGCCGTGCTGACCCTGCTCGGGATCATTGGGTGAGGATTCGAAGTCACCCTTGCATTCCGATTTGTAGTCCTGGAGATAGCTCAGCGCCACGTCCTGCAGCTTGCCATTGCCCAGCTGCTCCTGCCAGAACTCGCCCCCGCCCAGCGGGGTCGTGAAATTGTAATAGAGCGCGCCGCCCTTATCCTTCCTCACGTTGACCGTGATCATCGAGGGCTTGGCGCCCGTAACATCGACCAGGAATTGCTTCACGTCGTCGGCGCTGACGGTCAGCGTCTTCAGCGCCGCGTTGTTGCCGCTCTGGCCGTCGCTGTTGTTGTTGTTGTTGTTGTTATTGTTATTATTGTTGTTGCCGCCGTTGTTCGTGTTGTCGTTGTTGTTGCCGTTATTGCTGTCCTGACCATTGTTTCCGTTCTGATTGGTCTGATCGCCACCGGCACCGCCACCGAAAGGATTGCTGGTGGACGCCTTCGCGTATTGATCGACGCAATCGAGCAGCTTGCTCAGTGCCGCCCGCGAGCCGGTGAGATCGAACACATAATCGTCGGACGAGGTTCGGAAGGTGAGCTGGCTCCCCTGCTTCAGCTCGTTGAAGACGTCCTGGCCCTGATCGACGCTGACATAGGCGAACTTGGCCGTGCTGACCTTCGCCTTGCCGTGATATTGGCCGTTCTGATCGACCCAGTAGCTCACCGGATAGGACTGGTTGGCCGGCAAATTCCAGCTCTTGCTGTTCAGCCAGAACTCCAGCGTGTAGTCCTTCTGGACGCTGATCCCGACCTGGACGTTGTCACGGTTGAAGGCCCAGACCGTGCAGTCGGTGAACTGGCCGTTGTCGTCATCGGTGTAGGAAAAGCCGGTCCACTGCCCGGAGGTGAATTCCTGAGTTTCCTTGGCCAGCGCCGCACCCGCGCCCCCGACCAGAATCATGACGCCAAGCAGCGCCGTCACGCCCGCCGCAGCCACAAGCCCCCGCATGGCCAGCCTCCGCCCCTTCACTCGGCACGAGATCGGAGCGATATGCTAGCAAGCCCTGACGGGGGCCGCCAAGGGCGTCATGGACGATCCGGAAGGGAGATGCCCGTCCGCTAGTCGATCGGCGCCAGGCCGAGGCGGCGGTATTCGCCCGACAGCCGACCCGACAGTGCAAACCAGATCATGCGCAAGTCGGAGATGGCGCCGTAGAAGGCGTTGATCCTGATCAGCGGACGGTTGCCCTCGATCACCCGGTGCGAAGCGATCGCGATGGCGTAGCCAAGCAGGATCCCCGCCGCCGCCAGCAAAGGCTCGGCGAGCCACACTGCAGCCGCCGTGCCGAGAATCCCCACGACCGTCGCTGCATAGTGGCAGGCGCGTGTCCCCGGATGACGATGCGCGTCGAGATAGAGCGGCCAGAACTCCTGGTAAGAGACGCGCCGGGCGCTGGCGCCGCCACGCAACTCGACCGGACGCCCGATCTCTGCCAATCCCGCCTCCACGAGTCTCAGTGCCGGAGATGAGCTAGCACGGAACCATGACCGCGTGTTGACTTAATTTCACACTGGCCCGGCGGCACTTGGTCGCCAGTCAGTCGGGATCCTCTTCCGCCGACGCCAGCGCCTTGGCCATCTGCGGGGACATCTCGGGCGGCGGCGCATCCGCGCCGGTGTCGGGCGGCGGCGCCTCCGGCCGCTCCGGTGCGCTCGCCAGCAGTCGGTCCGCCAGGCCGCGCAGGAGCGCGCGATTGGCTTGCAACAGATCCTCGGCCAGCAGTTTCAGCACCCGAAGGTTGGTGTTGCTGGCATCGTCCATGTCGTCGTTGCCGACGTCGAGCCGGGCTTGGAAACGGTAATATTGCCGACCCTCGCCGGTCTCCGGCAGCAGCTGCTGGAGCTGGTGGTCAACCACATCGCAGATGCCGTCGCACATCAGAGCAAAGGCCGGCTGCGCCCATCGCGCGGCACCCCAGTCCTTGACCTCGTCATAGGGCAGGCGGCGCGTGAGCTTGCCGGTGCCCAGCGAGACCATGATCACGCTGTCGTAGTCGGGATAGCGATGCAGTGCCTCGACATAGGCACACATACCAGGGTTGTAGGCATAGAGCGCGCCATCGACCAGGGCGTAATAGTCGTTCGGGCCGTCGATCTGGATCTGGGTCGGCTCGAAATAAGTCGGGGCCGCGGTCGCCGCCCGGATCACCTGCTTCATCGGATAGTCGTAATAGGACTTGACGCGCGCGTTCGCGGTTTTGAAGAAGAACGGCATACGTCGCTCGATCTCGTAAGCCGGAATCACCACGTCGGCCAGCGCATCTTTCAAGCGGCATTCGCCGAAATAGTCCTGCAGCACGCCTTCGATGCCGGCCGCGGGGTATTTACCCTCGGCCAGCGCGCCGACCGAGCGGATCTTGTGCCAGACCGAGCGCGAGAAGACGCGCTTGCCCTCGATCTCGTAGAGCCGGACGATGTCCTTGGCCGTGTGGCGCGGCTTGCCCTCGGCATCGGGACAGCTCAACGCAAGCGCCACCAACCCTCCGGTCGAGGTGCCGACGATCAGGTCGAAGAGATCGATGATCGGTCGATTGGTACGACGCTCGAGATCGAAGAGCACCATGGCGGGGAGGATGCCGCGGATGCCGCCGCCGTCGATCGAGAGGATGCGCAGCGGCCGTGCGGGGTGCGTGTTGCCGTCAGCGTGCTCTGCAGATGAGGCCGGCCTTGCCGATGCGCCCGGGTCCGCCCTGCGTCCGAACAGGACCCGCTTGGCGATCGAGAATGGCGCCACCGCCATCGATCACCCTCCGAACCGTTGCAAAGCTTCCGTGCCAGGAGACATTCTGCGTCCTGTGAGGCAGCTCCCAAACCCGGCCGCACCGCCCGCTTGGGGAAAGGCGGCCGAAGACTCGCTTGAGCGGCCAATCTAGCGGAATCTGCTGCGGGATTGGTTAATATTTGTTCTCCGGTCGCCGCGACGTCCCATCGAGAAGCGCCGAAGATCTGGCAGATGGGCAAACCTATGCTTGCTGGCTCTCAAGCCGCATCAGCCGCCGAGCACGGTGATGACCGGCAATGTGACCCAGATCGTGATCGACCTGGTCGATCTCGCCCTGGGTCATGTCGCATATGACCCAGGGCGGCGGTTCGCGAACATGGTACCGGCCCTGCTCGCCTTCGTCGCGGGAGGGCTCGCCGCTGCCATCGCCTACTCCCTGGTCGGCTTCTGGTGCGTGGCCGTCCCGATCGCCGTGCCGCTCTTCATGAATCTCGGAGGAGAGACTCGGGCGTAGTAGAGAATATGTCACCGCCAATGGAGGAGAAGAGAATGACATTGCCCGGTTTCATTGCCGCCTTGCTCGGCTGCGTGCTGGCCGCAGCGGGCGCCGGATTCCCGGCGCGAGCCGACAACACCGACGGCTTCGCGCGCGGGTCGCAATACGAAACGGCCCATGTCTACGTGGCGCCCGAGGATTTCGACCGGTTCATCGCCAGTTTCATCGCGACCTTCGGCGGGACGACATCCAGCAAGGGGGAACTCCAGGTGACGCCGACGCCGAGCCTCACCATGTCGCAGCTGGTCCTGACTCCGGTCGGGACGCTTTCCGTGTTCGGCTTCAAGACACCGATCCCTTACCCATTCGGCATCGAGCGCACCGGCTATCTGGTGTCCCCCTGGATGGGGCGGTGAAGACGGCGGTGAAGCACGATGCCGACCTGGTGGTCGCCACCTTTTCCGACCAGATAGGCCATGACGCGATCATCGAATGGCCGGGCGGTGTATACATCGAACTCTATTCGCACACCGTGACGCCCGACTACCCGCCACTCGCGACCGTGCCGGACAGCCGCATCTACGTCTCCCCCGGAAAGGTGAAGAGCTTCCTCAAGGCCTTCATCCCTTTCTCGAACGGGCGTGTGGTATCGGATGATCCGCGGGCGCCCGGCATCGAGATTGGTCGGCCGAACGAGACCTACCGCCGCATCCGCGTTGAATCATCGTTCGGCAACATGATGCTCCTGGTGACCGATGGCCACCTGCCTTATCCCTACGGCCGCGAAACGACCGGATACGAGGTCGGGAGCCTTACGGACACTCTCGCTAAGGCCAAGAACGCGGGGGCGACGGTGCTGGTCGCCCCTTACACGGCGGACAAGCGCATTGCAGCGCTGGTGCAGTTTCCGGGCGGCTATATCGCTGAGATCCATGCGGCGGCACCGTAAGGTCGCAACTGGCGGGATTGCCGCCCTGGCGTGCCATGAGCGCCCTTGCCCCGAGGGCTAACAGCCACCATAGTGCGCCCCGATATCGGTAGCGTGGAGTTCGGTTGCCATGGCCCTGACCGCCCCGGCCGGCCCGTCGGGGCCGATCGTCGCTCGTATCCTGTTGGAGATCGAAGCCGTCCATTTCCGGCCCGACCAGCCCTTCACACTGACCTCGGGACGCACAAGTCCGGTCTATATCGACTGCCGCAAGATCATCGCCTTCCCGCGCGCGCGGCGCAAAGTGATCGGGTTGGCGGCGGATCTGGTCGAGCGCGAGATCGGCTTCGAGAGCCTCGACGCGATCGCCGGTGGCGAGACCGCGGGCATCCCCTACGCCGCCTGGCTCTCCGAGCAGCTCGGCCTTCCCATGCTCTATGTCCGAAAGAAGCCGAAGGGCTTCGGCCGTGGTGCGCAGATCGAGGGCCATATGCCGACGGGAACACGCTGTTTGCTGGTCGAGGACCTCGCGACCGACGGCGGATCGAAGGTCAACTTCATCAATGCGATCCGCCAGGGCGAGGGTAAGGTCGAGCATGCTCTCGTCGTGTTCCACTACGGCATCTTCCCGCAATCGACCGCGATCCTGAAGGAGCTCGGCGTGACGCTGCACGGCCTCGCCACCTGGTGGGACGTTCTCGATGCAGCAAAGGAGACGGGGCGGCTCGATGCCGGCGCCCAAGCCAAGGTTCGCGCCTTCCTGGAGGATCCGGAAAGCTGGTCAGTCGCCCATGGCGGCAAGGTCGCCCAGCAGTCCTGACGCGCCGCATCTTCCGAAGCCATCATGTCGACGCCACTGAACATCGACTTCGTCCGGGCGCAGTTCCCACCGCTGAGGGATGCCTGGGTATTCCTGGAGAATGCCGGCGGCTCCTATGTGCCGCGCCAGGTGATCGACCGCGCCACCGAATACATGTCGGACAGCCAGGTGCAGCCCAACTGGGACTTCCCCTCCTCCCAGCGCGCGACCGAGCGGATCAAGCGCGGCCTCCTTGCCGCCGCCGAGTTCATCAACGCCGAAGCAAACGAGGTCTTCCTCGGCCCCTCGACCACGATGAACGTCTTCCTGATCGCCCAGGCACTGCTGCCGTCCCTCAAACCGGGCGACGAGATCATCGTCACCGAGCAAGACCACGAGGCCAATATCGGCGCCTGGCGCCGGCTCGAGAGCGTCGGTCTCGTCATCAAGGAATGGAAGGTCGATCGCGCAACCGGCGCGCTGATCGAAGGCGGGCTGACTCCGCTGCTCTCCGAACGCACGCGACTGGTCGCGATGACGCATTGCTCCAACGTGTGCTCGATCGTGCACGATCTGTCAAAGCTGATCCCGGAGATCCATGCTTCAGGCGCACTGGCGTTCATCGACGGCACCGCTTATGCGCCGCATTTCTCGATCGACGTCAAAGCGCTCGACGTCGATTTCTACGTCTTCAGCCTCTACAAGGTCTGCGGGCCGCATCAGAGCGTGCTCTACGGCAAGCGCCCGCTGCTGGAGCGCGCCCAAGCCCTCAACCACTTCTTCATCGGCAACGAGAGCATCTCCTATAAGTTCCTGCCCGGCGGGCCGAACCACGAGCTCGCCGCGGCGACCGCCGGCACGGCCGAATATTTCGACGCGCTCTACCGCGCGCATTTCGATCAACCGGAGAACTCGTTCCACACGCGCCTGGCCAAGGTCTATCAGCTGATCGGCGCTCATGAAGCGGCGCTCTCGGCGCGCGTCGAAGCGTTCCTGCGCGGGCAGAAGAACGTGCGCATCCTGGGGCGCGTGCGCCCACCCGATGGACGCTTGGGCGACGGGCGGCTCGCGCCGGTGATCGGCTTCTGGGTGCCGGGGCGATCCTCTGCGGAGATCGCCGCCAGGCTGCACGGTCACCGAATTTCCATCGGCAACGGCGATTTTTGGGCGCGCAGATGCCTCGCCGCGGTCGGGCTCAACCCGGACGACGGCGTGGTGCGAGTCGGCATCGCGCATTACAACAGCGACGGCGACATCGACCGCCTGCTGGGCGCGCTGGATGACGTGCTGCGTTGAGCGGCAGCGCGCGGAAAATTCGCATAAAATGCAATTAGCGCTGCAAGTTACACGATGATGGTGGTTTCCAAGCCCTTAACCAGCCGTTTCTGACCGCCGGGCGGAGACGCCGCCGCGACCGCATGCGAATCTGACCGCGCCGCTTCGTCCGGCAGAATCGCGTGAGATTTCGAATCGTGAGAAGCATCATGTCACGGCGCCGCGGTGCCACCCGTTTCCGCCCCGTCCTCAACTCCGCCGAGATCGCCGTCGCCGCCAGCATCGACGACGTGTCCGATGCTCAGGATTGCCGGTTCCTGCTGGTCAAGCATCCTGAGAGCTGGACCTTCCTCAAGGCCGACGATCATCGCCTGGAAGGGAGGATCGAATCGCTGCGCATCGACCGCCGCAACCCCGACGGCATTCCGGCCGGGCGCTATCTGCGCGTGCCGGTTGACTCCATGGTCGATCCCTGGGGCCGCGTCGCGGTCGATCTCGAGTTCGAGACGCCCGACGGCACGCAGCACGCCGAGCTCACCATCCAGACCCGCGAGGAGCGCGGTCCCGGAGCCCAGACCGCGGCGGCGCCCACACAGCCCGACAGCGTCCACATGTACGGCGGCGCGGCGCTGGCGAAGACGGCCAGCACCTCGGTCTTCTTTGTCGAAGGCAGCGCCGGCGACGTGCTCGATCTCTCGGATGACGGCGAGGGAAGCTGGTCTGCGGGCGACACCGATGGCAGCCATACCCTCTATCTGCGGCACGACGCGACCGGTGCGCGAACCGCGACGCTCGCCGTCCACAACGCTGTCGTGGTCAAGCTCCGGCAGGACTAGCGCCGCATCTCCGCCTCGAGGGCACCAAACAGCAGGTTGTCGAGGCCGCGCGTGAGGCCCTTCAACGCGACCACGCGGCGCGCCGCCAACAGCGTACCCGCAACATAGGGCTCGGCCGAGCTGCCGGCGTCATGCCGGATGGAAAGCCGCTCGCCAGGGAGACCGAAGAGAGTCTCGACCGCCAGCACGTAGCCCGGCAGGCGCACCGAATGCACGCGGCCGCCGCCGACTTCGGCGCCGCGGGCCTCCTTCGGTCCCAGGATGTCGGCAATCGGCACACCGGGGATGCTGGGCCGGACTCGGCCCATGCGCTCCGAAAGCTCCTGGGCGGTGCCCGAGGGTACATCGGGCTTGCTCGATTTGGAGAAGTCGAGGATCTCGTATTCGGCGAGATGGCTCGCGGCCATCAGGGAGAAGCGGGTCAGCAGCGCCGCCGTCAGCGAGAAGTTGCCGCTGGCGACGACGCCCAATCCCTGGCGCTCGGCTACGCGCGCGATCTCGGCATAGTCGGAGGCGTCGAGGCCCGACGTGCCGACCACGACGGCGACGCCGGCTTCGAGCGCGGCAAGCGCGTTGGCTTTCACGGCCGAAGGGTGGGTGTAGTCGATGTAGACGTCGGTCGGGCCGGCGGCGAGCGCCTCCGAAACTGTCGCCGATACCCGAATGTCGCCGATCGCCTGGCCGGCTGACTTGCGGGCGACGGCGCCGGTAAGCGCCAGATCGGTCGCCTTCCGGACGCCCTCGATGAGCGACTGGCCGGTCCAACCGGTCGCGCCGCCGATGCAGATGCGAAGTGCCATGATTCCCCTTGTTTTGAAGACCTTGCGACCAATTGTCGGGCCACAATCCCGGCTTTGACTTGCGTCAAGGCACAGAGGATATTACCGCGGCATAATCAAGGCTAGGCAGTCAAGGCAACCGCTTGCCGCGCCGGGCCGCGCAACATGGATGTCCGGAAAAATGGCCCCCACTGTCACGCCGAAACCCAACTCCCTTGCGGCACGCGACGCCGCCTTCCACTTCCACGGCTACACCAACGCGCAAAAGAACGAGAAGGAAGGCGGCTTCGTCGTCGTGCGCGGCGAGGGTCCGTTCGTCTACGACGAGGACGGCAAGCAGTATCTCGACGGACTTGCGGGCCTCTGGTGCGCGTCGCTCGGCTTCGGCAAGCAGCAGCGCCTGATCGACGCCGTGGTCAAACAGATGGAGACCCTGCCCTACTACCACACCTTCAGTCAGAAGGCGCCGGCCGTCACGGTCGAGCTCGCCGAGCGCCTGGTGTCCCTGGCTTCCCAGGCGGCGCCGATGTCGAAGGCCTATTTCTGCAATTCCGGATCCGAGGCGAATGACACCGTCGTCAAGATGGTCTGGTACTTCAACAATGCGCTGGGCCGGCCGGAGAAGAAGAAGATCATCGGACGCGCCAGAGGCTATCACGGAGTCACCGTTGCCGCCGGGTCGATGACCGGCCTGCCGCTGGTGCACAAGGACTTTGATCTCCCGATCAAGAACATCCTCCATACCGAGTGCCCGCACTACTACCGCTACGGCAAGCCGGGCGAGAGCGAGGAGCAGTTCGCGACCCGCATGGCGGAGAGCCTCGAAGCGCTGATCCAGCGCGAGGGGCCCGAAACGGTCGCCGCGTTCATCGCGGAGCCGGTGATGGGTGCGGGCGGCGTGCTGCTGCCGCCGAAGACTTATTTCGAGAAGATCCAGGCGGTGCTGAAGAAGCACGACATCCTGATGATCGCCGACGAGGTGATCTGCGGCTTCGGGCGCACCGGCAACTGGTGGGGCAGCCAGACCTTCGGCGTGAAGCCAGACATCATGACCATGGCGAAGCAGCTTTCGGCAGCACAGATGCCGATCGCCGCGGTGCTGATCAACCAGCGGGTCTACGAGGGCCTGCGCGACAACAGCGCCAGGATCGGCGCCTTCAGCCACGGCATCACCTATTCCGGCCATCCGGCCTCCGCGGCGGTGGCGCTCGAAGTGCTGAAGATCTACGAGGAGCAACACATCCTCGACCATGTGCGCGAAATTTCGCCGGTCTTCCTGGAAGGTCTCGACAGTTTCAGCGATCACCCTCTGGTGGGTGAGGTCCGCGGCGTCGGCCTGATCGGCGCGCTCGAACTGGTGAAAGACAAGAAGACCCACGAGAGCTTCGATCCCAAGCTCGGGGTCGGACCGAACCTGATCCGCATCGCTCATGACCACGGGGTGATCCTGCGACCGGTCACCGATTCGATCTGCTTCTGTCCGCCGCTGATCTGCAGCGCAGCGGAGATCCGCGAGATGTTCACCCGCTTCCGCAAGGCCCTGGCGGAGGCAGAAGATTGGCTCAAGACCCAGGCGGTTGCCGCGTGATGCACAATTTCGATTCCTTTTTCCGCGAGCGTTTGGACGACTTGAAGGCCGAAGGACGCTACCGCACCTTCGCCGACCTCGAGCGCATTGCGGGCGG
Organism: Candidatus Cybelea sp.; assembly: GCA_035542015.1. Lineage (GTDB taxonomy): Bacteria > Pseudomonadota > Alphaproteobacteria > Dongiales > Dongiaceae > Dongia. The sequence goes on from DATKMF010000175.1 coordinate 105,462, forward strand.
CTTCCCGCGAGCGCTCTACCGGCCCGCGCCGGATGCAGCTCAGCGCGAGGTCACGGTCTGGTGCAGCAACGACTACCTCGGCCTCGGCCAGCATCCCAGGATCGCGGCCGCAATGCATGCGGCGATCGACAAATGTGGTGCAGGCGCCGGTGGCACCCGCAACATCTCCGGCACCTCGCATGAGATCGTGCGCCTGGAGCGCGAGCTCGCTGCCTTTCATGGCAAGGATGCCGGCTTGGTCTTCACCTCGGGCTACATTTCCAACGAGGCGGCGCTGGGCACGTTGGCGAAACACCTGCCGGGCGCCATCGTGTTCTCCGATGCGCTCAACCACGCCTCGATGATCGCCGGCATCCGCAACAGCCGGGCGGAATATAAGGTCTTCCGCCACAACGATGCGGCGCACCTCCAGGATCTGCTGGCGGCAGCCGATCCCAACCGGCCGAAGATTGTCGCCTTCGAATCCGTGTATTCCATGGACGGTGACGTGGCGCCCCTGAAGAACCTGCTCGACGTCTCCGAGCGTTACCGCGCATTGACCTATCTCGACGAGGTGCATGCGGTCGGGCTCTACGGACCGACCGGCGCCGGCATCGCCGAGCGCGAGGGCCTCGCCCACCGGTTCAATGTGATCGAGGGCACGCTCGGCAAGGCGTTCGGCTTGATCGGCGGCTACATCACAGGCTCCGCGCCGCTCGTCGATTTCGTGCGCAGCTACGCGCCCGGCTTCATCTTCACCACGGCACTTCCGCCGGCGATCGCGGCCGGCGCGCGGGCGAGCCTGGCCATCGTGCGCGGCGCCGGCGAGCTCAGGCGCCGCCATCAGGCGCTCGCCGCCGATCTCAAGCGCCGGCTTGCCGAAGCACATCTGCCGGTGATGCCGAGCGAGAGCCATATCGTGCCGGTCAAGATCGGCGAGCCCGTCGCCTGCCGCCGTGTCGCCGCAATGCTCCTCGAGCAGCATGGCATCTATGTCCAGCCGATCAACTACCCGACCGTGCCCAAGGGCACCGAACGCCTGCGCCTGACCCCGACCCCGCTGCACGACGAAGCCGCGATCGAGGCGCTGGTCTCGGCCTTGACCAGCATCTGGCACGATCTCAGCCTGCCGATCGCCGCATAACCTCACCGACTTAGTCGGGGTGCTCCTCCATGACTGCCGTCGGTCAGTTGCCGAAACGGGAGTCCATTCTGCGGCCGCGGCTGGCGGTGACGGCGCTGTTCCTGGCCAACGGAACCGGGATCGGTCTCTGGGCCGCCAGCATTCCGCCCATCAAGCTGATGCACGACCTGAGCGACGGCGAGCTCAGCATCGCGCTCCTCGCCTTCGCGGTCGGCGCCATCCTCACCATGACCGTGACGGGCCATATCCAGGCGCGGTTCGGCTCCGCGCGGGTGGCGCTGCTCTCGAGCCTGGCTGTTTCCATCGTGCTGCCGCTGCCGGCGCTGATGCCGAACCTCTCGACGCTCGCACTGGCAGTCCTCGTCTTCGGGGCCTGCAACGGCGCCATGGACGTCGCCATGAACGGCCATGGCGTTGTGGTCGAGCGCCGCGGCGGGCGACCGATCATGTCGTCGTTCCACGCGGCTTTCAGCCTCGGCGGCATGATCGGCTCCGCTGCCGGCAGCGCCATCCTGGCCGCCGGGCTGGGGCCGTTCGCGACCATGGGTGCCGCGAGCCTCTTCTCGCTCCTGCTCGTCGCTGGGACATCGACCAGCCTTGCCGTCCCTGACGCCGGGCCGACCGATGCCGCGAGCGGCTTCGCCTGGCCCAGCCGCGCGGTGCTGCTGGTGGGCGCACTCGCCTTCCTATGCATGTTCGGCGAGGGAGCCGTCGCGGACTGGTCCGGCGTCTACCTCGTCACAGCCGCCGCAGCCTCGACCGCCGCGGCGGCGCGCGGCTATAGCGGCTTCGCCTTCGCCATGACGGTCGGGCGGCTGATCGGGGATTGGGTGGTGCATCGCCTGGGCGCGGCGCGCGTCGTGGCGTTTGGCGGCATCCTGGCGTCGCTCGGCCTCGGCCTGACGCTCGCCTTCCCGCAGGTCGACGTTGCCATTGTCGGCTATGCCCTCGCTGGAATCGGCATCGCCAACATCGTGCCGATCCTGTTCAGCGCCGGCGGGCGCGCGGTCAAGGGGCACCCCGGCGTCGGTGTCGCCATGGCCGCGACCTGCGGCTACGCGGGATTCCTCCTCAGCCCGCCGCTGATCGGCGCCCTGTCGGGCTTCTTCGGCCTGCGGCTGGCACTGGTTTCCCTTGCCTTGGCGCTGCTGACCGTGGGGCTTGCGGCACCGCGCATCCTCGGCAGGCGCGGCGGACCGTCATTGGACAGGTCTTCCGGCGGCGCGGTAAACTGACGCCATGTACAAGGACAACAGCTTGGTGCCGTCGGAAGCGGTGCGGCTGGCGGCCCTCGGCCTGCTGGCCAAGGGGCCGCGCGCCTATGCCGACCTGGCCCGCGAGATCCGGCATTTCGCCCAGCGCATCGTCGGCCCCTCCCTGGAGCTGCTGGGTCCGTCCCTGGAGCTGCTCAAGGTCGAGGGGCTGATCGAGGCCGAGAATGCCAAGGCGCCGCACGATGCCCAGGTGATGACGCTGACCGAGACCGGCCGCGCCGAGCTTCGCCGCCTGATGACCGCGAACCTCCGCGGCCCCATGGGCGAGGTCAACAAGCTGATCATCGCTTTGAAGCTGCACTTCTTCGAGACCCTCTCGGCCGACGAGCGAAAGATGCAGGCGGAGATGCTGGAAGAGGCCTGCGAACGCGAGCTCGGAAGACTGCTCGACCTCCGCGGCCATCACGCCGAGGAAGGAGGGCTCCTGGTCGGCTGGCTCGACCATGAGATCGCCGAGATCGAAAGCCGGCGGGATTGGTTCAAGCGGCTGCGTGACGACGGGGCGGGAGCAGTGCGATGAATGTTGAGACTCTCTTTGGCCTGACGACGGTGTGCTTTTTCATCACCAGCATCCAGTTGAGCAGGCTCTGGGGTCGCGTCAAGAAGCTCGAAGCCAGCGTGGGCTCGCTCAACAAATCCACACCTCCCGCATAGGCTGGCCCGGGCCCTGGGCCTCAATACAGATGCTGGCCGCCGGTGAGGAAGATTTCCGTGCCGGTGACATAACTGAAATCCCTGCCGCAGAGCTGGTAGACCACGCCGGCCACCTCCTCCGTCGTGCCCATGCGGCCCATCGGGATTCTCGGGATCAGCGCTTCGTATTCCGGGCCGACCATGGCGGTCTCGATCTCGCCGGGCGCCACCGCATTGACGCGTACGCCGAGCGCCGCGAACTCGACCGCCATCTCGCGCGTCAGAGCCGACAGCGCGGCCTTGGAGGTCGAATAGGCCGAGCCCGCGAAGGGATGGATCGCGTGACCGGCGATCGAGGTGATGTTGACGATGGTCCCCTTGCCCCGGTGCAAGGGTTTGGCGAAGCCGCGCGAGAGCATCAGCGGCGCGAAGAAATTCAACTCGAACACCTCGCGCCAGGCGGCGACGTCGCCATTCAGGCAGCCGAGCCGCTCCTTGAACGCGGTCTTCGGACTGACTGCAGCGTTGTTGACCAGCGCGTGCACTGGGCGATCGCCGAGAATGGCATTCGCTTCCTCGACGAAGCGTTCGATGTCCGCGGTCTTAGCAAGATCGACCATGATGTGATGGGTCCAGTTTGGATCCGCCTTGCATTCCTCGGGGATGGCCTCGCGCGAGCAGGTCACGATGCGCCAACCCTCCTGGCTGAAGCGCTGCACCGTCGCATGTCCGATTCCCCGGCTGGCGCCGGTCAGAACCACGGTCTTTCTTTCTTCTCCTGGCATGATCTCCGTCTCTGGTCAGGCGAACCTGGCGCGGGGTTCATCGATGCCGTAGGGGTCCTGGTGGATGATCACCTCGGCACCGGGAAAGGCTTCGATCAGCTGCTCCTCGACCGCATCGGAAATCCGGTGCGCGTCCTTCAAGAGGATCTCCGGCGAGAGCTCCAGATGAAACTGGATGAAGCGGTTCTGCCCGGCGACCCTCGTCCTGAGATCGTGCAGGTTCACGACCTCAGGATGGGACCGCGCGATTTCCTTGATGCGTTCGCGGTCGGCATCCTCCATCTCTCGGTCCATCAGCATGTCGAGCGAGGACTTGCCGATCGAGAGTGCGGTATAGCCGATATAGAGCGCGACCAGGAGGCCGAACAGCGGGTCGATCCACCACCAGCCGAGCTCGCTCGAGAGAATCAGCGCCGCGATCACGCTGACATTCACCAGGAAGTCGCTGAAATAGTGCGTGGCATCGGCATGCACCGCGAGCGACTTGGTCAGCCGCACGACATGGCGCTGGAACAGGATCAACGCCAAGGTAATGGCGATCGAGACCACCATCACCGCGATGCCGAGCCCCTGCCGGCTCACCACTTGCGGGGTGATGAAATGCTGCACCACCTCGACGGCCAGCAGAACCGAGGAGCCGAGGATGAAGGCGACCTGGACCAGGCCGGCCAACGGCTCTGCCTTGCCATGGCCGAAGCGGTGCTCGGCATCGGCCGGGGTGAGGGCTTGGCGGATGGCGAAGAGATTGACCGAGGAGGCACCGAGGTCGAGGGCCGAATCGAACAGGGTCGAGAGCATGCTGACCGAATTGGTCTCGACATAGGCGTAGAGCTTGATCGCGATCAGCAGCGCCGCAGCGGCGACCGAAGCGATCCCCGCTTGGCGCATCAGCCGCGCCGATCTCGGGTCGAGCGTGGTCACGGGAAGAGCTTCTCCGTCGTCCAGCCGTCGCCGGCGGCGTTGCGGCGATAGACCAGACGGTCGTGCAGGCGGAACGGCCGGTCCTCCCAGAACTCGACGAGCTGCGGTTTCAGGCGGAATCCGGACCAGTAGGGTGGCCGCGGCACCTGGCCGATCGCGTATTTGGCGGTGAACTGCGCCACCCGCGTCTCCAGCTCAAACCGGCCCTTCAGCGGCCGCGACTGCTGCGAGGCCCAGGCCCCGATCTGGCTCGCCTTCGGCCGGGAGTGGAAATACTCGTCGGCCTCGGCGTCGCTGACCTTCTCGATCTCGCCTTCGAGTCGGACCTGGCGCTTCAGCGATTTCCAATGAAAGCCGAGCGCTGCCTTTCCCGTCGCGAGCAGCTGGCGGCCTTTCTTGCTTTCATAGTTGGTGTAGAAGACGAAGCCGTGCTCGTCATGGCCCTTGAGCAGGACCATGCGCACGGAAGGCATGCCGTCGGGACCGACTGTCGCCAGCGCCATGGCGTTGGCATCGGCCGGCTCGGATCTCTCCGCCTCGGCGAACCAGGATTCGAAGCGGCGGAATGGCTCGGACCAGGGATGGGTTTCCGCGGCATCCATGGTCCCGGTATCGCTGGAGGCGTCACTCATTCTCAGCTCACTGTCGTCTCTTATGTCCGGCAGAATAGCCGCGGGCGCGCGGCCCGGCCAGCGTGGCGGCTCGCCGATGATGTGGGGATCCTGGGGCGTACATCACAAGAGGTTGTGGGCCGGCCCCTTGTCGGGAAGGAGGCCAACCCTTAACTTGGGCGGCGAGGAGAGCTTTGAGTATGGCCGATCCCTATAAGACGCTCGGCGTCGCGCCCAGCGCGACCGCGGATGAGATCAAGAAGGCGTATCGCAAGCTGGCGAAACGCCTGCATCCCGACGTCAACCCGGGCAACAAGAAGGTCGAGCAGCAGTTCAAGGAAGCGACCGCGGCCTACGACCTTCTCTCGGATGCCGAGAAGCGCCGCAAGTTCGACGCCGGCGAGATCGACGAGAACGGCAATCCCCGCGGTTTCGCCGGCTGGGGCGGCCGCGGCTACGGCGGCTCTGGGGGCGCCGGCGGCACGGGGACGCGCGGACGTGGGCCCCGGGCGGCGGATCTCGGGCTCGACGACGAGTTCGCGGAAGACCTATTCCGCGACTTCTTCAATTTCGGGCGCGGCGGCGCGGGGCGAGCCGGCGTCAAGATGCGCGGCGCCGACGTATCCTACAAGGCCGAGGTCTCGTTCCTCGAGGCCGCGCGCGGCGCCAAGAAGCGCCTGACGCTCTCCGACGGGAAGACGCTCGACATCACCATCCCCGCCGGCACCTTGGACGGTCAGACCCTGCGCCTCAAGGGCCAGGGTCTTCCCGGCTCGGGCGGAGCATCCAACGGTGACGCCTTCGTCGAGATCACGGTGACGGAGCATCCCTATTTCGAGCGCGACGGCAACGACGTGTTGCTCGAATGCCCGATTTCGCTCGCGGAAGCCGTGCTGGGCGGACAGATCACCGTGCCGACAGTCGACGGCCAAGTCTCGCTCAAGGTGCCGAAGAATAGCAACACCGGCACCCAGCTGCGTCTCAAGGGCAAGGGCATCGTGGACCCGAGATCGGGCCAGCGCGGCGATCAATTTGTGCGCTTCGTGGTGATGCTGCCGCGCCAGATGGATGCCGAGCTCGAACAGTCGATCGACCGCTGGGCGAAGAGCCACGGCACCGATGCCGACGTGCGCGAGAAGTTTTCCAAGAGCTGAAGCCCGATCCCCTAAGCGCTTGAATTGACAAGCGTCCTGGGTGTTCGTGACGCGCCGGCTTGATTGACCGGACGGGGCAATCGTGTAGGATGCGGCGATAATCGCAATTCTTCCTCCCGGAATCCCAAGGTCCAACATATGACGGAAAAGCGTGGGCTGATGACCGGCAGGCGCGGCCTCATCATGGGCGTTGCCAACGACCGGTCGATCGCCTGGGGCATCGCCAAGGCCGCCGCCGACGCCGGCGCCGAGCTCGCCTTTACCTTCCAAGGCGAGGCGCTGGAGAAGCGCGTGCGGCCGCTGGCGCAGTCATTGAACTCCAAGATCGTGCTGCCCTGTGATGTGACCGACGACGCCAGCGTCGACAGCGTCTTCTCGGAGATCAAGTCGGCCTGGGGTGGACTCGACTTCCTGGTGCACGCGGTGGCCTTCTCCGACAAGGATCAGCTCAAAGGCCTCTACGTCGACACGACGCGGCAGAATTTCGCCCAGACGCTGGATATCTCCTGCTTCTCCTTCACCACGGTCTGCGCCCGGGCGCGACATCTGATGCCGAATGGCGGCAGCTTGCTCACCCTCACCTATTTCGGCGCCGAGAAGGTGATGCCGCATTACAACGTGATGGGCGTCGCCAAGGCGGCGCTGGAGGCCTCGGTGCGCTATCTCGCCGCCGATCTCGGACCGTCGAACATCCGGGTCAATGCGATCTCCGCCGGGCCGATTAAGACCCTCGCCGCCTCGGGCATCGGCGACTTCCGGCATATCCTCAGATGGAACGAGCTCAACGCGCCCTTGAAGCGCAACGTGACGATCGACGACGTGGGCGGCGCTGGGCTCTATCTCCTGAGCGACCTATCCCGCGGCGTCACCGGCGAGATGCATCACGTCGATGCCGGCTACAATCTCGTCGGCATGATGCGCACCGATGCGGCCGGCGAGCTGGCGGAGATGCTGAAGAACTTCAGCGCCCGCGGCGACTGATCCAGCCGCGCTTCTCATGTCGCACAATACCTTCGGCCAGCTATTCCGCTTCACCACCTGGGGCGAGAGCCATGGCCCGGCGATCGGCTGCGTGGTCGACGGGACACCGCCGGGTATCCGGTTGCGTGCCGAGGACATCCAGCACTGGCTCGACAAGCGGAAACCCGGTCAATCGCGGTTCGTGACCCAGCGCCGCGAGCCCGACGCGGTCGAGATCTTCTCCGGCGTGTTCGAGGACCTGACCACCGGCACGCCGATCTCGCTGCTGATCAAGAACGAGGATCAGCGCAGCAAGGACTACTCCAAGATCCGCGACCAGTTCCGCCCGGGCCACGCCGACTACACCTACTGGGCCAAATACGGCATTCGTGATTATCGCGGCGGCGGACGCTCGTCGGCGCGGGAGACCGCGAGCCGGGTCGCTGCTGGTGCGGTCGCGCGGCTGGTGCTGAACCATGTCCTGCCCGAACCGGTCGAGATCCGGGGCGCGCTCATCCAGATCGGGCCGCACAAGATCGACCGCGGCAACTGGGATTGGGCCGAGACCGAGCGCAATCCGTTCTGGTCGCCCGATGCCGCGATCGTGCAACGCTGGGAAGGTCATCTGGACGAGACACGCAAGGCGGGATCGTCGACCGGCGCCGTCATCGAAGTGGTGGCGCGCAATGTACCGGTCGGTCTCGGCGCGCCGATCTACGGTAAGCTCGACGCGGACCTCGCCGCGGCCATGATGAGCATCAACGCAGTCAAAGGTGTGGAAATCGGCGCTGGGTTCGGCGCCGCGGAATTGTCCGGCGAGGAGAACGCCGACGAGATGCGGATGGACAATGGCAAGGTCAAGTTCCTCTCCAACCAGGCGGGCGGCATCCTCGGCGGCATCTCGACCGGCCAGGACATCGTGGTGCGGTTTGCGGTGAAGCCGACCAGTTCCATCAACACGCCGCGGAAGAGCGTCACCATCACGGGCGAGGAGGTCGAAACCTCGACCCAGGGCCGCCACGACCCCTGCGTCGGCATCCGCGCAGTGCCGGTCGGCGAGGCGATGATGGCCGTGGTGCTGGCCGATCAGCTGCTACGGCATCGCGGGCAGATCGGGATCTAGGCTACTGCCCTGCCATGGCGACCTTCGTGCTCGCTGCTTCGCGCGCTTCTCGCAGCACGCATTCTTCCGGAAAGACCAGCGTGATCGTGGTGCCCTTGCCGAACGTGCTCGCCACTTCCAGCTCGCCGCCGTGGAGGCGCATCAGCGAGCGCGAGATGTAGAGGCCGAGGCCGGTGCCGGGATGGCGGCGGTTGTAGGCGCTCGCTACCTGGCGGAACGGCTTGCCGATCTCTTCCAGCATGTTGGCCGGAATGCCGGGGCCCGTGTCCTCGATGCGGACGCGCAAGCCCGGCCCGCGCGCGTCGCAGGAAACGGTGATCGCGCCTTCGGCCGGGGTGAATTTCGCCGCATTGCCGATGACGTTGATCAGAACCTGCCCGAAGGCCCGGTGGTCGACCAGCAGGTCCGGGCAATCTGTCTCGAGCTTAGGCACGACGGGAGCCGCGTCCGGATAGGCCCGGCGAATGACCCGGAGCTGCTCCTCGACCACGGCAGCGACGCCGCAGCGCTCGCGATCGATCCGGACCTTGCCCGCCTCCACCCTTGCCACGTCGAGGATGTCGGTGATCAGCGAGAGGAGATACGTGCCGCTCTCGTGGATGTCGTTGGCGTATTCGATGTAGCGTCCCTGCGCATCGGGACCGAGCGTCTGGCGCGAGATGATCTCGCTGAAGCCGAGGATCGCGTTCAAAGGCGTCCGCAGCTCGTGGCTCATGTTGGCGAGAAAGTCGGACTTGGCACGGCTGGCCGCCTCGGCGTGATCGCGGGCGGCGATCAGGTCTTCATGCATCTGGCTGCGCTGGATGGCGATCGCCGCCGAAGCCGCGAGGCGGTCGATCACGCCCAGATCGTAGTCGCCCGGCGCATAGGGCCGCTTGTGGTAGGTGGCGAAGGTGCCGAGCACGCGGCCGTTGCGCGCGATCAGCGGGACCGACCAGCAGGCCCTGAGCCCGTGCGGCAGCGCGTATTGCTTGTAATCGGCCCAGAGCGGATCGGTCTCGATGTCGGCGACGATCACGGTCTGCTTGCGATAGGCCGCTGTGCCGCAGGACCCGGCGCAAGGCCCGATTGGCGCGCCCTCGATCGCCTTGCTGTATGCCTCGGGCAGGTTCGGCGCAGCGACCGTGTGCACGCGCCCCTCCGGCGTGATCAGGAGCACCGAGCACATCGAACCCGGCAGCACCGCTTCGGCCGCGCGGCAAACGCGGTTGAGGGTCTCAGATAGCGGCCGGTTCTCGGCGATTCCGGTCAGGATCCGCCGCTCGTCGGACCGCAGCATGTCGTCACGCTTGCGCTCGGTGATGTCGCGCAGTGCCGTCACCCGCGCGTCGCCGCCGGCATACTCGACGATGCGGGTGATCACCTCCACGGTGCGCTGCTCGCCCGATTTGACGATGACGTCGAACTCCTCGTTCTCGAGCGCATTGTCCTTGATTCGCTGCAGCAGCCGGTCGACGCAGTGCGGGGCGACGAATTCCGTGAGTTTGTGTCCGACCAGCTCCGATGCCTGGCAGCCCATGAAACGGCAGAGCGCGGCATTGACGTCGAGGATCACGCCGTGGCGATAGGCGAGCACGCCGCTGAACGTCGCATCCGTCAGCTGCCGGAATTGTGCGAGTGTGCGCTCATCCGCCGAAGCGCCCCCGGAGCGGAAGCGGTGCCAGGCAAGGGTCACCAACAGGACGCACCCACCCCCGGCCAGGAACGCGACGAGCAGCGTCAGCCAAATGCCTCGCCCTTCAGTCAGATGTTGGAGAACCTCTCCCAACCTTGCCTCGAAGCCGTCAGGACCGTGTGCGGCTGCCCGAGTCGATCATGCAAACATTAACTTATCGGTAAACACAACCGCAGATGCAAACACAATGCTATTCGTTTTTGCGGCAAATGCCAGGACTTGCACGACCCCGGGTTCAGCGCCGGAGCACTGTCCGGCAGGCGCTCTCCCGCCCCTGCCAACCGCGCTGCTGCAGCTCGGGCTCGATGTCGTCGGCGACCGGCCAACCGATGCAGAGGTAGGCGATCAGCCACCAGTCCTGCGGCACGTCGAGCGCGCGCGCCGCCGCCGCGGGGTCCAGGATCGAGACCCAGCCGAGGCCGAGCCCGCGGGCCCGCGCCGCGAGCCAGAGCGTATGGACGGCGATCACGCTGGAGTAGCGAAGCGTCTCCGGCATGGTCATACGACCGAGGCCGCGACCTTGTGCCGTGGCTTCGTCGTTGAATACGGCGAGATGCACCGGTGCTTCCTTGAGACCCGAGAGCTTGAGGGCCGCATAGAGTGCCGCACGCTCGCCGCGATAGCCGCCGAGCGCCTGGCCGTTCGCCGCTTCGTAGTTCGCAATGATCGCGGCGCGGCGCTCGGGCGCATCCACGGTGACGAAGCGCCAGGGCTGCGAATTGCCGACCGATGGTGCAAGGCAAGCAAGATCGAGCAACCGTTCGATCACGGCTTCCGGAACGGGATCGGTGCGGAAGTGGCGAACGTCTCGGCGCCAGGCGAGCAGCTCGGCGAGCTCGGCCTGAAACGGATGGCCAAAGCCGCGATGCCGTGGCGTTGACGCTTCGCGATAGGACGGCGTTGGCATCGGATCCGCTCAGGCAGCCTTCGGCTGCCGCGCTTCGACCAGGTCGACGATCTCGCCCATGATCGCGTTGAGGTCGTAGTCCTTCGGCGTGTAGACCCTCGCCACGCCGGAGCTCAGCAGGCGCTCTTCATCGGCTGGCGGGATGATGCCGCCGACGACGACCGGGATCTCGCCCAGTCCATTGTGCCTCAAGCGCTCCATCACTTCATCGACCAGTGCCACATGAGAGCCGGAGAGGATGGAGAGGCCGATCACATGCACCCCCTCCTCCAGCGCCGTATTGACGATCGCGGCGGGCGTCAGGCGGATGCCCTCGTAGACCACCTCCATCCCGGTGTCGCGGGCGCGGACCGCGATCTGCTCGGCGCCGTTGGAATGACCATCGAGGCCGGGCTTGCCAACCAGTATCTTGATGCGCCGGCCCAGCGTCGTCGACACGGACTCCACGCGGCGCCGGATGGTGGCGAGATCGACGCGCGAGCCCTCGACCACCGCGCGGCCGACGCCCGTCGGCGCGCGATATTCGCCGAACACGCGGCGCAGGCGCTCGCCCCATTCGCCCGTGGTGACGCCGGCGCGAGCGCATTCGATCGAGGCTTCCATGATGTTCGTGCCGGAGCGCGCGTCGGCTTCCAGATTCTCCATCGCGGCGGCGGCCGCAGAGGCGTCACGCCGGGCGCGCCAGGCTTGCAGCTGCGCAATCTGCTCCGCTTCCGCGCCCTCATCGACCGTCATGAATCCGCCGTCCGCGCCCGCGGTCAGCGGCGATGGTGCGCTCTCGGTGAACTTGTTGACGCCGACCACGATCTGGCGACCGGATTCGATCTCGGCCAGACGCCGTGCGTTGGATTCGACCAGGCGCTGCTTCATGTAGCTGCTCTCGATTGCCGCGATGGCGCCGCCCAGCGCTTCGATGCGCGCGAGCTCGGCACGCGCCTCTGCTTTCAGCGCTTCGACCTTCCCGGCGATCACGGTCGAGCCGTCGAAGATATCGCCGTAGTCCAGCAGATCGGTCTCGTAGGCCACGATCTGCTGCAGCCTGAGCGACCATTGCTGGTCCCAAGGCCGCGGCAGTCCCAGCGCCTCGTTCCAGGCGGGGAGCTGCACAGCCCGGGCCCGGGCATTCTTGCTGAGCGTCACCGCCAGCATCTCCAGGAGGATGCGATAGACGTTGTTCTCCGGCTGCTGCTCGGTCAGGCCCAGGCTGTTCACCTGCACGCCATAGCGGAAGCGGCGCAGCTTTGGGTCTTCGACGCCGTAGCGTTCGTGCGTGATCTCGTCCCAGAGCTCCGAGAAGGCGCGCATCTTGCACATCTCGGTGATGAACTTCAGGCCCGCATTGACGAAGAAGCTGATGCGACCAACGACTTCGGGAAACTCCGCCGCGACGACCTGTCCCGAAGCCTTCACCGCGTCGAGCACCGCGACCGCGGTCGCCAGCGCATAGGCGAGCTCCTGAACCGGCGTCGCCCCCGCCTCCTGCAGGTGATAGGAGCAGACATTGGTCGGATTCCATTTCGGCACTTCGCGGCAGGCGAAGCTGATCACGTCCGAGGTCAGGCGCAGCGAAGGCTTGGGCGGAAAGATATAGGTGCCGCGCGAGAGATATTCCTTGATGATGTCGTTCTGCACCGTGCCCTGCAGCGCCTTGCGCGCGACACCCTGGCGCTCGGCCACGGCGATGTAGAGCGCCAGGAGCCAGGGCGCCGTCGCGTTGATGGTCATCGACGTATTCATGCGGTCGAGCGGCAGCCCGTCGAACAGCGCAGCCATGTCGCCGAGATGGGAGATCGGCACGCCGACCTTGCCGACCTCGCCCTTGGCCAGCGGATGATCGGCGTCATAGCCGGTCTGGGTCGGTAGATCGAAGGCGACCGAAAGGCCGGTCTGGCCGCGGGCGAGATTGGTGCGATAGAGCGCGTTAGAGGCCTTGGCCGAGCTGTGACCGGAATAGGTCCGGAACAGCCAGGGTTGGTCCCGCTCGCGCTTGCTCCCGCCCTCGCCGCTCATCCTCATCCCCTGCGTCCTGCCGGCTTCTTCATTGTGCACTGCAATATTGCCGTGTGACGGCGCGCACAGCAAGGCCGAACCGCCGCATCCAAGCGGCGCTTTGCCGCGCAATCAGCGATGCCACAACCAACCTTTTGGGAGGGAAAAATGGACACGCTCGTCAAGAAAAGCACTGCAGTGGACGTGATCAAGCAAGCCTATGCCGCCTTCGGCCGGGGCGACATCGCCGCGATCGCGGCCATGGCGGACGACAAGATCGACTGGCAGTTCCGCGGCACCAAGCGCGTGCCCTATACCGGCAAGTTCAAGAAGGCGGACATCGTCAAATGGTTTGCCGACGTCGCCGCCCACGACGATGTCCAGGTCTTCGAGCCGCGCGAATTCATCGCCGCCGGCGACCACGTGACTGTGCTCGGCTGGGAGCGCTGCAGGGCACTCCCCTCCGGCAAGGTGTTCGAATGCGAATGGGTCCACGTCTTCACCGTGAAGAACGGGAAGATCACCCGCCTCTGGGGCATCTACGACACCGAAGCCGCCGCGGCTGCGCGGTAGCCATCAGGCCAGCTTGAGGGCCCGCTCGATGTCTTCGATGAGGTCGCGCGGGTCCTCGAGTCCGACCGAGACGCGGATCATGCCGTCGTCGATGCCTTGTTGCGCGCGCTGCTCCGGCGTCAGGCGCTGATGCGTCGTGGTCGCCGGATGGGTCGCCAGCGATTTCGAATCGCCGAGGTTGTTGGAGATCAGCACCAGGTTGAGCGCGTTCAGGAAGTTGAAGGCGGCGCGCTTGCCATCCTTCAGGCTGAAGGCGACCATTGTGCCGCCACCGTCCATTTGACGCGCCGCCAAGTCGCGCTGCGGGAAGCTGTTCAGCGTCGGATACAGAACCTGCGAGAGATTGGGATTGCCCTCGATCGCGGTGGCAATCGTCGCGGCGCTTGCCGACTGATGCCGCACACGCAGTTCCAGCGTTTCGAGACCCTTCAGCAGGATCCAGGCGTTCATCGGGCTCAGTGAAGGCCCGGTATGCCGCAGGAAGGGCTGCAGCGTCTCGAGAATGAACTTCTGTGTGCCGAGGACGACACCGCCCAGCGCGCGGCCTTGGCCGTCGATGTGCTTGGTCGCGGAATACACCACCACGTCGGCTCCGAGCTTCAGTGGCTGCTGCAACAGCGGCGTCGCGAAGACGTTGTCGACCACGACGGTAGCGCCCGCCTTATGCGCGAGATCGGTCACCGCCTGCAAATCGACCAGGCGCAGCCCGGGATTGCTGGGAGTCTCCAGGAATACGGCCTTGGTCGGTTTGGAAAGCGCCCGCGCCCAGGCTGCGGTGTCGCGGCCATCGACGAACTCCGTCTCGATCCCCCATTTCGGGAAGATTTCGGCCTGGATGTATTGGCAGGAGCCGAAGAGCGCGTCCGACGAAACCACGCGGTCGCCGGATTTCAGCTGGCAGGCCAGCGCTGCGAAGACCGCGGCCATGCCGCTCGCCGTGGCGCGCGCGGCTTCCGCGCCTTCGAGGTCGGCCATGCGCTCCTCGAACATGGCGACGGTCGGGTTGCCGAAGCGGGAATAGACGAAGCGCGGCTGGGAATTGTTGAAGGCCGCCTCCGCCTCCTCGGCGCTGTCGTAGACATAGCCGGAGGTGAGGTAGACCGCTTCGGCCGTCTCCTTGAAGGCGGAGCGCTGCTGCCCGGCATGGACCAGACGCGTCGCCGGCCGCCAGTTGCGCTTGGTTTCACGCTTGTTCGCCATGAGAACCTCCTGGAACAAAAACACCTCGACCCGGAAGGTCGAGGTGCAAAATGCGTGTCCCAGACCCTTTTAGCTGCTTGTTTTACGTGGCCGCAAGCCGGTTCAAATCGCCACGAATCCGGCGCCAGTATCCATGTGGACGGTTCAAAGTCAATGGAGCGTTCGCCAGGTGATGGGAAGGCAAACCCGCGCCTTGAAACCGCCGCAATCTCCCGCTGATCATTGAAACTCCGGGTCTTCCAGGGATTCGCGGAGACTCACGCCGATGTGACCTGGAACGCAGAAGGGAAGTGGCGGGTTATCGCGTTTACTGAATGGGTCGCTGTCGCGCAGGGCGGCAGGCGGCCGGCAGAGAAGTGGAGAATGCATCATGTTTCGCCTGACGGGTAAGAAGACGATTGCCGCGGCGGTTGCCGCCGGTATCGCTCTGATGGCGACGAACCTTTCAGCAGCGCAAGCCGATGACTGGCACCATGGCGGTGGCGGTGGCTGGGACCACGGTGGCTGGGGCCACGACGACTGGCATCATCATGGCGGCGGCAGCTGGGGTGGCAGTGTGTTCATAGGCTCGGGCGGCTATTACAGCCCCGGCTACTATTACGCTCCGCCCCCGCCGGTCTACTACGCGCCACCTCCGCCGGTCTACTACGCGCCGCCGCCGCCGGTTTACTACGCGCCGCCGCCGCCGGTCTATTACTCGCCGCCGCCATTCGTGAGCCTGCGCTTCCGGCTCTAGGCGACAACCCCGCGGCTCTCAGTAAGCCGCGGCCGAAACCAGTTAACCAGCAACTCGACGGCCTCTCGAAGATAGGCCGGGAGGCCGTCCGGGAACGCTGTTCCTTGAGGTTGCCGGCCTAACCCTTTGAATTCACATCTGTCCGTTCTGCCTTCGCGGAAGAAGAGGAGAATCGAGATGTTGGCGAGAACTTTTCGGGCCCTCGATCGTTTACACCCTACGACACGGGCCGACGGGACAATTGTCCGATCGAATTTGACTGGAGTCTCAGCAGTGAAGCGACTGCTCGCGGGTTCGGTCCTCGCGGCA
Source organism: Candidatus Cybelea sp. (assembly GCA_035542015.1). Classification (GTDB taxonomy): domain Bacteria; phylum Pseudomonadota; class Alphaproteobacteria; order Dongiales; family Dongiaceae; genus Dongia. The sequence goes on from DATKMF010000175.1 coordinate 121,435, forward strand.
GTCTTGGTTTCTACCGCTGGATGCGCCGGAATGAACGGGCAGGAGCAGCGGACCTTGTCTGGCGGCGCTATTGGCGCGGCAGGCGGGGCGGGTATCGGCCTGCTGACCGGAGCGCCGGTGGCGGGTGCACTGATCGGCGGCGCGGCGGGCGCGGCCGTCGGCGCGTTCTGCTGCAACGAGCACCACTGAGAGGAACAGACCAACAAGGATTAGGGGGCGCTTGACGGAATAATAAAAGCGCTGTGGCTCCGGACCCCCGACCGGACCACAAAAGCGCCGACGGAACCCTTCTCTGGCCCGGTCTCCCCACCCACGGACCTGGGTTCCTGTCGTAGAGGCCTAATGCCTCGGCCTGGCGCCCGGCGAAAGCCGGGCGTTTCTTTTGCCATTTTGATGCGCTGCGCCGTCCCCGGCAGACACTAAATGTCTTGATCAGCGTCATTTCGGCACTTTTGCAACAAACTCGCCCCGAAGCGAGACAGTTAATGACGTTTTCCACCTTGACCCTGCTGCGAGCGCGAAGGCACCATGCGCAACCTTCGCGTATGCAAAAGCATTGAGTCGCGGGAAGCCGCGTCTCGGGAAAAGGAAACGGCCGATGAGCGACAGCGCCGCTGTGGTTCCGATCAAAGCCCGGGGTGCAAAGGGCGCCCTGCGAGAAGTTTACGAGCTCGGCGAAATCCCGCCGCTCGGGCAGCTGCCCCCCAAGATGTATGCTTGGGCCATCCGGCGCGAGCGCCATGGCCCACCCGACAAGTCCATGCAGGTCGAGATCGTGCCGACCCCGGAGCCGGATTCCGACGAGGTCGTCGTCATGGTGATGGCGGCCGGGGTCAACTACAACGGCGTCTGGGCCGGCCTCGGCAAGCCGATTTCGCCCTTCGACGTGCACAAGGCCGAATATCACATCGCCGGCTCGGATGCGGCGGGCATCGTCTGGGCCATCGGCTCCAAGGTGAAGCGTTGGAAGGTCGGCGACGAGGTCGTGGTTCATTGTAACCAGGACGACGGCGACGACGAGGAGTGCAACGGCGGCGACCCGATGTTCTCGCCCTCCCAGCGCATCTGGGGTTACGAGACGCCGGACGGGTCCTTCGCCCAGTTCTGCCGGGTACAGGCGCGTCAGCTGATGGCGCGGCCGAAGCATCTGACCTGGGAGGAGAGCGCCTGCTATACACTGACGCTCGCCACCGCCTATCGCATGCTGTTCGGCCATCGCCCGCATATCCTCCGGCCCGGACACAATGTGTTGGTCTGGGGCGCTTCCGGCGGTCTGGGCTCAATGGCCGTGCAGCTGATCTCCACCGCCGGCGCCAATGCAATCGGCGTCATCTCCGATGAATCGAAGCGCGACTTCGTGCTGCAGCTGGGCGCCAAGGGCGTCATCAACCGCAGCGACTTCGATTGCTGGGGCCAGCTGCCCGACGTGGATGATGCAGCGGCCTACGCCGAGTACATGAAGAAGTGCCGTGCCTTCGGCAAGGCGATCTGGGACATCACCGGCAAGGGCATCGACGTCGACTTCGTTTTCGAGCATCCCGGCGAAGCGACCTTCCCGGTCTCCTGCTTCGTGGTGAAGCGCGGCGGCATGGTCGTGTTCTGCGCCGGCACCACCGGCTACAACATCACCTTCGACGCGCGCTTCGTCTGGATGCGGCAGAAACGCATCCAGGGCAGCCATTTCGCCAACCTCCTGCAGGCCAGCCAGGCCAACCATCTCGTGATCGAGCGACGCATCGATCCCTGCATGTCCGAAGTGTTCCCCTGGGAGGATATCCCCGAGGCGCATATGAAGATGTGGAAGAACCAGCACAAGCCGGGCAACATGGCCGTGCTGGTCCAGGCCAAGCGCCCGGGAAGGCGCACGCTCGAAGACTGCATGGACGAATAGATGGCCGTCCCTCTCGCGACCGGCGCGGCGGACACCGTTCCGCTGCTGCCGGACCTGCTCGCGCGCTGCCGCGTCGGAGTGGCGGCTGCGGAGGCCATCGTCGAAGCGGCGCGACGCCAGGTTGCGCGCCAGGCAGCACCCGACGGCAAGGTCGATGCGAACGCTCTCGACCGCGCGCAATACGCCGCCCATGGCTTCGCCTGGCTCGCGACCTATGCGACCGCGCTTGGACAGCTGCTGGCCTGGGCGGAGCGTCTCGACGCCGCAGGCAAGCTCGGCGGTGCCGAAGCGCTGATCCTGCAGATCGGCTTCGGCGAGTATCTGGCGCAGATCGGTGGCGGCTTTCCGATGAGCCAGAGCGAGATCGTGCGTCCCATCGATCTCGGTCTCACCGCCGCGGATTTGAAGCCGCTGGAGAAGATCGAGGACCTGATCTCCGGTGGCAACACCGCCCTCGCCCGTTCCGCCCTCGCCGCCTGCCTCTCGGGCGATCAGTTTGGCGATGTCGGCCTCGATGATGAGGCGCTCACCATCATCCGCGACCAGTTCCACGCCTTCGCCGAAGCGCACCGCGAGGATGCGCATCACTGGCACCTGGAGGACGAGCTGATCCCGCTGGAGGTGATCGGGCAGCTCGCCGAGATGGGCGTGTTCGGCTTGACCGTGCCGGAGGAGTTCGGCGGCGCCGGCCTGGGCAAGCTCGCCATGTGCGTGGTCACCGAAGAGCTGGCGCGAGGCTATATCGGTTTGGGCTCGCTCGGCACGCGCTCCGAGATCGCGGCGGAGTTGATCCGCCTCGGCGGCACCGAGGCGCAGAAGCGGAAATGGCTGCCAAAGCTCGCCTCGGGTGAGACCCTCCCGACGGCGGTCTTCACCGAGCCCAACACCGGCTCCGATCTCGGCTCCTTGCGCACGCGCGCCGTGAGAGACGGCGACGTCTACAAGATCACCGGCAACAAGACCTGGATCACCCATGCGTCGCGCAGCGACGTGATGACGCTGCTGGCGCGCACCGATCCCAGCTCGAGCGACTATCGCGGCCTCTCGATGTTCATCGCCGAGAAGCCGCGCGGCACGGCGGAGAACCCCTTCCCCGCACCCGGCATGAAAGGCGGCGAGATCCCGGTGCTCGGCTATCGCGGCATGAAGGAATACGAGCTCTCCTTCGACGGGTTCGCTGTGAAGGCTGAGAACCTGCTCGGCGAGAAGGAAGGCGAAGGCTTCAAGCAACTGATGGCGACCTTCGAGAGCGCGCGGATCCAGACCGCCGCCCGCGCCGTCGGTGTCGCGCAATGCGCCATGGAGCTGGGGCTCAAATACGCCCGGGAGCGCATCCAGTTCGGCAAGCCGATCTTCAGCTTCCCGCGCATCTCGGGGAAGCTGGCCTGGATGGCGGTCGAGACCATGATCGCGCGACAGCTCGCCTATTTCGCCGCGCGGGAGAAGGACAGCGACCGCCGCTGCGACATCCCTGCCGGCATGGCGAAGCTCCTCGCCGCCCGCGTCGCCTGGTCGAACGCCGATAACGCGCTGCAGATCCACGGCGGCAACGGCTACGCCCAGGAATATCCGATCAGCCGCGTGCTGTGCGACGCCCGGATCCTCAACATCTTCGAAGGCGCCGCCGAGATCCAGGCGCAGGTCGTGGCGCGCGGGCTGTTGAGCGGGCGCAACTAGGGCGCTGTCGATCATTTTCCGTCGATCATTTCCTGAAGCTCGTCTTCCGTGAACATCACGGCCAGACGGCCGAGCACGAACAACCCCTTGCCCATCGCGATGGCCCCGATGATGCTGGTGACTAACGTCGTTTCCTTGGCATCCGCAAGTTCGCGCAACCCAAGTTCCAGCAGTTCGCGCCAAGCGCCCTCATAGTCCTCGCGCAAATAATCCGGGAGCGCGGGATTACGGCCTTGGCGGCGCGCATCCTCGATGATGACCGCCAAAGCATAGGTATTCCAGTCCGGAACACCACGCGCGGCGTGAATGCGGACGAGATGGGGCACCGCCGCATAGGAAGCCTCGCCGACGTCGCCTTGGTGGTGGAGCTCGTTCCAGAGTTCTTTCCAGGCGCTTTCGATCTCGCCGCCCTGTTGCAGGGCGCGCAGTGCCTTCCGGGGATCGTAGGGTATCCGATAGCCTCCGACCAGCCGCGACCATCGTGGATCGTCGATATTCATTCTTCATCCGACTTCGAAGGCGTGGCGGAAATCCAGGCGCTGGCGGTCGCGCGCGTTGTTGAGTGGAAGAAACTGACAGCTATCTAGTGGCCCGGCCCATTTCGGCCCTGAGCTTGTCGTTGGCCGTCCGCCCTTGCGGATCCTTCGCGAACTCCGGCTTCACGCGATCGAGGAAGAACATCTCGATCTGTCCCTTGTTCTTCGCCTCGACGCTGCCGCGGGGCGTAAGGTCGAAATAGGCGGCCAGTCGATCCTTGACCGCGCTGGAGAGGTTGATCCGGCCCGGCTCACCCGCCTCCTCCATGCGGGCCGCGATGTTCACGGCATCGCCCCAGATGTCGTAAGTGAACTTCCGCTTGCCGACGACGCCGGCGATCACCGGACCGGTGTGCAGGCCGATCCTGAGGTCCAAGGCCGGCAAGCGGATCTTCTCGCGCTGCGCCTTCATCTTCTGGACAGCTGCCTGCATTTCCAGCGCCGCCAGTGCCGCCTGCGCCGGATGCGAGCGGTTCTCGTAGGGCACGCCAGCGACCGCCATATAGGAATCGCCGATGGTCTTCAGCTTCTCGAGATCGTGGCGCGCCACGATCTCGTCGAACATGGAAAAATACTGATCGAGCAGCCCGATCAGCGCCGCCGGCTCCAGCTGCTCCGTCAATTGCGTGAAGCCCTTGAAATCGGCGAACAGGATCGTCGCCGAAGGAAAGTAGCGCGGCGCCACCTTGCCGTTGTCGCGGAGTTCGACGGCGATCGATTGCGGCAGGATGTTGGCCAGCAGGTCCTCGGTCTTGCGGTGTGCCGCCGCGGCGGCGGCGCGCGATACATCGAGCTCCCGCATAATGTTGTCGCTCTCGACCAGCCTGCGGCGCAACTCCAGCTGCGCCATCACCTGACCGCGCAGCCGGCGCAGCGATTCCTGCTGCTGCGGGTCCAGGGTCTTTGGCCGGAAGTCCATCGTGCAGATCGTCCCCAGGGCATAGCCTTCGGAGGTGATCAGCGGTGCGGCGCAATAGAATCGGAAGCCGGGATCGCCGCTGACCATCGGATTCTGCTTGAATCGATCGTCGGCGGTGAGATCCGGACTCATGATCATTTCCTGCCCGCAGATCGTCACGGAGCAAAAACCGATTTCGCGCGGCACTTGGTTCACCTCCGCGGGAAGGCCGTATTTCGACTTCAGCCAGCCGCGGTCCTCGTCGATGAAGGTGATATAAGCGACCGGGCAACCGCAGATCTGCGCCGCGAGCTCGGTCAGATCGTCATAGGCGATCTCAGGCGCGCTATCGAGAATGCCGTAGGAGTGCAAGGCTTCGATCCGCCCCGCTTCATTCTCCGGAACCGGATATCCCATGTCTACGCCTCTCTCCCGGAACGCCCGATCGAAAGGAGGCTAGGCTCTTTGATCTCTGTTGCATACCGATTTCCGGGCCGAGTTTCGCTCCGGTAGGACACAGATTCGGCCGTCGCCGCCAACACGCCTGAGATCAGGTCCGCCGGCGCTCGCCCGGCGGCACTTTTTCCGTGTCGCTCCGCTTCCGGAGCACAAGGGTCAATCCCGCCAGCGCCGTGACGAACAGCAGGCTCGTTCCGGGGATCGGCGTGATGGCCGCGTTGATGTGGATGGTGCCCCCGACCAGGCTGTCGATGTTGATATTGTTTGCGTCCTTATCGGCAAGACTGGTGAAGGGGTAGGCCGTCACGATCACGGCCACAGCACCCGGCGATGCCGAGGAGTCGACATTGAAGAGGATATGACCCAGTGCCAGCGACTCACCCGTCGCCAAGCTGGTGAAACCGAACGGGTCCGCGGGCACATCGCTCGCGCCGATGGCATTCGACGGCAGCGTCTGGCCCGGATTGGTGATGTCGGGCGCGAACAGCGAATTCCCCGCGAAGATGTACGGATGGACAACGGTGTCGGTCGTAACGCTGGTGAAGTTGACGCCCGACCCGGGCGCTACCGACACGCCGAACGAGAACGCGGCCACCGTGATGGCCGGTCCCGTGTTCGTGAGGGTGGCGTCCAGATAGTCGCCCGTATCGCCCGGCGCAGCGACCGCATCGCTCAGGCTGAGAATCACAGAAGCGCGCGCCGGAGCCGCGGTCAGCAGCAGGGGCAGGAGGACGCCGAGCCCGGCGCCGATCATCACGCGATTCCAGAGCCGAAGTCCTCTTGTCACGGTTCTCCCCTTCTCCTAGGTTCACGGCCGGATCCGGCCCCTTGCCGGTCTCCGCTGGCCTCCTCCGCGATCGCTGTCGCGATCGCCCGCGGCGACTGACGCCCGCTTATGCTGCATTCTCAGCATGACACCGCAATGACCGCAATGGCGTTGTTTTCCGGACGCCCCGGCGCCTAGCCCTGGATCGCCGGGCCTCTCCTGTGCTCCCCGGCCCCATGACCGATCGCGCGCTCAGCCGCTCCATCCGCGGCCTGCACAAGGCGAGCCATCCGAAGTGATCGGTGCACTATTCATTTGCGCCGGCGTGGCTCCGATCGCCGTCAGCGGATGGTTCTGGTGCGTATCCCGGGAGAGTTCCACAGCCGGCCTCTCGGCTGAAACCGCAGTGCTCGGGAAAGCAGGGAGCTTCTTGATGATGCTTGGTGTGCTTGTTCTCTTGCTTGCCATCAGCATCTGGAGCCTCGGAATTCGTCATCGAATGCGCGAACCTGATGCTCCGTGCATGCAAGTTTCCCTGCATATTCCCGAATTCACCCCAACGCTGCAAAGACACGCAACGCCGACCGTGGTATAATCGGTGCGCTGTTTGAAACGTGAATGCTGCATCGGAAGATCGCGATCCGCGGGTGACGCGCCGTGGTTCGGCTCTGCAACCTAGACCCAGCGTAGACAGAATCAAACAACCTGAAAATTCAGCACACCGCGACGCACGCATCGTCGGAACATGCATGGCTCTTCTACAAGCAACCTTTACCCAGCCTTTACGGGATGGAGAATCGCCTTTCGCCTCTCGAACCAGAGAATTGCGTTCAGCGTCAAAAGCTTGAAATG